>MNZB01000004.1 GCA_001873435.1 Candidatus Pacebacteria bacterium CG2_30_36_39
TGAAAACAATATTAATTGCAGAAGACGATATTTTTTTGGCAAATGCCTATAGAGTTAAATTCGAAAAAAAAGAATTTAATGTTTTACTAGCTGGGGATGGCATAGAGGTACTAGATATTCTTAGTAAAAAAACTCCAAACATTATTTTGTTAGATTTGGTTATGCCGAATATGGACGGATTCACCACTTTGGTTGAAATTAAAAAAAATAAAAAATTTGAAAAAATACCTATTATTGTTGCTTCAAACCTAGGGCAAAAAGAGGACGTGGAAAGAGCAACTCAAAATGGTGCAGACGATTTTATTATTAAAAGCGATACAACCATGGAAGAAATCTATAATAAAGTAGCCAGTCTGCTCAAACTATGAATGAAATAACAAACCAACAATTACTAGATGCAATCAAAGATTTAAAAATCATTAATGATGGAGAATTGCAAAAGTTTTTTACTGATGCTGTAAAACAAAAAATTTATCTAGGAAATCTTTTGTTAGAAAAAGATATTATTTCTGAAAAAAATCTAGGAATTGTTGAGGCTGAAATACTTAATTTACCATTTGCTGAACTTCAATATAGAAATATTGAAGTTAAAGTTAGAGAAATAATTCCCTTAGAAGTTGCAAAAAAACAAAAAGCCATTGCATTCAAAAAAGACCACGATGCACTTTCAATAGCTGTTAGAACAAAACCAAATCAAACATTTCTAGATTTTTTAAATAAAAAAACTGGCCTAAAAATAAAAGTTTTTTACACCACGAACAAAGATCTGGAAAACATGTTTAATTCATATATTCAAGATAGCGATAATGAATTTGAACAAATTTTAACTAGAGCAAAGCAAACAACTTATGGTACCGACGAAGAACACAATTCTCCACCAATCATTGAATTAGTAGAAAAGATAATTAGTCATGCTGATAGAAACAAAGCCTCAGATATCCATATTGAGCCAGAAGATGAAAAAGCTTTGGTAAGACTTAGAATCGATGGAATTTTGCAGGATATTCTACAAATTCCACTTGAAGTTTTTTCCAAAGTGGTCATGAGACTAAAAATTATGTCTCATTTAAAAACCGATGAACACCAAGCCGCTCAAGATGGAAAAATTCAAATTAAAGGTGAAGATGAAGAACTAGATATTCGTGTCTCAATAGTTCCAGTGACTGATGGTGAAAAAGTAGTTATGCGTTTACTCTCAGAAAGATCTAGAAAACTTTCTTTGACTGATTTGGGTATAAAAGAAAAAGATCTAGAAAAAATTTCCGAAGCATATAAGAGTTCTCATGGAATGATTCTCACCACTGGTCCAACTGGATCTGGCAAAACTACTTCCCTCTACGCAATCTTAAAAAATATTAACACTAGAAAAATAAATATTATGACCATAGAAGATCCTGTGGAATATGACATTGAGGGTGTTAATCAAATCCAAGTTAATCCTAAAACAAATCTAACTTTTGCGGCTGGTTTACGTTCAATTGTTCGCCAAGATCCAGATGTTGTGTTAGTGGGTGAAATTAGAGACGATGAAACTGCTGATATTGCTGTCAATGCAGCTATGACCGGACACCTAGTCCTCTCAACACTTCATACTAATGATGCAGCCACAAGTCTTCCTCGTTTAATAGATATGGGTGTTGAGCCATTTTTGATCTCATCAACCATTAAAGTTTTAATTGCTCAAAGGTTAGTAAGAAAAATTTGTCAAGCCTGTAGGGTTTCTCAAAATATTGATAAAAATGATTTGAAAGACACATTGCCAACAAGTGCAATCACAAGTCTATTTGAGAATAAAGACAAAAAAGATGTTTATATAGGAAAAGGCTGCCCAGTTTGTCATGACACTGGATACAAAGATAGAATTGGAATTTACGAGGTTATGGTTCTAAATGAAGAAATAAGAGATGCCATTATGGAGCGCAAGGATGCAGAGGAAATTGCTCAGATTGCAATTAAAAATGGAATGACCACCATGATGGATGATGGTATAGAAAAAGTTAAAGAAGGAATTACAACTATTGAAGAGGTTTTAAGAGTAATTAAGGAATAAAAAAATAATGTTGTTATCTGCCCACCCAAAAATAAAAACAGCTGAAAAAATTGTTATTACCAAACATTTATCGACAATGTTAAAAGCTGGCATTCCGTTGGAAGAAGCTTTTTTTACTCTTTTAGAACAAAATAAGAAAAATTCTAGTCTGCAAAAAATACTCACTATAGTTTTGGAAGATATTCAAAATGGCCAAAGCCTAGAAAAAGCTTTAAAACCTTTTGAGTATACCTTTGGTGCTCTTTATGTGAATTTGGTAAAGGTTTCTGAAGAATCTGGTACTTTAGAAGAGAATCTTGAATACCTGAGCATGCATATGGAAAAAGCTAGCGAAGTAAAGAAAAAGGTTCAGGCTGCTATGCTTTACCCAATCATTGTACTTTTAGCTACTTTTGGAGTTGGTGGTGGTGTGAGTCTTTTTGTTTTCCCAAAGCTAATAGACTTATTTAATTCATTGGATTTTGAACTACCAGCAACTACAAAGGTTTTATTGTGGTTTGCAGCAATTATGCGTGATTATGGAGTCTGGATATTTTTGGGTGGATTCTTATTGATGTTATTGGCAACAGTTCTATATGCAAAGTTAACTGTTTTTAAGAAAAATATTCAAGATTTAATGACAAAAATTCCAGCGGTTGGGCCATTGGCTCTTTATGCCCAGCTTGAACAGTTTTGTCGAAACCTGGGAATGTTAATTAAAAGTGGTGTTCCAGTAGATCTTGCCTTAATTACTACTGCTTCAACTCTTTCTCAGTTAACTTTTGAAGCCAGAACTACTCAAATAGCAAAAAAAATAGCTACTGGTAAAAAGATTAGTGAAGTTATGATCGAAGAGAAGTATGGTGAATTTCCAGTTCTCATTTCTCATATGATCGCTGTAGGTGAGAAAACTGGAAAACTTGATGATACCCTACTTTATCTAGCAGATTATTACGCACAAGAAATTGATTCTCAAACAAAAAATATTACAACACTGCTAGAACCTCTCTTGCTATTGTTTGTAGGATTAATGGTAGGCTTCATTGCTTTAGCAGTGATATCTCCAATTTATGGAATTACTTCGCAGTTGCGCTAATGAAAATAAGATCAGTAAATACCGGTTTTAGTTTAATAGAACTACTTATAGTAATAGCAATCACTACTATTCTTGGTGCAACTATTGGACCAATGGGATCTAGTCTTTTAAATAGAAATACTCTGCGAACAAAAACAGATGAAGTAATAATTGCCTTGCAAGGAGCAAGAATTAATAGTATTGCTGGAAAGGAAAATAGTAATTGGGGAGTTCATTTTGGCTCGGGCTTTATTACTCTTTTTAAAGGTAATTCTTATGCTTCCAGAGATACTTCTTTTGATGAGCGATTTGCTTACCCTAATTCATTTTCAATTACCAATACAGAAGTAGTATTTACTAAAGTAACTGGTTTGCCAAATGCTGCAAATACCATTGTGCTTGATGGATCTGGAAGCTTGCAAAGAACTATTTTAGTTAAGACATCAGGAGTAGTAGATGTTCAATAAAAAAACCATATTAACTGGTTCATCTATTATTGAAGTTTTGGTTGCTGTGGGTATTTTTGTAATTATTAGTGTTACTGCTATTTCAGCGGTAATTGGATCAACTAACATTGGACGTTTAACTCAAGATCAAACCAAAGCCCAAGCTTTTGCTGAGCAAGGCAATGAAGCTGTTCTTTCAATGAAAAATAGAGATTGGACCCTTATAACCACTGGTATTCATGGATTGGCTGAAAGCGGTGGTAACTGGATTTTTAGTGGTAGTTCTGATCAAGATTCGTCAGGAAAATTTACTAGAACTACTACTGTAGAAACTGTTCAAAGAAATGGAGCTCATGTAATCGTAGCTAGTGGCGGAACTATAGATGATAATACTAAAAAAATTACTGTCTCAGTCAAATGGCAGCCAAGTCCCAATAGAAATAATAACGTACAGTTTGTTACTTATGTGACAAACTGGCAACTAACTGAGCTGGTAAAAACATCTAATCCTAGTGTGCCAACGCCTACTCCAACTCTGCCTCCAGGACCAACTACTCCTCCAACGCCTACTCCAACTCCAGGAATTTCTACTTCTTGTGCTCCATACTGTATTACCAATGGCTACTCTACTGGTACTTGTAGACAAAATATTACTCAATGTAAAAATGCTGGGGAAATATCAACTCCTGGTGGTAATTCTTCTTGCCAAGTACCAAACTCAGATACTTGTTGTTGTAAACCATAAATATATGTTTAAGAAAAAAATAAATTGCTATCTAAAAAATAAAAATGGATTTACCTTGATCGAGCTAATTCTCTATATTGCATTGACTAGTATTGTTTTGGTTGGAGCTATATCCTTCGCCTGGAACATGATTTATTTAAGAGAAAAATCAGTAATCCAAAAAATTAGTGCACAGAATGGCTCGCTAATTTTAAGCGATATCCAAAATACCTTGCAAACTGCTAAAAATGCTCAAATATTAAATATAAATACTCTTTCAACTACTCAGCTGAATGGTAATACCATTACCTATACTTTAAGTGGCCAAAATATTAATAAATCCATTAATGGTGGCGTGGCCTTTCCAATTAATTCCAATCAGGTTGGTATTGCTACTCTAGAATTTACTGATACTTCTGCCAATCAACAAAGTCAAAGTATCAACACGCATTTAGTAATTGCTGGTCTTAGTGCTTCGCCACAATTTAGTACTGAATTGGAGTTGTCACAAGCCAATGAATTGAGAGGTTGGTTTAATCAAGCTAGAGAAGTGACAGTAGATTTATCTCAAACAAATCTCTCAGGAAATAGTTTTATTATCCAAAATATTATTCTGAAAAATATTGCTACTACAAATAATACTTTGGCAGCAATTGGTGTTAGTTGGACTGGTGCTAACAATATTAATAACATTAGCAGTGGTACTAATATTTGGAGTGGAACTGCTAGCAGCGGAACAACCATAGATATTATAGATGAAGTTCTTTTGCCAAATGTTAATGTTGCATTTTCTTTTTCTTTTAGTGGTTCGATGTCAAATATTCCGGTTGATTTAACTTTCTACTTTGCAGATGGTTCATTTGCTAAAGCTAAAATAACTTTAATTAGTGCTGTTGCTTCTCCCACTCCAACACCAACTTCTCCGCCAAGTCCAACTGCTACTCCAACGATAGCTCCTCCAACTCCTACTCCAACTTTGGCTCCCCCAACTTCATGCTTGCAGGTTTGTCAACAAAACAATTATTCTACTTCAGCTTGTAGAAGTAATAATGCTAGTTGTAATGCCAATGGAGAAACTAGGGTTGCTGCTGGTGATATATTTTGTAATGGAGGAGCTAGTGCAGATACGTGTTGTTGTAAACCATAAATATATGAAACATGAAAAAAAATAGATTATCAAACAACCATCCTTCAGGATATATCGCTTTCACCGCTGTCTTAGTTATTAGTGCTATTACTATGTCTCTAGTAATTTCTTCTGTTCTAATTTCAGTGACCACAGCAAAAAATCTTCTTAGTGCTAAAAAGGGTCAAGAGACGTTAGTAGCAAGCAATGGTTGTTTGGAAAATGCTCTATTAAGAATTAAATTAGATAGTAATTATTCTGGAGAATCATTGAATATCGGTAATAGCTCCTGTACCATTAGTGTAGCTGGGAGTGCCACTCAAAAGACTATTAATATAGTAACAATCCTAAGTGGAGTACCATCCTATACTAGGAGTATTCAAGCTGTAGTAGAAATTGAAGGTACTGGTCTCTCACTAACCAATTATCAAGAAGTGCAATAATATGTTTGACCAAATCAAGACCATTATTTATTTAAAAAGATCTACTCTAGAGATTCATAAGCTTAATAATAGTGGTAAAACATTGATGAAGGCAGAGGTTCCTTGGAATAAGGATGATTTGGAAAGTATCCTAAAAGATATTCCTAATACTTTTAAGGTTAAGGAAATAAGGTTGCTTTTGGATACAAGTATTTGTTATGCCATGATTTTGCCATTAAAAGAAATTACTGTTCCAAAACGAAAAGAAGTTAGGAGTATGGTTTCTGGTATTGTTCCAGAAAAACTAGAAAATGAATGGTGGGATTATAAGATTTTAATTACTAAAGATGAGAAAAAGATTTTATTCTTTGCTCCGGTGGTTGAGATTTATAAACAGTTTATTAATGCTATTCAAAAAACAAATTTAATTTTAGAGGGTACTTATCCACTAGAGTTTTTGCCAAAAACTGATAATGATTTTGCAGCTTTTGCCAAGATTTCTTTAAATGGTAAAGATGAGGATACTTTGGGTTTAATCCCTCCAAAGGCTCAGGGGGGTATTGATTTCGCTGAAGAAAATAAAGAAGATAAGCCCTTGGTTGAAGGGAGAAAAGAGAGTAAGTCAAAAGTCCCTCAATTATTGGGGTTGTTGGGAATTTTAATTTTATTACTTATCGCTGTTATTTTACAAAAGTCTTCTAATTCTAAGAAAATGCTTTCTCCTACTTCAGAATTAAAAGAGGTTGTTTCTGAACCAACTGCTGTTCCAACTGTGGAAATAGTTCCTTTGGATAGTTTTTCTGTTTTAATTATGAATAGCACTAAAACGACTGGTTTAGCAAATAGGGCTAAAGAAGCTCTGTTAGCAGAAGGTTTTACTAACATTGAAACAGACAATGCTACTGAGGCAGCACAGTTTTCTTCAGTAGCAATGAAAACTGGAATAAGTCAGTCTGTATATAAAGACATTATTAGAGCTCTTAATAGTGATTTTGAGTTCGAGAGTGATCTAGTTGAATTGTCCACTGAAAATCAATACGATGTAGTAGTTACGTTAGGCGAACGAAAGGAAGTTGCCCAATGAAAAAATTGTTAATTAAAAATAGTAAGAAGGGTTTTACCCTCATCGAGCTTTTGATTGTTATTGCTATCATCGCTATTCTTGCGGTCTTAGTGTTTGTATCTCTTGATCCAGTTCAGCGTTTTGCTGATGCTAGAAATTCCAGAAGATGGTCAGATGTTAATAATGTGTTAACAGCTGTTCATGAATACATTGTAGATAATGATGGTGCTTTGCCATCTGGACTAACTGCAGGTATGTCTAGTACTGAGGTCGGTAGTTGTGGGACCTGTGTTAATCTATCTGGTCCTTTAGCTCCATATCTTAAGTCCATGCCTCTTGATCCTCAGGGTGGCTCTGCCGCAAATACCGGTTATAGTGTTGATGTAGACTCCAATAATATGGTTACTGTTTATTCAACTGCCGCTGAGAATGCTGCTACCATTCAAGTTTCTCGTTAGTTGTAAATAAGAAAGAAAGAAATTTAAAAGCCCTGGGTAAATCCGGGGCTTTTTTGTGTTTAAAATAATGGTTTGGCTTCGATGATTAGGCGTTTGCTATCTAAAAAGCCAATGCAGGTGTATATGATTAGAGTTTCTTCGTCTTTAATTAAGGCTTTTACTTCTTCTGGGTTAACGATTTTTTTAGCAGAGACTTTGTAATAGAAGTGTTTGTCATTTTTGGTTGTTAGGATGATGTTGTCATTAATTTGTAGGTTTTTTAGATTACCAAAAACACTTGGGGTGTTGTGGCCGTAGATAATTGTTGATCCAGTTTCTCCTGGTCTTGCTGATTCATAAACGTAGTTTGCTGACCCATCTACTAGTAGCCATTCGCCGTTTTTTACGTGGGTTGTAACTACATTTTTATTTGTGTTTAGACTAGGAAAGTCTATGTTGGTTACAAAATATGATTCGTTAGGAATAATTTTTAGAGTGGTATATTGTTGCCAAAAGTATTTTCTAGCAAAGTAGAAACTGCTCCAAAGAATTAGGATCCAACCTACAAAAACAGCAAACGAATTGTTCGCTTGCTGTTTCTTTGTTCTTTGTTTTTTAGAAAAACTAGTTTTTCTTTTTGTTGTGGGCATTAGCTAACAATACTATACCAGAAGCCAATGAGCTTAAAGCTAGTATGTCCTCTGCTATACCGGTGTTTGCCATGGTAGAAGCGCCTAAGACTTGGCCTTGGGTGGTTGCACCTAGGACTAGTCCACCGACTCCTGGTTCTGAGGATTCTCCAGCTGGACAGTTTTCTGGCATGTTAATTTTCATGGTTTTGGCTGAATAACCACCTTCTGGTGTAGCTTTTAGGTCGTAACTGCCTTGTTTTGGGAAGCTTGCTCTAGCACGGCCATCAGCATTGGTGGTGTCTTGTTTTGTTAAGCCATTGTAATTGAAAGTTACTATTATGTTTTTTGTTGCTGTTCCATTTTCTTTTAAGTCAAAGGTTGCAATAAATTCTTCTCCATTACAGCTTATGTCATATCCTAAGTTTGAGGTTTTGCCTTCTTCAGGTTCATCTGTTGGGGTTGGGGTAGGAGTTTCTTCTGGATACTCGCATTCACCTTCTTCTTCATAGTTTGTAGCTGTTTCATCATTACAATATTCTGGTCCATCGGTTGGGGTTGGGGTAGGAGTTAAAGTAGGGGTTGGAGTTGGAGTAGCAGTTGGTTCTTGGGTAGGTGTTGGAGTTGGTTCTCCAGGAACTTTACAACCAGCATTATATATAGACAAGCCTTCTGTTGTTAGGTTTTTTCCTGGATAAACATAATTTCCTTTGTCTGTGTATTTTTTGTCGTTTCCAGATCCAATCTCACAATCTTTTTTAGAATCACTAGTATATAAAGATTTATCTGTTGGACAACCATAATAACTAAAAGAGGGAATAATATCTCCCCAAGAATGATCTGCTATACCAGAGTACCAAACAACTCCATTATGATAATTATGTCCATTTGGTAGATTAATTATTGAATCAGAATCAACTGTATTTTCCACATATGGATTTGTTTGAGAGTCACTGGCATGACAAATTCTGATGTTTGGCTCAGTATTTGCTTTAGCTATATAAATAGAGAAATAAAAACCAATTAAAATTAGAAAAATACTAACTATTTTTTTCATACCTGCCCTGTTTTGCTAGAGTAGATACTAATATTGTCTACTCGAGGCTGTTCTGAGGACAGTATTATACTTTAATATATCAATATATGTCAATCTAGATACTCTTTTGCACAAGAACAACAGCACCACTCAACAAACGCAACTCAACAATCTCCTCATCAGACCTTAAAAACACAGTAAACTGCTCTCTAATAGCAGCTTCATCTGCCTTCTCACCCAAAACCTTAGCACCTGGAAAATTATATTCCCTATCAAACTCAGCCTGCCAACGAGCAATCAACATACCCTCATAAGCCCGAGCACCCATCAATGAAACATCCAGATCCTCAGTCTCACTACCCCCACTAAAAGCGGTAGCAATCCTTCTAAATATAGCAGAACCCCTAGCAGCTGATTCACCCCTTCTAACGGGCTTATCACCAACCGAATTCTCACCAGTCCTCAAAGACTGAAATAACTTACCAGTAGCAAAAGCACCATAACTAGTACCCTCATCATCAATCCCTCTATTCTCTTTATCAGGACGACGCTCAATCTTACCAATAACATCAATTAAAACTGCAGCAACCAAAGAATTACTATCACTATCACCAACCAACTCACTCAACAACTCAAAAAGAGAAAGCTCAGCAAACTCCTCATCAGAAATATTTGATAATTCTCTAACCAAATCTAAAGTCAAAACCTCTGCCACACCCTGAATACCAAGATCTTTAGCCCGTTCTCTCATTGTAGAGAGAACCATACGTGCATCTTCTATGGCTTCAAGCAATTTTTGTGACATATACGATCATTATACATCAAAAAATATCAGATAAAAAAAGTTGCCACACTACATTTTAGAAGCCAAAACAAACAAATGCTCCTCATTACCAGTACGATCAACCTTATCCATTAACAATTCAAAGCCAGCCATCTGCACCAACTCCCTATTTCTATTCGCATCATAATGACTAGACCAAACCCTTTCTCCATGAAGCTCATGCTCACCTTCAAAATCATCTACACCCATAGAAATTAGTAGCTTTCCACCAACTGACAAAAAAGAAGAAAAAAGCCTTAACAAATCCAAATGATTCTCCTTAGGCAAATGAAAAAGAGTATAAACACAGATGATTCCATCAACCTGAAACTCCCTATCCTTCAGACTCAACAGATCCCTAACAAAATAGGCGCCCCTAGGACAGTTCTTCCTTGCTAATTGAATCTGAGTTTCAGAAATATCTATACCAGTCACCAAATGACCCTTTTTTATCAAATAATCATCAACAGGAACACCAGCCCCACAACCAACATCTAGCACCATCGCTTGCCTAGGCAAAACCCCTTCAAACCTCCTCACATAAACATCACTACGCAACTGACCTCTTTCACCAAAATACCTACTAGCCATCTGGTTATAAGCCTTGCGATTGAGCTGAGAAAATTTATTATCTACTGGCATCTACCTTCATATTTTAATACAAAGAACAATAAAAAATGGGAGCCTTTCTTAAAAAAGAAAAACTCCCATTAAAACACAAATTTAAAAAAACTAATCTTCAATCACCAACTCACTCAAATGCTTAACCCCACTAATATTTCTTCTAAGCTCAGCCACCAATGGATTACCGGCCACATCCCTTTGATCCATGATAAAAATTGTTTCACCAGCCTGAGCTTGCAGAGAATTATGTCCTCCGCCAATAATATTGCGAGCAATCTGAACATTCCAATTTACCAAAGTACGCAAAAGCATTTCTCTCTCATCATCTTGATTACCTCTAACTGTCAAAAAATTCTCAATCAAATTAACAGGCAAAGAAACTTGAAAAGCAAGAGCCTTACTACTCATCAACTTACTACGCTTAGCAGGATCAACCACAGCCTCATCACCACTAAAATCAATAGCAACAGCAATAGAAGCATGATGAGCCTCCATTTGCTTATAAATACTTTGTTTACCATCCTCACCCAACTCCTTAACCAAAAGATCTTCAACATTTAATCCTGGAGCCAAATATTCAGCAATAGCAGCGTGAGAAGCTGCGCAAGCACCACAGTGTTCATGAACTTGATTGTTCAACGAACCAAGATCATCCTCTAATCTCTCATCTATACAATGCAATGAATAACCACTTTCTTTAGTAAAACGATAAAAATCACCCATAATTCTAAGCTCTGCCAAAGTAAAACTTATCCCAGCAATATTAATAGTTTCACCATTCTTTTCTGCAGCACTCTCAATTGAACGCCAAATCTCAGAATCAGGACTACCAAATGTTAATGGCAAACCACCACCAGCCACAAACACCAATTGACCCTCAATATCCTGGAGCCACTCTTGTGGCTTCGTCGCTATTTCCTCCCATTGTTGATGAATAACAGCAGCCTCTTTTGATAAGGTATTTTTCATATCATATCCTTGTCTTGCTTCTTCTAACATTTTAATATTACTCTCCACACATATATTTTTTAAAGAAAAACAATTCTACTTAATTAAGTAGAATTTTCAAATATTTAAAAACCAGACATATTTATATATAATACCAAAACACCTCCAACTAAAGTCAGAGGTGTTTTTTTATTCTATGGACTACTAAAATTCTTTAACGACCGCGGTGCATACCCATTCCCTCACCTCTTCCATAGCCTAAACCCATTTCACCTAAAAAACTCAGATCAATACCATTTGATTCAGCCCAAGTTTTTAATTCAGCTTGATGAGCTTCTCTTTGTTGTCTCTCAGACTCAAATTGACTTCTAAGCTCTTCTCTCTTAGCTAAAATCAAAGCCTTTTGATCCTCAGAAATGATTTTATCTTCAACAGCCTTAGATAATCTTGCTGAAAAAGCTTCTTCCCTTTGTTGCCTTCCATCATTCATTACTTCGTCTAAAGCACTTTGTACATCAGATTCACTTTTTCCAAGCTTCTCAGCCAAATCCTGTGCCATGTTCTGATGATTGTCACTGCCTCTAAAAAATGCCTGAGCTTGAGAAGTTGACAGAAGCACTCCTGTTCCCACCACCAACGCACCCAAAGCGGCAATTGTTGTTTTACGATTCATAGATTCTTCCTTTCATGAAGAAATTTATACTAAGAAGAATATATAAAATGTTGTTGAGAAAACTTTGAGAATGACACTCAAACTAAGGGAAAAAATAGAGTAAAAATTGATCCTTTTTCTGAAGAAGAAACCTTTATCTGACCACCCTGTTGTTGAACAATTGCCTGAGCAACTGACAGCCCTAATCCATGCCCAGACTTTTCTTGATTAGTTCTTGACTGATCAACCCGATAAAAACGATCAAAAATATATGGCAAATCTTCATTAGAAATTCCATTACCCTGATCTTTTACAGTAATAAAAACATTCTTATTATCCTTATTAGCCTCAACCACAATCTTGGTTTTAGCAGAAGAATATTTAACAGCATTATCCAATAAAACTAATAGCACCTCCACCAATGCATTTTCATTACTAGACATTTCCAAGTTCTTTTCAATATTCAATTGAATGGAAATTTCTTTTTTCTTTGCTAGAGAAGAAATATGCCTTACTGCTCTATTAGCAATCTTATTAACCCTAAATTTTGCAGTACCAAACTCAAAAGAACCTTCATCTGTCCTAGCTAGAGACAATAAATTTTCTGATAAAGAAATCAAACTTTTTAGATCCTCTAAATTTGCTTGTAAAATATTTCTTGCTTCTTTAGGAAGTTTTTTATCTAAAAGCTGCACCTCCAAAGATGCTCTCATAGAAGTTAATGGTGTCTTAAGCTCATGAGCAGCGTCACTCACAAACCTCCTTTGTTTTAACAAAGATATCTGGATTGGCTTTAAGGTTTTACCAGCCAAAAAATAACTAGCAGAAGCGCTTAAAACAAAAACCAAAGTATTAATAATAATAAATTGATTTTTTAAAAATCTTTGTACCTCAATAAAATCTTCATCCAATACCTGCAAGCGTCTTGGAACATGATTGGGATTGCCAATCGGCTGATTATTATTTTGAAAACGCAACTCTATCTGTTCATACTGAAATTGAATCATACTAATAGTTCTTAAATAATATGCACCAGTAAAAAACAAACTAACCATCATAATGATGGTTGTATACCAAATTGTTAAGCGAATTTTTGCAGCCAAAAATTGTTTCATTATCTTTTCTTTTCAGAAATTCCAAACCTATAACCAAAACCTCTGCTTGTATTAATTAATGGTTTTTCTTTAGGAAAATCCTTATCAATTTTATTACGCAAATACCCTAAATAAACTTGTGCTGTATTAGGAAGAATATCACTTTCAAAACTCCAAACCCTCTCTGTAAGTTGTTCTTTAGTAAATACTTGTCCTTTGTTGCGTAATAAAAATTCTAATAAAGAAAACTCTTTTTTAGAAAGACTCACTAACTGACCAGTCCTTGAAACTTCATATGTCTTTGTATTTAAAGTAAGAGAATCTTCAGATAGCAAACTACTATTTTCAACCTGACTTGGTCTTCTGGCTAATGCCCTGACCCTAGCCAGCAATTCAATAAAAGAAAATGGTTTACCCAAATAATCATCAGCTCCATTATCCAGGCCCTCAACGCGATCAACAACTTCTGTCTTTGCAGTCAACATCAGTATTGGAGTATGATTTTTTTCTTTACGTAGTTGTTGGCAAATATATAAGCCATCAAATCCTGGCAGCATCCTGTCCAAGACAATCACATCATATTTTTCATTTAAAGCAAAATCCAAACCAGTCTGGCCATCATAAGCAACATCTACCACTAGAGACTTCAACTCAAAACCTTTGCGGATGGAATCTGCAATTCTTTTTTCATCTTCGATAACAAGAATCTTCATATCAATCTTTTATTATAAATGCCAATCTTGAGAAATACTTGAGAAAAAAATCAAAGCTTAATCTTTAATAAATAAGGAAAATCTTTCTCCATATTTAATTGTCTAAAACAATTAGCAGCATGCTCAATTTCCAATGGGCTACCATAATCAATAAGCCCTAGATTATGCTGAGCAATTTGCTGAAGTCTCTCTAAAATAAAAAAATATTCAGCAATAACCTCGGCGCTCATCTCCTCTGTCATGGAAAAATTCTCCCAAACCTTTATTGCTTGCTCTTTTTGTGCTTTAGTAAGTCTTTGCCATGAGGTTAGCGGCAAATGGGGATCATTTATTTCTACTTTTTCCCAAATAAAATATGTAGTTTTATCTTTTTCTTTTGACTGATAACCATCTGAACTATATGCCCTTGGATCAATCAACCAAGTATAGTGATATTCTCTTGAATGATTTTCCAACCCAGGAAAACTAGGTACATAATTTGACTCTTCATCAACAACATGTTTAATTACTTCCATATCAATACGAAAAAACGGATAACGCGGTATTAAAGATATGTCTTCATTTTGAATAGCAAAAATTTCTGGCAACTCCTCTTTTAAACCCCTCAATAAAGCAGCATTATATCCCTCAATCTTCACTTCCAATTTTTCTCTGAATGAAGCTCCACCAAGTTTGCGACGACGCTCGCGACCATCATTAAAAACTTGTTTTTCTTCCCTAAGCAAAAAAGTCTCTCCGTCTTCATTTTGAGTATAGAGATAAGCACCAACTTGCTCGATACGACGAACTAATTTTCCCTCACTAGTAACATATAATTCTGCATCACCTTTTTGTATTTCTAAAAAAAGTCTTTCAATTGGCTTAGAACCAGAGGTAATACCCCATTGAGAAAAATCAATTCCATATTGAGTTAAACAAGCTTTCAGATCTTCTAAAGTATTAATTGTGGGAGCAAATTCTCCAACCTCCTTATGATCTCCTTGTAATAATTCAGTTGCTACCATATGTTAATTCTAATCTAATTACTTCAAATATTCAGCCAAATCCCATTGAGCCAAACCCTTTTCCTCAAACAAACGCTGCATCTCAATATTCCAATCTTTTAAAGATAATTCTTGTCTTTTACTAAGAATTGGATGTTCAGAAGGAATTAAAATATTTCCATTTTGAGAAAAACGCTCTCTTAATTTTTCTAATTTTAGTTCAGATGGAAACAGGATAATTGCTCTAGTTGAAAAATCATTTTTCCTAGGACAAGTCAAATATTTATTAATCTGATCAAAATCAGCGGTTCTATTTTTCCCATCCCAAATACTATCACCACGGCGATTAGCTACATCAGAATAAATTACTTTATCAGCAGACATTCCATGCAATATCTCAATATGTTTTCCAGGAGATAAATTATTTAGTCCCAATTCAGGAACAACTACATCACGAATAAAAAAATTATCCAAAGAAATAAGAACTATCCCGCCCAATTTTATTAAATCAGTCACAAAACTAGCATCAGAAAAATTAGTTAAAACCAATCCATCTAAACCAAATCTTCTAGCCAAAGAAATAATATATTGATGATATGCTTCACCAGATTCATAATGGAAAGAAGGCAAACCCTTTTTGAAGTCACCATTAACAATATCACCAGAATCATTTAAATGACTCAAAACACCAGTTAGATAAAAATCAGCCTGAGTTAAAGCTTCATTGCCAAAACCAAAAGTTCTTTTTCCAAGCAAAATATTAATGGCAACCATTGCTGCAGTAGGCAAACAATTAATTCTGGCCAACATATCATCTGGAGTTTCTTTTAACTTTTGTAAGCCACGACTCTCCAATAATTTAATATCAAGATCGGCGACAACTTTACCAAAATCATCCTTTGCTTCAAACTGACAAATATATAGAGATGGGTCTAAAAATCTTCCAACAAATTCATTTGTGTAAACTAATTCTGTTGGCAGATCCTCTTTAATCATAGTTTTCTAGCTTCTCTTAAAAAATTTATCAGGACTTTTCTCAACTTCTCTAGCAAAAAATAGTGCTAACTCAAAATTCTCCTGCTCCGCTGCTGGCATCTTAGACATAAAAACAGGCCTACCAGCCAACAAAAGTTCTTTGGAACCAGCTCTATCATTTTCCCAAGCAATATAACGCAAAGCTAGTCTGAATAAATCACCACTAATACTAAGAGGCAATTCAATATATGAACCATCTTTGAAACTAACTCTCTCATGCTCCTTACTTCTATCTAAATCTGCCAATAATTTTCTTCCAGCCCCTAGGGTTAATTCTAAAGATAAAAATATATCTGTTGATCCAGATGAAATAGGTAATTCTTTTCCAACCTGATCATGGGTATAAACCATGGCCCGATAACCCTGCTCGTCTGGTCTAGTTCCATTGGTTGATAAAACAGTGACTTTCCAAGGAACCATATAATGATATTTTCCAGTTTCCTGAAGATTAGTAAGTGCCTCTATTGGCCTAACTCTACCGGAATTAAAAAGAAATTTTTCTGGTTTTTCTTGAGCTGAATTCATAGAACTATATTATATCCCATATTTCAAATTATATGTTCAAAATATTACTTATTACCTCAATAAACTTTTTATTTATCTTTCTAGTCCTAGGACTCACTCTAACAAAATCATTACCCAAAACTGGAAAAGCCGTACCATTCACCACTGAAACATTTAAATCAGCTAATTTTTCAACAAAATCATTAGAAGAAAGAAATAATGGTGTAACTTTTACCAATAAATTATTTGCCTCAGAATCAACAACCTCAAAGCTCATTTTTTTTAATTCTCTTGTTAAAAAACATCTTTCTTTAACCATAAATTTTCTTGTTTTATTCATAAACACTTGGTCATTTAAAGCAGCTATCACTGCTTTCTGAGCAAATTTGTTAACCGCAAAAGGCTGGGCTATCATCTGCAACAAATTAACTCCTTGTGGGTTAGCAACACAAAAGCCAACTCTCAGACCAGCTAAGCCAAAACCTTTAGAAAAAGTTCTTAAAACAATTAGATTATCAAAATTAGCTACTTCACTAATTACCGATTCACCACCAAATTCGATATTAGCCTCATCTACTATTACAAAGGCTTTGGTATTTTTAACTAATTGCAAAATATCTTTTTTAGCTAACAATTTACCAGTTGGATTATTGGGGTTACAAAGAAATATTATTTTTGTCTCCTTAGATATTTTTTCTTTTATATCAATTAAATCTATAGAAAAATCACTCGTCATTGGTGATTGAATAACAATTCCACCAGCCAAAGCCACTGACTTCTCAAACATTGGAAAAGTTAGAACTGGAACAATAGCTTCTTCTCCTTTTGACATAAGAACTCTAGGTAAAAGCTGAATCAACGACTCAGAACCATTGCTAATAAAAAAGTTTTTTAAAGAAAGCTTAAATCTTTGAGCCAAATCAACCCTGATTAGATTACTATCTGGATCTGGGTAATCAAAACAATCTATTTGAGTTATTTCTTTCATAACCCTAATTACTTCTAAAGAGCAACCAAGTGGATTTTCACTCAAAGAAAGATCAATAGCTTGTTTGTTGCCAAAAGCATAAAGAGTTCTAAAACTAGCTGGAGGGAGAATAAGGTTTTTCATATTTTTCCACAAAAAAACCTCCCTTAGGGAGGTTAAATAATCTTGAAAATGGTTTTAAACTTTATGCCACCACAAAACTACCTAGCTCCCGAGGAGAGGTATACCACCAATGATATTGGACGGTAGTTTGGCTACACATAATATTCAGTATTATATCCCAAATACTTGATGTTACAATGTTTACCTATGGCAAATAATAATATTGGATTCAAACAAACAATTGAATGGTACGAAGCACACGCTGAAGAATATGCACAAAAGGTAGCAGACAAACGCGATAGCTTCTTACTTGATAGATTTACAAAGAAACTCCCAGCTAAAGCCAAAATTTTAGATGCTGGTTGTGGAGCTGGAAGAGACTGCATGGCTTTGGCTGAAAAAGGTTTAATACCAACTGGCTTAGACCTTGCTGGTAACTTAATCAAACTGGCTAAAAAACACCAGCCAAAACTAAATTTTATCAAAGGCAATTTTCTAGATCTGCCATTCCCAGACAATAGCTTTGATGGTGTTTGGGCCAATGCTTCCTTGGTTCATTTGGAAACAATTAAAGAAGTTAAACAAGCCTTAAAAGAATTTAGAAGAGTAATGAAACATAATGGCATTGCCCATATCTTTGTCAAACAACAACCTGGCGAGAAAAAAACAGAAGTTGTTGCTCACGGTCATTCTGATGATGTAGCTCTATTCTTCCGTTGGTTTACCAAAGCAGAATTAAAGAAACTCTTACAAGAATCTGGTTTTACAATTTTAAGCATTGAAGATAATTATTCCAGAAAAGGTGGACGCAAAAACATCAAATGGATTGCGGCCCTAGTACAGAAGTAGTCTTTAAAAAATTAAATAACTAATCTAGCAAATATTGGTAAGTGATCAGAAACATCTGTTTCAATTATTTTTATTTCTTCTACCACAATGTTTTTTGTGCCAAAAATATAATCAAGTCTCCAGTTGAGCTCATTTTCTGCAAAACCATCTTTATCAAAAGGCTTGGTGGTCCAAGTTTTCTCAGAAAAATCTGGACCAAGATGTTTTAAATTATTTAAATTATTTATTGAATTTATCAAAAAAGAATCTGGAGCAGCATTGAGATCTCCTGTAAAAATAAAGCTTTGTTTTTTCTTTTTCAAAATTTCTAATAAATTATTTGCTTCATTCTTTCGCTGTTCAGTCATTTCAAAAAAAGGCGTATAAGACAAATGAGTTGTGCTAAAAATAATTCGTTTCCCTTCTTTTTCAACTGTTAGTTCAACATAAACCCTACCTTCTTCAGCTGCATTAACAGGATTAGTTTTGGGTGGTTGAATATATTCGAATCTCTTATTTACAATTGGTAGTTTGGAAAAAATAGCATTACCCTGAGTTTCTTTTTCTGGTCTATTTGTCCAACTTTCTGAAACTTGAAAAAAATATTTATAGCTCAATTTATCAGCAATATATTTTGCAGTATCCAATGGAGGTTGAAGTTTTGAATGCTGAATAAATTCCTGAGCACAAATTACATCAGGATTTAATTCTTTGATTAATTGAATAATTTTATCAGGGTCCTCTTTGTACCAAACATTCCATTGTAAAAGCGATATTTGCATAATTTATATTTTAACAAAACTAAAAAAACTAATTTTCTCTTCACTCAACACACTTATCATAGCAAAATTTACTCATCAATAACTGAAGTACTTATCTCTGGAAGTTGTAAAATATCAGCAAACATCTCATCCAAATACTCTCCTGTATGAGGATTTATTGCATTATGCAATTCATTTTTAACTGTTTGCAACATTTCATTTGCCTCCACTGTTAAACCAGCATCTCGCAAATGCTCTAAAGCCTGCCTAACAAATAACATATTTATTCTCCCAGAAGTACCTGGACTATCAAAAAAGGTGCCACAGCTAATCATTGCTGCCATAGCTGATGCCTTGGCAGCCAATAAAGAAGTTTCTGGATCACTACTACCACCTTGATACATAAAAATATGTTCAAAATCATCAATTAACTTACTATTATAGTCATCTACTTCCATACTTATTATTCTCGTCATAACCTCATTTAACTGACTTACTGCACTAGAAAAATTTGCTTTCCAACTACCATTGAAACCAGCATCACAAGGACAAGCACCATGCCACCTTATCAAATCTCCATGAGGACAACTCCAAGCTGTTCTTTCCCGTAAATTACCTTCCAAAAAATCTCCTTCACCCCAGACACTCATTGCCTCATTAATACCCAACATTGCTACTCCAGCTTCTGGCAAAGCAGTCTCCATTAAATATCTCAAAAACATATCACCAAATTTAAAATGATGACCAAAAGTTTCTCCGTCCGTAAAAGCTATCATTGGCAAAGTGGCTGGTAAATTATCTAGTCTAGGAAATATCACTTCATCTGCAAACTGATTTGCATTTTCTTTTTTATGGTGAGCTAAAGCAGAAGAAACTGGTCGATCAAAAGCTAATAATAAAAACTGCTTACCATTGGGAAGAGGAATTTTCACTGGCCGATCATCAATCTCTTTATTGGGAACATCGATTTGTTCAGGAGCACATATTACTCCGATATAACCAAATTCAGAAAGAACTTCTAATGTTTCCATATCCAAAGCCGTCTCTGGTGCCCAAAACCATTGTGGCAATTGCCCTGCTTGTTCAGCAAATAATTTTGCTCCAGCACCAATTAAAATCTGTTTGTCTCCATAAGAAAGATCTGGCAACAATACATGAAGATAGGGATCTCCAACTCCTCTTTCTTTCAAAGCTGATTCTAAATCAGGCAAAGATTCTGGAGATATATTTTCCATTTCTTTACGCATAGTCGCAAAGAAATCAAATGAAGAAAGCTCTAATAAGCCAGCTTGAATCTGTGGAACATAGCTTTCTCCAGCAATTACTCTATTCCAATCAACACCATATGGATCTGTCTGAATAGATTTAACCCGTTCGTGAGCTCCTTTTCTAGGAGGTTGATAAAAGTGCTCACCGAGAATCATGAAACGTTCTTGATTGTATCGAGCCATCAAAAATCAAGCATATATTTATTTGAAACAATTTAAAAGAGGTTAATGCTTTAAAGCTTCTCTTTGTTCAAT
Organism: Candidatus Pacebacteria bacterium CG2_30_36_39; assembly: GCA_001873435.1. GTDB lineage: Bacteria > Patescibacteriota > Microgenomatia > UBA1400 > PJMF01 > CG2-30-36-39. Next base: position 20,566 of record MNZB01000004.1, read on the forward strand.
GCTGTGAAAAATTAAGATCACCAAAATCAAAGGAAAAAATGCCATTAAAGCAGTTTTATGTGAACCAAAATTATCCAAAGCAAAACCAATAGCTGGAAACAATACAATAGAAATAATATTGCGCACAAGACTCTCCAAAGAACCAAGAGTAGCACGCATATTCTTTTGATAAAAATATTGTTTGAATGGACTCATGATTGGAGAAATTAATGAACTAAATGAGAAATAAACTACAAAAAATATTAAACCAGCAATAGGACCAGAAACAACAAATAAAGATGTTAAAACTAATAATCTAGCAACCATCATGATTTCCAAATATTTTTTTTCTGAAGAAAATTTCTTACTAAAATATTTAGGTACCAAACTAAAAACTGCCCCCATCAAAGAACCCAAGGCAACCATAATAGGTAAATTTCTTACATCCAATTTAAGATCCAATAAAAATGATTGATAAACTACATCTGAAAAAAATAGGTTTACCACTTCACTAAAAATACCAACAAATAATAATTTTTTAACAACTGGATGAGAACTTGTATATTTAATTGCTTGTTTAGAAATTTTAACTGTATCAGCAAAATTCTTTTTTAAAGAAAAAGTAACTTTTCTGGTTTTTTCTTTCAAACCAGAAAGAATCATGGCACCAACAAAATAACCCACACAACCAGTTAACCACAAAAAATCTAAACCCTGGTGACTCTGACCAAAAACAAAATATTGAGTAGTAGCACCAACTAAGTACAAAAAGATAATTGCATTTAAATTTGAAAAAGCAGTAGCAAATTGATAAACAAACTCAAAGGTTGAATAAAACTTATTAATCAAATCTTCTCTTTTAGCTTTTTTGGCAATGTCGTAAGGTAAAGACTCAAAAGCTCCAGAACTAAATGTATAAGCAATTCCCTTTAAACTAAAAAGAAACCACATCATCCAAGGCTCAGTAATAAAGAAAAATAAGCCAAAAATTAAAGACTGCATCAACCAACTAACTTGAACAGATTTTCTTTTGCCATATAAATCTGCAAAAACTCCAGTTGGAATTTCTGCGATTAATAAAAATAATGATTGCAAAGACAAACCAATACCAACCTGAGTTGCTGAAAAACCTTTGGCAAAAAAGAAGGCCATAATAACCATATCAATATCTGGAATAGAAACACCTGTTCCTAAACCTAAATAAATAGGGTTAAAAAGCTGCCATTCTTTTTGCTTAAAATAATTTTTTAGCTTCTTAAACATAAGATTCTTATCTTACACAAATTCGAGCAAAATGAATAATCATTTCCATTTCTTCAGTAAGCTCTAAGCCTTCTCTAGTTTTAACAGCAAATCTATCATCTTCGGCAACAATTGAAATAATTTCTAAAGTAGCAGTAGTGAAAAACTCACAACCAACTCCATTTACTAAGTATTCCAAAATATCCCAAAGTCTAATATTTCTCTTATCCCATTCCAAATCTTGGCCAGCCAAAAAATCTTCCTCTGCTAAAGCTAAAACATCTCTAGCTCCTTCACTTAATTGACCTGATTTGTTTTTTAACTGATAAATAATCAGCATGGCTGCAGCGCAACTAGCGGTATCAGTTGTGAGCATATGACCACATACATGATAAAGCAAATCGCAGTTACATTCCTCTGCTTGTTCTTCTGTTTCTAGAAGATGTTTTGGTTTTTTTTCGTCAGACATAATATCCTTTATTATTCTTTTTCTTGCTCATTAATAAAAAGTGCTACAGCACAGCTATCAGAATCAGCCGCTAAAGCCTGGGCACATAATTTTTCTAGTTCATTTAATTGAGAAGTTTGAATTCCTTCGTTTAATTCTTCGTCAGTAACATAAGTTGGAAAACTCATTGGTTCAGTTAGCATGAATCTTTCAGTATGAGTACTTTCGATTGGTTGAAAAATTTCTTCTGGACTTTGCAAATCTTTAAGCATTGCCTGCAAAATCTGCATCGGACCTTCATGAGTAGAAACAACAACCTTCATTGATCTACCAGTCTCCTGATAAAACTGATTAACTGTTTCTAGTAAATCAATCATAAAAGACAAAGCTTTGAGATGTACAAATGAGAAATTTTCACCACCAGCTATGGCATTAGAAAATGAATGCAAAACTTCTTCACCATATTCACTAGCTTTGTGTCCAACTCCAACTCCGAATGAACGCTCATTTAAACGCCAATCTCTAACAATAGCTGAAACTGGGAACGGCTCACCAATTGACCATAAAGCAACATCAATAGTTGCTAACGAAGAAGTTCTACCTGATGAAATTACTAAATCTGGAGCAGTAGTATCCCAAAGCTGAGTAGCAATATCATATGAACGTTGAGCACTTCTCTTGGCAATAGTGTCGTCAAGAATTCCATCGTTGGTATTAATTACACCAGGAAGTTTGCCAGCTCTTTGAGGAGTACTGTCGCCATTGCGAACTAAAAGCAAGTCCAAACCTGCTCCATAATTCCAATTAGCTAATAATTCTTGATAACGAGTTCTAAGTTCATCAATACTTGGAATTAGTTCAAGAATTTCTGCTTTTTCTGGATTACTAGCAGTAACAAAACTTGGTTCAGAAACTAATCTACCCAACTTACTAGGATCTCTTTGATTAACCCTATCTTTAACATATCCAGCTTGAGTTTCTTCATCCGCATTTTGAGCAGAAACAGAAACATCCTGAGTTAAACGATTGGTTTCCCAAAGTTTGAGAGCTCTTTTTTGATCTTCAGTTGGTTGATAATCTGGTTTTTCAACTGTATGAGCACTCATAATACTTTCTACTTCGATACCATTTGGAAAAGAAAGTACACCAGTAGCATTAATAATAGGAGTAACCTCAGTTTGAAAATATCTAGTACCATATTCTTGTGCCCAATAAAGCAAACCTGAAGTAAAAATTAAACGAGTGCCTGGTTTTAATTTGGCATCTTTATAAACTTCATGTTCAAGTAAAACTTTCTCTAGATCTTCACGCCAATTACGAGCTAATTTTTCGATTTCAGCTGGAAATGATTCCACACGACGAGCATCACCTGCTACATCATCAGCTTTAATACCTTCTATTTGAGCATTGAGTTGAGCACCATTAAAATCATCCCAGCCATCTATTTCAACCCACATGGGACTCATACCAGCAACTGGACCACTACCCCATACTTTGCCAGCTGGAGAAACATCTCTATTAGAAATGTCTTGATAAACTCCGGCGTGAGTGATTTTTATTCCACCATCTTCGGTAACTACAGCCATAATAGCTGTTTCACCTTCAATAGCGTATTTAACACCATGCAAAAGCTCTAAGTCGTTAAGATCTAGTCTTCCTTTTGAATTTGGTACTAATGACCAATCTGGAGGAAGTGGATCTTCATAATAGGTACCATCTGGAAGAGTTGTAGGAGCTGAATTCCATTTCAAAGTAAAAACATGATCTGGAGTCCATTCACTAAGAGGCATGACTTCTTTGATCTCGCCATCTTTTGCCACTGCAGCTACTAAGCCTTTTTGTCGCAACTCTGCTTCAAAAGCTCTTTTTTCTTCTTTGTTTGTCCAATCTACTCTTTCGAGAGAAAGATCAAATTCTTGACGTAATCTACTTATTTTTTCTGCCATATTATTTGCCCAATTTTTCAGCGTTTAAATTTGTAAAGTAGGTAAAATAATCACCATCCAAAGGAGCATTGGTAGGAACAAAAGTTTCCTCAGTTCTAGCCACAGTCTTTCCAGGAATAACTGTCTCAACAACTTTATTTTCAGCTAACTTCATTACACTTCTGGCAGTGAAACTTGGCATAATAGCTGGATCGATTGATCTAGCACCATCATCTTCAAGTAAAATTTGACCTGTTGATAATAAAAATGGCTTGCCTTCAACAATTCCTAGTTTGGCTAATTTTTCTGGAGAATAATTACCAACCCATTTGCCTAAGCGTTCACCCCAAAGCTTTAAAGAATTAACTTGAGCATTTGGAGTATGTAAAGCAACTTCACCTGTTTGGTCATAAACCCAATATTCCATTTCGATTTCGGCAATTTCTGACCAATCATTTACTTGAACCCAAGTAGTAGATAAACCAGAAGATCCTCCATTTTCAATACCACTAGTCCATGTTTTATATGTTCTGCCGGTATCATCTAAACGAGGAGTTCTATCACCAAAATCAACCAAGGTACCAATATATAAAGGCTTCATTACTCCATTTTCTAGAACACCAACCACAGCTGCCTCAGCCTCTAAAACGTATTGTTTTTGACCCTCAATCATACAAAGAGCTTCTGTTGAAGCAGTATCGTGAGCTTTTGGCAAAGGCTCGATATGAGGATTTGGTTTTGAAGTAGCAATATTAAAATGCATTAAATATCCATGCTCTGGCAAAAATTCACCTCGAGTTTGATATTGCAAAGAATCATCACTACCTACCACCAAAACTATATCTAATGGCTTAAGCAACTCTTCTAATCTGCGATGTAAATCTGGTCTAGAAAATAGTTGAGTAGCTTTTAAATGAGATAAATCAATTTCTTTGGAAATTAAATCTATTCCAGATAATTTTTCATCTTTTTCTAGAAATTCTAAATCGATAATGATTGTTTCTTTCATATAATCGTTCCTTTTAAGAATTCTTTAATGAGTTCCTGAGGCGACTCTTTGAGCGTGAACAGCCATTGTGTCGCTAGAATTTTGTAATGAACCAACTACGTTTACGTACTCTGGCAATCTCATTCCATCTCTGTGTCTATCAACATCGTGGAGAGTACCAATAATACGACCACCTGGTTTAACTAACCTACTGGCTTCCTCAAAAATCTTACAAACTTGATGTCCACCTTCACAACAATCAGCAGCTGATGTTTGAACAACTACCATGTCATAAAGTGGTTCTTCATAAAATTCACCAATTGGAATATTACCCAAGTCTTCAACGTTGCGGAAACGAACGTTCATAGCACGCATACCATTTAGAGCCTGCATGATGAAAGCTTGCTTACCTCTACCATGACTCATGATGTCAATACGACGAAGTGGATTTTTACCATCCTTGGCATTAGCAGCAGATAAAATATTTGCTTCTTTATGACAACCAATGAATAAAACTCTTTGACGAGGATTTTCTCTTAGTTCGGCTAGAGCTTCAGCAATATTAGAGTCAGGAGTATGATCTTGTTTTCTCCATTCCTCATACTTTTCTTGGAAGAGAGATTCTACTTTATTCCAATCTAAAGATAGAACTTCAGCAGTATCTCTAATTCCTAAGGCACCTAAAACAAAAGCTTTTAATGGATAAAAGGTATTGTGACCAGCATCAGTCACTAAACTATAATCTCCAACCCAACTATTTACTTTAGCTTGAGCTGCAATTACTGATCCCTCTCCAACATACATAGTTCTATAAAGAACTTTGGCTTCTTTAGCTACCCAAGCCCAATCACCAATAGTGACACCTGGGAAACTAGTATATTGACGGACACGAGCAAGTTGAGAAGGTAGATCGGCTGGATGTTCTTGAGTAATAAAGTAGGCTTTTTGACCAACCCAAGCATTATCACCAATTTTTAAAGTTTCACCACCTTGTACGTTAAAGGCACCGCCAATACGAGCATAGCGACCAATAGAAACTCTAGGAATAGCACTCATTGGACCCATTGAAGAATCCATTTCTGGATGAGCAGAAGTGTTGTAACCAGAACTCTGAAAATGAGTAGGAAGAATAGCTTCAAAACCACGGCCAACATCAGTTGGAAGCATTTGTGAGCCACCTCTTAGCATATCAAAACTTAATGGATTGCCACTTGGACTAATTGTTTTTCCAGATTCTTCCAAAGGATGGACATGTAAAATAGGACCAGTAGTATCAATATAAAAATGTTCTTCTGGTAAGTTAAAAGCTGCTCTGAGTTCTCCGAGTTTTTCTTTCCAAAGAGCTGCCATGGCAATTTCATCGGTAAAGGTTTTAGCTTTGCTACCAATTTTCTTTAAATCAGCACAGATCATGGCCCAAGCATAGGCTGGGGTCATGTCACCCAAATGCAAAGCACCTTGAACAAACATTGCTACTTCAGCATCAAATGGACGAGTGTATTCTGCCGGTTGATGCTCTTCAAAAACTACTGGTCTAGTAAGACCAAGTTCTTGAGCTAATTTCATTTGGTTGGAGGGATCACGGTCGATAATTTGACCCGCAGGATTAATAGCCAGGACTTCACCTTGGCCTAATCGTCTATGAACTTCTTCTGTGTGTTCTGCCTTTTTTGCCATAATTCTCTCTTTTCTCCCCAATTAGTAATATTTGAGCAGTGCGAGAAGAAAAAAAAGGATTATAGTCCTTTCATAATGAATTGTCAATACTTTATATAGGATATATATATTATCAATACCAGATCTGAAAAAAACATAAAAATAAATTATTACAAGATCTTTGAAAGACTAATAGTAATGTTTTTATTAAAATATAAGTCTATCAATTATTTGTAAATAACAAAATAAAGGCCCATAATGAGAGTGTTAAATGTTTTCTACAGTAGCGTTCGCACTCGCTTATGGAATCATCTAACAAAATCCCTGCCTCATGGCAAGAAAGGAGACCATCATTGGAAAACTTCATTTGTCACCAATCTTTGCTTCTTGGTAATCCAAAACAAATCAATTCAGCATGCATGGGAGAGAACACAACGCCTCCCCCTATTTTCATATAACTCAACTATTTATTATTTTTTCCCAACTATATTTTTCATTACCAAAATGCCCATAAACAGCAGTCTGCTTATAAATTGGTTGTTTTAAATTTAAATAATTAATTGTTCCAGCCACAGACAAATCAATTAGTTCTTTGGCAAATTTTTCTATTTTTTTATCACTAACTTTGGCTGTGCCAAAAGTCTCTATCTCCAACATAACTGGTTTTTGTGCTCCAATAAAATATGCCAAACGTACTTCAGCTTTTTTAGCTAAATTATTTCCAACAATATTTTTAGCAATAAACCTAGCTGCATAAGCACCAGATCTATCAACTTTACTAGGATCTTTACCAGAAAATGCTCCCCCACCTACCCTGGCAAAACCACCATATGTATCTACCACTATTTTTCTTCCAGTTACTCCAGTATCTGAGGCTGGACCACCTATATACCAAGCCCCAGTACCATTAACTACTAATTGATTTTTATTAATTGAAAAACCATAAAATTCTAATACTGGCAAAACTACTTGTTGATATAAATCATTTTTTACATCTACAAGTTTCATACTCTTTTGGTGCGGTACAGCCAAAACTACTTGGACAATACCAACTGGTTTATCATTTTCATATTGAACACTAACTTGAGTTTTTCCATCTGGCCTAAGATATGAAAGTTGCTTACTTTCTCTAACACAATCTATTTTTTCAGCCAATTTATGTGCTAACTCTATTGGAAGTGGCATAAGATTTTTTGTGTCCTGACAAGCATAGCCAAACATCATTCCCTGATCTCCAGCTCCAGCACTATCAACTCCTATGGCAATTTCTGGAGACTGATTGTGAATATAGACATTTATTGGAGATAAATTAGTAAAACCAAGGAACCACTTAGTAAATCCAAGTCTCTTGATTTCTTCTCTGGCAATTAATTCATAATTTGGTTTTTCACCAAGACAAGTAACTTCTCCAGCCATCACCACTTGATTTGCTGTTACTAGGGTTTCTACAGCAACCCTTCCATTAGGATCCTGCTTAAGAACAGCATCAACTACTGCATCAGATATTTGATCACAGATCTTATCAGGGTGACCAGCACAGACTGATTCTGAAGTAAAAATATATGATTGTGGCATAAAAAAAACTCCTCTCAATAATTAAGGAGGAGTTACTTATTTTTTTTGCCTATTTCGGCCACATCATTCCCCCTTAAGCGAACTAGCACCGTATCCTTTGCCAAAAGGCTCGGTTGCTGGACAATGTATAAACATTGCCACTCTTGATGTTGAGAAAAATTATATCAGACTAATATTTATTTGCACAGCTTAGTGCTGAAGAACGTTATGAATTTTTGCTTTAACCTGCTCGATTAAACTAGGATCTTTGAGATATCTGGCTGCAAATATAGCTGTCAAAATTAAGGTAATTGCTCCAAATAAATATGGTGACTGAGCACCAAGCTCTGCATAAATAATAGTACCGACAATAGGACCAATCATACGAGCAATACTACCAACAGATTGACTAATACCCATAATGTTTCCTTGCTCATCGTCTGGTGAAAGTTTAGAAACCAAACCAGCAAGAATTGGATTAGAAATACCATTAGCAAAAGCAAGTAAGGTAATGGCAACTAATAAAAATGGAATATTACCACCAAATGCTACCAATAATAGAGATATTGCCATCATTAATATTCCTATTACTACTATCTTATTTTCTGGAATTAAACGAATTATTCTCTTGAGTAAAAATAGCTGGATAATTATTCCAACCAAACCAAGATAAGCAAAAAGATAACCATTTTGTTCTGCAGATAAATGCAGAGTATGTTCGGTAAATAAAGCAAATGTTCCTTGCAATAAAGAAAATGCTAACATCATAAAAAAGCTGATAGTGACAACTATGCCAACGTTGGGATGAGTTAAAACCTCATAGATTTCTTTAAAACTAAAAAATGCTCTTCTCTTTTTTTGAGGCAATATACCTAAAATCTTTTTTTCTTTAATTGATTCTGGCAAGTAGAAATATGTTAGAACTGTGGCTATTAATGAAACCCCAGCAGCAACATAAGCAGGGACTGAATAACCAAAACGAGACAGCAAGCCACCGGTAGCCGGACCAAGAATAAAACCCAAGCTCAATGCCGCCATTAAAAAACCCATTCCTTGGGTGCGATTCTCTTTAGAGGTAATATCTGCTACGTATGCTTGAGCAGTAGAAATGTTTCCACCAGAAGCACCATCAATAATGCGAGAAATAAATAATAGTGGTAGTGACTTGGCTAAACCCAAAAGAATAAATGAGATAGTAGTTCCGGCAAGAGAAAAAATAAGAATTGGTCTACGACCTACTTTATCTGAAAGCTCACCTAATATAGGTGCTGCCAACAACTGAAAAAGTGAGTATGTAGCAGATAATAAACCGATAGCAATAACTCCAGCACCCAAACTTTCAACATAATATGGGAGTAACGGCAAAATAATTCCAAAACCCAAAAAGTTGGTAAAAACAATTAAAAAAATAATCCACATTCTTTTATCAAGCATATGTTTCTCTAAAAATAAGTTTTCGGAAAATAATAAATCTTAGGTAAGTTGATCCGAAGACAGCATTATACAGCGTCTATATTTGTAAAAATAGTGATTAAGATTACCATTTAATTTTAATTAAATCAGATAATTCTTTTTTTGATTCTTTTGATGTTAGATCAAGACTCACTGGAGTAACTGAAATGCGTTCATTTTCCAAGGCATTAAGATCTGTGCCATTTGGATATCCCTTGGTATTGGGTGGGGAACCTATATGTCTATATTTTTCTCCTTGCTTTGCAAAGAGCTTGCCATACTTATCTCTAGCAATATCAGTAACTTCACAAGGAGTATTCATATCAGCTGCAAAAGGAATGTTGACTGAAATTAAATCAACATCATCCTTTAAATTTGCATTAATAGTAATTTCAACTAATTTGGCAGTGATCTTGGCTGGATTTTCATAAATATGATAAAAAGCTCGATCAAAATAATTAATTTCTTTATCATGATCCCAGGTTAAATGCAGTGATGATGCCAAGGCTTTTGTACCATCAATGGCTGCTTCCATTGCAGCTCCGGCAGTTCCAGAACTTAATATTCTTCCATGTCCAGCATTAAGACCAATGTTTATTCCTGAAACAACAAATTTTGGTCTACTAGGAGCTAAATCATAAAGACCAAGCTGTACGCAATCAGCTGGAGTACCACTAACTGCATATACTTCAAATTCTTCTAGTTTAACCTTATTTACTTCAAGGTCGTTGTAGCAAGTGATTGCCTTTCCCTGCCAACTTCTCTTGCGATCTGGAGCAACAGCAATTACATTAAATTTTTTTGCTAATTCCCTGAGTAAAGGATAAAAACCTATAGCTTGATATCCATCATCGTTAGTTAAAAGTATGTCGATCATAATTAAATTATAGTCTAAGTTTATTTGATAATAGTTAATAAATCAGTAAAAATTAAATTAATAATCTGTTTTTTTTGTTCATTAGTACTGTGAGTTGGAATTTCTGGAACCAACATTCTTTTTCCAGGTTTATATAGTTGTACATATTCGCTTAAACACCCCATGGCTTCTTTGAAACCAGGTTTATTAGTTGAAAAATATCCATTTACAAACTCAGTTCCAAGTTCTGGATCTTTTGGGTCATCAATTCCATTTAAAACATTAATATTAAAATCATTTAACTTTTCAACAAAAGATTGCCACTTACTATTTTCTATCTCTCCATTGTCATATAAATAAAAATCCTTATATTCAACGTCCTCATGAATAGATAAAAATGTTTTGAAATCAAATTGATTTATTATTAAAAGATTATCAATAGCTTCTTGTTCTGTTGCATTTTTTAAAAATTGACGGTTAAGATCTAAATTATTAATATTTCTTCTGGTTTTTTTCTCAACGGCAGAAGGACTTACTTTGGCTACATAAATAAAATCTGGAAGTTCTTTATAATGATTTTCAATATACTCCATAGTTGGCTCAATAACTCTCCATTCATCTCCATGTGTACCAGTATGAATAAGCAGCTCAGGATTTTCACCTTTTTGCCAATATGTAATCAGTCCAAGTTGTTTATTTTGTAGTTCCACTTTTTATGTTTCTTTCAATTTTTATAAAGCCAAACCAAAGCTTGGATCTTTCGCATAACGATAGGCAATTGATTTTACTTGATCTGTTGTGTCGGCGACTGTTGCCACCCACTTAGGCCAAATTCTAATATTTGGATTTAATCTAGAAGTTCTTCTATTAAATTCTTCCTCAGGAAATTCTCCTATTAATTTGACAATAATTCTGTTGCCTATTATCCCATCTGGAACAATGTTTTCAGTAAAACCAATTTCTCGTAATAACCTAATTAGTTCTTCAGTTTTATGATTAACTATTTCTGGATTATAAGTTTCTAACATTAATTAATTTATTCTAATAAAATATTAAATATTTTACTGCCTTAAATATTCACGATAAGCAGCTATTATTTTTGGTTGATCAAACGGTAAATCATCTAGTCTTGGATCATCTAGATCAACCCAAGCATAATCACCAACATATTTGGGATTCATTCTAACTTCTTCTGTAGTTTTTGCTTTACATGAAAAAGCAACTGTTTCATCAACTAATTTATCATCGCTGATGGGAATTCTGACTAATGGCTTAACATCTTCAATATTTAAACCAGTATCTACTTTGACTTCATCATAAACACCTTCTTCTGGTGTTTGACCAAATTTTGCAGAAGCACCAGTGCCACTAGGAAAAGCCCAACCAGGATTTCTTTTAATTCTATAAACCAATAAAATTTTACCCTCGTCATTTCTCACCACAGCAGCAATAACCTTAAATTTTTTATTTTCAGTTTCTTTATCTTTGATTTGTACAAATTTTTCCATATTTTTTAACCAGTCTTTTCTTCAATATCTTTTTCTTTTGCCTTAATCATATAACCACCAAACAAACCAACCGCCCAACGCTTTAAAAAATCCTTTACTGACATTGTTTTAGACATACCTCCATTATGATTACTGGTCTCAGGATCATCATAGGTAACTATACCATCTTTTACTCCAGTTAAAATAATTTCATGGAGAGTATTTTTGAGAAGACTGGATTCAACAAAACAAACAACAAAACAAGCAAATTGATCTTGTGTTTCTCTAGCTACTTCTTGCATCATCTTTACTAAATCAACAAAGTCACAACCCATAAATTCTTGACTGGAAAAATCTATTTCTGGAAATTGAGAAGCAAAAGATGAAGTGTTAACTAGTTTTAAAAAATTAATAAAATCATAGTCTCTTTCTCCTACAGCAATTTTTGATTTTTCTGTTTTACCAACATGAATAAGAGAAGACGAAAGCTGATGTTCAGAAATATTTACTTCATCGGTCAAACAACCTAAGAAAGTAGTTGCGTTAGCTACAGAACAAGATCTTGGTTCTTCTTGAGTAAAAATTCTTTCTGGAACTAAAATACCGTCTTCTTCCCCAATAGTTTCTTCACTAACTCTTGCTACTAGCTCAGCATCTTCACCAACTATTCTCATTCTGTTTAAGAAATCATTTCTTTGGGCATGTGGATTTGCTTCAATTTCTTTAATAATTCTGGGAAGCAACGATCCATTGTGACGTGGAGTCTGGATGACTTGATCTATTTCTTTGGCAGCAGATAATAACCAATTTGGTATATCAACTTCTGCCAGAGGCTCTCTAGCTTTCACTATTTTAATTACTATTTCACCAGCATTCATATGTTTATCATAAGACATTTTAGAAGCTGATCAACAATGAAGATTTTTTATCAATAAACTATTTTGAATTAATATGAGCAACACTCTCACCTTGGGCAGCTAGCGAAGCAATTGTGAACTGTGCCTTATTCTGAAATTCTTTTATATTCTTTGCTCCAACATATGACATTGCACTGCGCAAGCCACCGACTAAATCATTTATAACCCATTCTGCTGATCCCTTATATGGAACCATGGTCATAATACCTTCTGCACTACGGAATTCACCCACTTTAGAACCGTTATCTTTCATGTAGTCTTCAGAGGCTTGGCCACGAGCTTTTTTAACTCCACCCTCAACCTCACCAGGAGTTTCTCCGGTGCCAGCGAGCATAGACCCAATCATAATTACTCTAGCACCAGCGGCCATGGCTTTGGCAAAATCAGCTGGCTTTTTGATTCCACCATCAGCAATTATTTCTAATCCAGAGGATACAGTTTCAAAAACTGCTGATAATTGCGGAAAACCAGCTCCGGCTACCAAACGAGTGATACACATGCCGCCACCGCCAACACCAACTCTGGCAATTTTGAGTCCTGCTTTTTTGTAGGACATAGCTTGATCGTAACTCACAATATTTCCAGCTATAACAGTAATTTTTAATTTACTTTGAATTTCAGCAGCTGTTTCTACAATGTTTTTCATTCCACCATGAGCAACATCCAGAAGAAGAGCTTTGACACCTAATTTTTTAAATTGTGTTGCATCATTTAAAGCATTTTTAAGACCTATGGAATAAATAGCTTCAATTTTATCTTTTTGCAAACGACTACAAGCTTCCAGTGCTTCATTTATAAAAACTCTTGGCATAAAAGTTAAACCACCCAATCGGTGCATTAAACGTGCCATTTTTTCACCACTTATGGTATCCATTGGTGCAGTAACAATCGGTTTTTGTAAATTGAATGGACCAAATTTTACAGATATATCCGTTTCTCTTCTAGAATCAATCTCAGTTAAAGTTTGAGGAACTAATAGAACATCATCATAAGTAAGACTTGCTGGATGTGTACCACTCAGCTTTGGCCAAGTTTCAGTTTTTCCTAGTGAATGATAAAAATTTAAAGACACTAAAATTTAGTATAAAGGAAATTAATTACTAATGTAAACACAAGTATTTTTTACTCGTAAAAATAATAATAAGACAGTATAATAATCAAAGTATATGAGAAAAAAGAAATCAAGAAAAGCCAACGAGCCAAATAAAAATAAAACAACTGATAATAGTAATTCTTCTTTACCTCAATTTAATCAAAAAATTAATCAAAGAAACTTTAGAGCAGCAAGCATTTTTATGCCTCGCAGACCAAAATAGAGTCTCAAAAATAAATTATGTCTAGCCAAGACCTAATAAAAAAAGTAAAGGGCGGGTTGCTGATTACCATCGGTTTTATTCTTTCGCCCCTATCATGGTGGAATGATTTGGTTGTTAATTTCCCTCTTTCATATATTATTGCTTTACCAATTGGTTTAATTAACCAATCATTTTTCTTACCTGCGTTTATTGCTGCATACTGGCTAACAAATATATTGGGACTGTTGTTTATTCACTTGGGCAGTAAAAAAATTGTTGAAACTAATGAACAAAAAAATCAGTTCAATGTAGAAGTCAAAAAAACATTATTCTGGAGTTTTCTTTACACAATATTAATTGTTGTTTTAATTCTAACCGGAATTTTAACAGTTCCCACAGAATTGCTAGATAAAATAAGTAAATAAAAAAAATTATTTACGCTTGCCCCATTGCCAACGTGGTTTTTCACCAGTTTCATAAGTAATGTATATTAATAACAAAGTAAGCAAAATAATTGGTAATAACAAACCAAAAAAACCCTTACTATAAACGACTTCATTGTCTAATAATAAAGTTAATAAAAATATCAAAAGCATATAAACTGCTAAAACTAACCAGCCCTGCCAGGTTATTGGAAACCAACCCCAACCATATAATTTTCTTCTAAACCATAATTTCTTTTTTGGAGCAAGTTTTTTGCTTTTGGACATTTTTTAATTATAGCAATATTTCAATCAAAAATTGTTATACCTATTTTTTCTTCTAATTGTAATGAAATTGCTTGATACTAGGCTTAATTTCTTTTCAAGGTATAATATTGCCAGATGGAAGGCACTAAAAGAAATCAAAACAATCCAGAAAATAAAGCAAGTGATTTAAGTAGAAAAGACTTTTTAAAACTGATAGCTGCTTTAGCCGCCGGTACTGCTGGTGCTTTTTTATTTTCTAATCTTCCTGATACAAGAAAATTTGATGTTTGGGAGAACGATTTGCCAGAACCAATTTTGGGAGCAAAAAGATTCTTATTAATTGGTGATGTTCACGCTGGAGATACTAATGATAGTGTCAGACAAACAAATACTAGATCTGCTGAAAATCTACAAAATGTAATTGACCATCTTGGAAACTATCCATTTGACCTACTCATTCAAATGGGCGATGTAATCAAAGAAGGTAAAAATGAAGCTAGAAATATAGAAAATTACGAAACAGTAATTGATATATTGAAACAATTTCCACATCAAACAATTAATCTTTTAGGAAACCATGATTTATGGGGAATTTCCCCTGAAAATATAAGTGCTATTTATGGAAGAAATAACTTGAACTCTCCTTACGGTGTACAGCAATTTGATGATTTTCAAATTGTCTGGCTCGATGTCATAGCAGAAAAAAATATTCATGGTCTGCTTCCAGAAGAAAGAATTGATTGGTTGAAATCTATTATTTTTAGAGATACTCCAACATTTATTTTTTCTCATTATGCTCTGTTACCACAAGACATTTCTGAAAGTTATTATTTTGGAGGTGACTCAGCACAGACGGCATTTGGAAATGGTGAAAAAGTTTGGCGAGCTTTAGAGGGATTACCAGTTCATGGATTTATAAATGCTCATATTCATGAAGGAAAATATTCTAAAGTCAATAATACTCACATGATTACAATTCCAGCTTTCGTAGAAAATACATTTGCAAATACCAATGAAAATTCTGGAGCATATTCAATTATGGAAATAACTTCCCCATACGAATGGTCTCTTAAGTCATATTTGGGCAATACCTGCTTAATGGATATCACTATATGACCAAAAAAAATAATGAAAACTATTATTTAATTTTGGCGATATCTATCGGCGACAATTTTAAGTTCTTTTAATAATGATTCAATTGGTTGTTTATGGTTTTTCAAAAATGTTATTGATAATGAGTGAGCGCTATATTGAATTAAGCTAGATTTATCTATTGCAGATTCACCGTGTAATTCACGTCTATACTTAATTACTTTTTTTTCAGCTCTTTCTTTTAATTCCAGCCATGCTAATTTACCAGCATCTTCTGAAGATCTAACTGAGCCCCAAAGCTTTCCAATAATTGGAAACTTCATCACCGCATCCAAAAAGCCTTCAGAAATTTCTTGACTATGAAAAGCCTCAGCTGCCCAATACATCGCAAAATATGCTTGCCAAAGATCTTTTTCTCCATCAGCAAATCCTGTTAAATTGGTAATATCAAATTTTTCATCGAATTTTTTTGCTTCACTAATTGCTGAAGATTTAAACCAATCAGCTTTAGCTCTATCAATATCAGATGGCTTTAAGATCGATTCTGGTTGATTTTCTTTTTTCAATGACATCAACTCAATTATATCTTAAGTTTAATAATATCCATTCTAAATAAGTTAATTAGTCAATTTTAACTGGAAGAACTTCAATCGAAAGTTTTATATCTTTACCTAAGTCCAAATATTCATCTGCTGATTTAGAGTTTTGATACATCAAGTGATAAAAACGAGCTTTGATTTTTAGAAGTAAGCTAATGGGAGGCGTAATAAAAAGTTTTTTTCTAGTTACATGAACCAACCAATTTTTTTGATTATTATCAATCTGGATATCATCGCGCAAAGAAAGTGCCTGTAAAGATTTTTCTACATTTCTCTCTTCCATAAAACCATAATTTATTCGTACTGCAATAATGCTACCTTGCTTTTTATCATCATAAAATCTGCGAATAGTAAAGCGATCTTCCTTGTAATAAGGAACAGAATGATTATCAACTGTAACAAAAACAATATGATGAGGTAATAGTCCATAGCGATCAAGCAAAACATCAAATAATAAAGAAATTTTATGCTCTAATTTTTTAGGACCAAATGGAGTCATAATAATAAAAGATTTTGGCATTTGTTGTTCAGCTTTTTCTTTCATACTAATTAACTGGTTGATTGTCATAGAAGAATATTTTTTGTATTGTTGGTAGCTCATTTTTTTACCCCAATGCCATGTATTCATGATTACCATAAAACCGGCACCAATTAATAAAGGAATATAACCACCATCTAATATTTTTATTGAATTAGTAATTAGAAAAACCAAATCAATTAAGCCTAGCGGTAAAAAAATAAAAAATGTTTTAATAATAGACCAATTCCATAAATTACGAGCAATATAAAAAATAGCAATTGTCGTTATCAACATTACATAAGAAACTGCTAGTCCATAGGCAGAAGCAAGGTTTGAGCTAGATTTAAAAATCAAAACTAATAACAAACAACCAATTAATAGAAACTGATTTACTAGAGGTAAATAAATTTGACCACTATGTGCTCTATGCGTATGAATAACTTTAAGATATGGGATATATCCCAAAGCAATCCCTTGGGCTACTAAGGAAAAGGCTCCTGTAATCAGTGCTTGAGAAGCAATAATTGCAGCCATAGTAGCGATAACTACCATAGGAATTAAGCCCCATTCTGGAACCATACTAAAAAATACATTGTGATTAATGAGAGGTTTGTTTCCAAGTAAAAAAGCACCCTGTCCCAAATAGTTAATGATTAATGCTGGAAAAGTTAAGCCAAACCAACCAAGCCTAATTGGTAATTTACCAAAATGTCCCATATCGGCATAAAGAGCTTCTCCACCAGTTACAACCAAAATAACAGAACCTAAAACTAAGAAAATAGTATGTAAATTATGAGAAAATAAAAATTTAATTGCATGGTAAGGGTTGAATGCTTGCAAAATTTCAGGGTGAATGAATATCTGTTTGAATCCAAGTAGCATTAAAGAAAAAAACCATACTGCAATAATCGGACCAAAAAGATTACCTATCTTAGCAGTTCCCTTTTGTTGAATCATAAATAAAGCTAATAAAATTGTGATAGTAATAGGCACTATATATGGTTCAAAGGCAGTAGTAACAATTCCCAAGCCTTCGATTGCTGAAATAACTGAAATGGCTGGAGTAATAATGCCGTCTCCCAATAAAAATCCCACAGCCAATAAAAGAAGAAAGCTTGTGGCTGCAATTCCCTTTTTGCCGATTCCTTTAACCAAGGAAAGTAAAGCAAAAACCCCACCCTCTCCCTCATTATCAGCTCTTAAAACTAAGACAATATATTTAAAGGCTATAATAATTATTAAAGCCCAAATAACTAAGCTGATATAACCTAAAACGTTAACCAAATCTCTTCCAGATTCTCCCAAATGGTGATTTATTTCTTTAATAGCATAAAGAGGGGAAGTTCCAATATCACCAAAAACAACGCCCAATGCTCCTAAAGAAAGAAGAACCGTATTTAACGATTTATTACGAATGAATTTAAACATAAAAAAAAATAAAAAAATAATTAACAATATATGGTTGTATAAAGATACAAATCAATTATAGAAATTGTATAGAAAAGCTAACCAATAAGTTTTTATTGTATCAAATTAAAAATAAAAAAACTATTGTAACCAAAAGTTTCAATTAAAATTTATGAAAAATTTGCAACTAAACGACCAACAAAATTGGTTATTATAATAACCAAAAAACTAATAAATAAGTGTTCGCTAATTACTTTAATTGGATTTTCATTTTGTTCTTTTGCTAAAAAATAATTGAAAATAATCAAAGAAAATACTCCCCACAAAATACAAATTGCCACGGCATAAAATAGTGGAAGAAATAAGAATGGAAGAATAAAGATCAAAGCAGAAATAAATTTAGCAAAAAATGTGTAATAAGTAGTTAACCAAATTTCTTTATTTGTGTGTACATTTTCTGATTCTTCAGAAATATGAATACCCAATGCATCTGAAAATGCGTCAGCTATGGCAATGGTTAAAATACCACCAAGAATAGTCATTCTCGTTGCTGATCCAGCATGCAAACCAACAATTAAACCCAGAGTAGTAATTATTCCTGAAGTCAAACCAAAGCTTAAACCAGTTTTAAATGAATGGGTCATATAAACACATTGTAAATTACCATATAAAAAAAATTAGTACCAACTGGTTGAGTTGTTAAAATTTAATACTAATGAATAATTAAGATTATTTATATATACTTTATATAAGTTAAAGGATAGGTTGCTATGCAAGAAACACTCAATGAAAATATTCCACTCTCTGAAAGATTAACTCCACCTGACTATAATCAGCATTTTCAATCATTGGTCGATTTATCCCCTAATTATGGTAAAAAACCAGATAAAATGTGGGCTAGAGTTCTTAGTATTTTTGGTGCTGAAGATCCAGAGTTAACCAAAGATAGATTAGATAGAATTTCAACTTTTTGGCAAGAATATGAGAAACATGTCGATGTTGCTCTCAGACTTGAACACGCTATTTCTTTACCAGGAATACCAGATGGTGAAAAAAGAGTGGCTAAAGCATATTTAGATGATTATGTAGCAGCTTTAGAACCAGCTATTTTAGCTTTACAAGCATTTGTTAAGGCTAAACCAGAAGAAAGAACTTGGGAAGATAATTGTTTGCCTATTAGCCAAGCAATTATTGATTTTAAAGATGCTGATTGCGGTTATTATGAAGAATCAATTATTGCTCTACTAGAAGCTATTTCTAATCACCCAAAGAGATTGGATGCCAGTGCAATAATGAGAAAAATAGCTCAAAATGCAATTATTGAGATCTGGGAAACTGTCAATTACTACCAATTAACTCAACAAGTGGAATATGAGAGTGATGATGAAGAAGATGTTTTAGAACTTGGTGATACTACATTAGATGATTTAGAGATGGAAAAAAATGAGTTTGTTGCTGGTTTGAACAAAAAAAATTGGAATGAAAAAACTCTTAAGGACAATCGCAAAGCTCTATTGAGACTAAAGAGAGCTATGGATGATGAGGATTTTACTGATGAGGTAAAGTTGATTTGGGCAGCTGTTCAGGGGAAGACTAAGAGAATTATTTTGGAGGATGATAGTACTAGAAAATCTAACGCTATTGATGTTGTTATTGCTGCAGAAGAAATTTTTCAATCTCTAAAAAGTGAAGGTGTTATTGACTGGGAGCCAGATGAAGAAGAGTCTGATGAAGACGATGACATGGATGATCCAGAGGATGAGTAAGATTAAATTCTTAGTGAACCACGAAATCCTCTGACTCCATAGTAAGATTGAGCTCCATTATGATAGATGAAAACATGGTTGTAGCGTCGATCAGCAAAAATGGCACCACCTAGTTTTCTGATTTCCTCAGGTGTCCTTAGCCAGCTAGATGTTTTTAGGTCAAAGTTTCCTAGTTTTTGCAGTTCTCTATATTTCTCTTCTGTTAAAATTTCTATACCCATGTTCTTTGCCATGTTAATGGCGCTGTCTTTTGGTTTGTGTTCTTTTCTTGCATCAAGTGCTTCTTGGTCATAGCAGATGTTTCTTCGTTCTTTGGGTGTTTCTTCTGAACAATCACAATATATGTATTCATTGGTTTTTTTATCGTATCCAATAACGTCTGGTTCTCCACCTGTTATTTCCATTTCATTGAGTGACCATAGTTTTGTTGGGTTGGCTTCAAATTTTGTTTGTACTTTGGACCATTCAATTTTTTGATGGCGATGGATGTTTTTTTCAAAGCGTATTTGCAGTGTTTTGAGTAGTTCTTTAGTTTGTTCTAGATCTAGTTTTGACATAATATTTAATCAATATTTTACTACTTACACTGATAAGGATCATTTTCATTGACCATGGTCATGCAAACACAACCTAATGATAAGCAAACTGCTTTTTGCAATTGGGGCTGTTTCTCTATAATCAAAGAGTTGTTCATTACTGCTGATAAGCCAACCTCAAAAACATTTCCATAATTTATATCTTCTCTGGAAAAACAAGGATTCAACTCACCCTTTGGATTAAGAACAAAATGAGTGGTTCCCATGTCACAGTTAATATTAGTAACTTTTTTGCCTGTAATAAGATCTAAACAGGCTTGGACATATAATGATAAAGAAGGTTTTTTTAATTTATCAATCCAATAGCTGAATCCATCAGTCATAACCTGTTTTTCATCTTCGCTCATAAGAGTTAAATCTAAAGGTTTAACTCTTGAAATATTGGGGTTTATTTCTGCTGGATCAAGCCATAGATTGAGGTTATTGTCATAACAAAAATCTACCATTTCGCGAATAGAGGAAATGTTTTTTCTAGTGACTGTCATCATTATTTCAATTGCCATTGTTGGAGATTTCATTTTTAATAAACGATTTATTCCTTCTATAACACTAGTTGTTTTTCCTCTTAGGTAATCATTGGTTTGTTCGTCCAAAGAATCCAAAGAAATAGAGACGCAATCCACTCCCAAACTAATTATTTTTTGGCAGTTTTCTGTTGTTAATAAAACACCATTGGATAATAAATCAACTTTAAGTCCTTGTTTTTTAGCAGCTGCAATTAAAGTAAATATGTCTGGATCAGTTAAAGCTTCTCCGCCAGTAAAAACAATTTCATCAAAGTATTCTGGAATTGAATTGAATAATTCTAGTTTTTTTTCAATGGGAATTTCTATGGTTTTAGTTTTTTGCTTTAATGCTGTGTTGTAGTAACAGTATCTGCATCCGAGATTACATTTCTCAGTTTCTACCCAATATAGTTTTCTGAGTTTTTTTGGGTTGTTTGCGGGCATTATATAATTTTGAATTATATAGAAATAGATAAATTAAAACCAATGTAAAACAAAAAAATATATATTAATAAACTATTAAAATAACTTTTTTTAAGATATATTTAAACACAGTTTTAGTTGCTAATAAGGTTTAATTAAATAAGAAAGAAAAATCATGAGACATCTTATTTCACTCAAAGAAAATTCTGCTGCTGAACTATTAGAGATCCTGTCTATTGCCGAAAAACTTAAGAAGCTTGGGAATGCTGGTAAAAAAATAGATTTACTTAAAAACCAAACTTTGATTATGTTATTTCAAAAGAGCTCTACTAGAACCAGGCTTTCTTTTGAAGCGGCCATGACTGAGCTTGGTGGTCACGCGATTTTTCTTGATGCAAAAACAACTCAATTTAGCTTAACTGACTTTAAAGATGAGATTAAGGCTGTAATGCGCTATGGCAGTGTTCTTATGTTTAGAGCTATGAAAGTAGCTGATGTGGAATTGGCAGCTAAACAAAATCAAATTCCAGTAATTGATGCTTGTAGTGAGAAATATCATCCTTGCCAAGCTTTGGGTGATTTATTAACTATGAGTGAAGTGGTTGGTGGGTTGAAGAAACTGAAAAAAATTGCCTGGCTTGGAACAGAAAATAATGTTTCTAATACTTTGAAGTTGGCTTGTGCTAAGTTGGGTGTTCAAGTTAGTTTGATTGCTCCGGAAATTAATCAAGCTAGTGTGGACCAAGAACTCAATGAGTTGGCCGAAAAAACTGGTTTAATTACTCATACCACTGATTTAGAAACTGGTTTGACTGATGTGCAGTTCATCCACACTGATACCTGGATGGATATGGAGTTTTTTGATCAGGGTAAGGTTAGAGCAGAATTTCAAACTGAGTATGAGCGTAGAAAAAAGGTGTTATTGCCATTTCAAGTGAATAAAAAATTGCTTGATACTTATTGCCCTCAAGCCAAGATTATGCACTGCATGCCTTGTCACGTTGGCTATGAGATTAGTAGAGATGCTATTGATCATCCTAACTCAGTTATTTTTGATCAAGCTGAAAATCGTTTGCATATTCAAAAGGCTATTATTATTTGGTTGTTGGGATTAGAAAATTTGGTTTGTGTTTAAAAAATATCTTATGCTTGTTGCTGATAAAAGCAAAATGTTATGATCGCTACATATGATTGAACATAGAAAAAAACGAAGAGAAGAAATTCCAGGTAAAGTCCAACAGGCTTTTGATAGGTTTTTTGAGATGGGAGTTGAAGCTCAAGACTTAGCACTGCCTTTAATTGAGGAGGCCACCATTCAAAGAGGCAGATTTTTTCCCAAGGGAGAAAGAGGTGTTGCCAATTTTAGAGCTGAACGAGCTGAGGGTTTGTGGGAACAATATATTTTGAGTTTGGGTGATAAACTAGCCAAACAACTTGACTCCTCATACTGGCCGGGTCATGGTGCTAATAGTGAAGCAACTAATAGAAGTAGAAATATGTTGATTTTGATGCTCAAGGGTCAAACTGGTGATACGTTATTACAAACAAAAGAGCTGATTGAGCTTGTGCTTGATAGAAGAAGCTAAGTTTTTAAATAAAAAATAATTGATAAATTAATCTAGATTTTTCCTAAAAAAAGTAAGGCTAAAATTACAGCTGTAATAATTGCAAAGATGCCAACTGTTTTGGCAAAGAAATCAACTGCTTGCTTTTTCTTTCCTTCAATAAAAAGCTGAAGTGGTTGGTAAAAAAATAGAAATGCCATCACTGCAACTGAGAGAGTAAGCATAAATAGCATCATGATTGGAGCAAAAAAGGTGTCTGGCTTATCTCTTAATGGCTGGGTTACCAAGGTCATGACCGTAACAACTAAGATGATATATGCCGAGGCGCATAGGGCGTTGATAAGTGGTTTTTTAGTCATACTTTGATTATACGCCAATACTCATTTGATATTTTGTTTGAGTAAAAAAAACGTTGATATATAATAGCAACCTCAAATATATGTCTATTACAAAAGATCAATTGCGATATGTAGCATTAGATGATCAGGGTGCTGGCAGATGTGGCATTGGAGAAGCAGCTCTTGGTCATTTTTTGGGTGAGAAAAACACTGATTCTCCACCTAGTTTGGTTAGTCCAAATCTATATTCAAATATTATTAGGGCTGGGGTGAGACCACCGGAGTCTGGAAGAGCAGATTTACATCCCCTAGTAACTGACTTAATAAGGAATCGGTTGGGTATTGAGTTTATTGATAAAAAAATTCACTTGCTTCAAGAAGCTGATATTAGCGCAAATACAATTGTTTTGGTTTTAACTACTGAGCTAAATTCAATTCCAGATTATGTGTTGCAACAAGCCTACGATGTACTTCATGCTCCAATTATGGATCCATTTCCAAATTTGGAAAATGATTTAGGATCAGTGGCTACTCAAATCTATTTTTATGCTTTGTTGCTTTCGTATGTTGTTGAGAATCATTTTGAGGAGTTGGGAGTGTCTAGGGATGAGAATGGAAAAATACTTCCTCGTGCTTTATTGGGTTTTCATCCAAAAGAATGGGAACAAGAGTTTTTTGCAGATGTATTTGGAAGGGGTTCATTTAGATTTCCAGCTTCAGGAATGATAGTTCCATTGGAGTCTCAAGGGGTTGGCGCTGAATTTGATTATACTTTGGGCAAAGTTCCGCCAGAGCAAAGGAGCAGATCTTTTTTTGAGGATGAATGGGGTGAGACTCCGTCCATGCTTAAGCCATACTCTGTTATGTCTCAAAGGTTTTAGGTCGGTTTAATAAATAAAATATTTTTGGTAATTTTTAAAGTTAAATAATATTAATTCATTTTCTAAGGTAGAATTACTCTCTTATGTTGCTTGATGCTTCTAATCTATCAAAATCAATTGGTGCAAAATATCTTTTTAAAGATATTTCATTTAGTATTACTCCTGGAAAGAAGGTTGCTTTAATTGGTAGGAATGGGAATGGAAAGACTACTCTCCTGAAAATATTGAATAATGAAGATCATGATTTTGAGGGAAACATAATTACTGCCAAAGGGATTAGGATTACTTTAACAAAGCAAGAACATATTCACAATTTAGATCAGTCTCCCCTTGATTATGTTATTAGTAGTGTCCCCAATTATTTTGAGTACAAAAAGATTATAGAGGACTATGAAAATGGTCTTGGCACAGATCTTAATAGGTATCTAAAAATATTGGAGTATTTTACAGAAAAAAAATTATTTAATCTTCCAGAGGCAGTGCTTAGTACTTTGTCTGACTTTAATATTCCACTTGAGTCTTCTCATCAGCCATTAGGGAATCTTTCTGGTGGTCAAAAACGATATGTGGAGATGACTCGCCTGATGTTCTCACAATCAGATTTGTTGTTGATTGATGAGCCTACCAATCATTTGGATTATCTTGGTAAGGAACGTTTCATTTCTTGGATGAGGGGTCTTAAGCAGACTGTTGTTGTTGTGACTCATGACAGGGATGTTCTTAGGTATGTTAATAAGATTTATGAGATAAAAGATAAGAGGCTTGAGACTTTTAATGGAAATTACGATCACTATATTTCTAGGAATTCTTCAGAAACACTAAGTTCTGTTAAGGACTATACCAATCAGCTAAATCGGTTGAAGGAAGCAAAGAAAAAAGTGGAATGGGGTTTGCAGATGCGTGCTAAAAGTAAGGCTTGGAAGACTCGCTACGATCATTGGTCGAAGGATTATGAAAAGATTAAGGCTGAGACTGTTAAACCTTCTTTTTGGATTGATCAGAGTTCTGTTGAGAATCTCGATAAAAAGGTTGTTGATTCTTATGATAAGTATAAGGAGAAGAATATTAAGATTAATATGGTTACCCAGAGAGAGCGTGGTGCTGGGAGGTTGATGATTAGAGATTTGTCGTTGGGTTATGATAGGCCGATTTTTTCTGGTTTAAATTTTTCTTTAAGAGACAATGATCGTGTTTTGATTAAGGGTGTGAATGGGGCTGGGAAAAGTTCTTTGGTTAAGACAATTTTGTCTTTAGCTAAAAATGAGGTGCCTGTGGCTAGTATTTTCCAAGGTCAGATTGTTCTTTCAGATCATGTTAGGATTGGTGAGTATCAGCAGGAGATAGATAAGAGATATTTGTCATTGCCTTTGGCAGAGGCTGTTAGATCTGCTTATCAAGAGAAAAATGTGTTGATAGCAGAGCAAGAAATAAAGAGTTTGTTGGCTCAGTATTTGTTTAATCCGACTTTGGATTCTCAGCAGTTGATAATGAATTTGTCTGGTGGGCAAAAGGCTCGTTTTCAAATAATTAAGATGTTGGTTGATAAGCCTAATTTATTGATTCTTGATGAGCCAACTAACCATTTGGATTTGCCTTCTATTGAGGAGTTGGAGAATGCTTTGGTTAAGTTTGAAGGTTCTATTCTTTATATTTCGCATGATACTTATTTTATTAAAAAAATAGGCGGGAAGATGGTTGAGATATAGATTAAGTATAAATAACAAATTTATAACTTACTTTTCTTTTAATTATTGATATTTGAGAAATCCCTTTTTAAATGCTCTGGGAAATTAGGAATCTGTCTCCAAACTGTCCACTGACCCTCTGGATCATCCAATTTAATCGGACGTTTTTTAATAAAAGTTGTTATCTTATCAAGTTCAAATTTCCATTTAACATGCTGAATTACATCGCTGCCAATGTCTTTACTTCCGTCTCCACTTAAACGACATTTGTTAACTCTGCAATCATTTGGAACAATATCTAAAATATCTTGAGCCATTTGTTCTGCTCTAAGATTATAAAAAAGCGTCGTAAGATTATTGATCTTATTTTCTTTATTTATAATTACGTGCATCCTCATTTCTCCATCAGCAAATATTTCAACGCCTTCCAATAGCTGGAGTAGTTCTCCATGGTTGCTTACCCCAAAACCCATCCAGCCCCTCCCTTCATATTCAACAACACAGATTCTATCACTGGCTCTAGCAATTCGTTGCCACTCCTCAGCTGTTATTTTACTTCCAGGACCATAAATCTTAACTTCTTTAGAGAACTCACTAGAAAGTGGTATTTCAAATTGAAGCTCTAAGCCATTTTGAGAAGAACTTACTAGTTTTGCATCATTAGATCCTTCTGGAACAATAAAACCCTGTTCAGCTTTGGTGTCTCTCATGTTTTGTGTTTCTTCAGGAGCCGTTGTTTCTAACATATGAAGAACACTATCTCAAATATTAGTAATAAAAAGCAACTAGAAAGAAAATGATGGTTATAAGATAAAAATATCTATTAGCCACGACAGAATCAAGGAGAATAACAATAATTGATAAAACAATTTTATGGTTGGATATAAGCAAAATATTTAACAGCTATTAAATTTAGATCATTATCAACTAACCAATTAGTAAACATATCAGTTGAACTATTTGGTTTGACCAAAACATTAAAAAGTCTGGTCTTGCTATTGTATTCTAATTTAAAAGACTCTGTTTCGACAGGCGCTATGCGTCTGAGCTCCCAAATTTGATCCCACATCATCATTTCTTCAGCTGTTGTGCCAAACCCAAGGATTGCTCCTGTTGAAATGGGTAGTGCTGGAGTAGGTGTTGCAATGCTGGTCGGTTGTACAGTGGGAATAGCAGTTGGAACAGCGGTTGGAGTTAGTGCTGGTGTTGGTGTAATGGTCGGAACAACAGTTTGCACCGTTACAATCGCTAATGTTGGAGTAACTACATTTATGGGAGTTGGGGTAATCACAGAAATGGTTGGGGTAGCTTCTAGGTTTTTAGAATTGACCAAAAGTGTGGATAACTTGCCGCCTTCTATATTATTTTTTTGTGGTTTATCAAGAATTGATAATTCAATTTCTTTTTCAGTATCTTGTGGTTGGTCTGGCTTTTTTTCAAACACAAAATAAATAAACAATAATGTAGTAATAATTGCGCATGAAATAATTAAAAATAGTCCTAGTTTTTTTTGATTATTCATTTTAAATACTATCAGCTCCTTGCGATGGAGGTACTACAACATAAACATCATTCTTTTGATTGCCCAAATCAAAACTGTAAGTTACGTTGTCTTTGCCAAGACAGTCATAGCCTTGAGAGTTGTTTCCCTTTGAAACGCATTCATCAATGCCAAAGTATGAGTCAACTACTTCAATTTTAGTTTGTGATGGTGATCCGTCTGGATTAAATTGGATAGGCGTTATATCAGTAATAGCAATGTAATGTGCAACACCGCCATTTGCCCCAAAGTTAGTTCCAACAAATAGTACTTCTCCATTTTCCAATAATTCTTCGCCTCTCCAAATGAGGTTGTTGTTGGTTGGTTCAAAAGTATAACCTAATTGATTTAATACTGATTCATTCTTAAGAATATTTGTATCTTGATTGAAATATTCTCCATTTTCAAAATAATACTCACCATAATAAGTTTCTAAAAATGCTACTGGATTAATATTTGGGTTTTGTTGTTGAGCAATATATAAGGCTACCATAGCTCCACAGCTATGGTTCTCTGTCCATTCAGATCCCCACAATGGACTTGTTTGGTCAGGAACACACTTGCCTTCAACAGCCATAAAGGGTGCGACACAGTTTCCTGATGAGATGCCAGTGATTGTCGGAAGAACATAGGTGGTGGGGTTTGGTGAAACACTAGTGATGTCCACTGTCGTATCACTATTTCCTAAAACAGTTTGCTTGATTAGATTGGCCTGTTCTACTGGTACTAAAGAGCTAAAGCCTAAATCATTGTATTCTCCAGGCACTACCATATGAGTTCCACCTGGAAGAACTTCCCAATCTAAATAACAAACATTATTTACCCAAGCCCCTTTACCAGCACAGTTGCCTTGGGTTGTTGGTCTATTAAGATTTTCTTGATTGCCTAAATAAACGTTGTCTGTTGCTTGTTGACGTATGTCCTGATTTTTATTTAGCAATAAGATTGCAGTAATAAAAGAGGTTATGATAAATAAAAAGGAAAATACACCAAATATTATTTTTTTATTTAAGTTTAAATCACGAATATTTTCTTCTTCTTGATAAGAAGATGGGTTGGATCGATGGTCATTAGCTATTTGTGAATCAGGCATGGTTAAAGCAAATTAATTCTATAGAAAAAGTAAATTAAGAGCAATGATAATAATAGTTTGTCAAAAAATAAAAAGCGATGAGTTTGAGTAAGAAATGGATGGCTCCCCCGGTAGGATTCGAACCTACAACCTTGTCGTTAACAGCGACCTGCTCTGCCATTGAGCTACAGGGGATTATATAAAGAACCTCAGTATTATATCTATTCTAAGAAGTCTTGCAACTTCTTTCTGCGAGAAGGATGCTTAAGCTTTCTAAGAGCCTTAGCCTCAATTTGACGAATACGCTCACGAGTCACACCAAACTTCTTGCCCACCTCTTCAAGAGTCATAGTCTTATTACCCTGCAAACCAAAACGCATCTTCAAAACCTTGGCCTCACGATCTGACAAAGCACTAAGCACTTCCTCAATATTCTCACGCAACATCTGCTTACTAGTAGACTCATATGGAGAGATCTGCTTATCATCAGCAATAAAATCACCCAAAATACTATCATCCTCACCATCACCCACTGGAGTCTCAAGAGAAGTAGTATTTTGTGAAATCTTTAGAATCTCACGAACCTTATCAGGCTCCATCTCCATCTTCTCACCAATCTCCTCGGGACTTGGCTCACGACCAAGATCTTGCATCAATCTTCTAGAAGTCCTCATCAACTTATTAATGGTCTCAACCATATGAACTGGAATACGAATAGTTCTAGCCTGATCAGCAATAGAACGAGTAATAGCCTGACGAATCCACCAAGTAGCATAAGTAGAAAACTTAAAACCCTTAGTCCAATCAAACTTCTCCACAGCACGAATCAAACCCTTATTACCCTCCTGAATCAAATCAAGAAAAGTCATACCACGACCAATATATTTCTTAGCAATAGAAACCACCAAACGCAAATTAGCATCAATCAACTGCTGCTTTGCCTCTGCACTACCAGCCTCAACTTCCTGAGCCAAACGAATTTCTTGCTCACGATTCAACAAAGGAATACGTCCAATTTCTTTCAAGTACATACGAACAGGATCTGCCACACCAGTACTCTTCATGCTACTAAGCATGTCTAGCTCTTGTTGTAACTCACCATCAACAACCTCTTCTTTTTCCTCAGAAACAGCCTCAAAAACATCGATATCAGCAACTACAATTTGATCGTAAAAATCATCAATCTGCTCTAAATAAAGTTCTGGCTCAACAAAAACATCAAGAATCTCTTCTTGAGTAACATAACCCTGTTTCTTAGCCTTAATAAACAAAGCATCAACCTGCTCTTGAGTTCTAGCAGGCAACTTCTTTTCTTCTTGTTGAGGACGAATCACAAAAGGCAAATCATTAGCAGCAGCCCTAACCTCTTCTTTAGTAGCAGGAGCCTGTTCTTCGATCTGCTCTGCCTGAAGCCTTGCCTCTTCTACCAATTTTTTACTAATCTTAGTTTTCTTGACTACTTCAGCAACCTTCTTAGGTTTTTTAGCTGCTTTATCAATATCTTTTTTATTAGTTTTGGGAGAAGATTTTGCGGTCATGAGATGTATAATTATACACATAAAAATCAATAGCGCCAGACTAAAAATAGATATTGTCAAATTCCCACAGAAACAGCCATATATACTTGTTTTTAATAACAAAACTACTGTTTAATAGACAAGTGCTAAAAAAAATCTGGTCACTTATTCACCAACACGAACTACTCATTGGATTAACAGGATTTATTCTTAGCTTCCTCTACTATTGGTATAACCCAAACAAACCAATAACCTTATCTCACGCCATCCCTGGCCTTATCAATTGGTTCTGCGTCTTCCTCATCGGAGATTGGACCAACAGAATCCTAGGAGAAGGCTATGTTCTACCTCGTTATTGGCGCCAATACTTTAACTTTAAAGAAATTGTCTTAGCCAGCTTTATCATGAACCTCATCTCCGACATCACCGGCTCATGGCTCTTAAAACTCTGGTACTACCCACTATTCGACAACCCATTACTCTACCTGCTCATTTTGGCCCCACTAGGCTATGTCCTCTTTGGCTTCATCCTTTATGTATTCTATCGAGCCATCAAACATCACTTTGATTTTGCCATGAAAAAAGGTAGACTAAAAAAATCTCAACACCTTCTCTTTAAATTTTTAATTCATCTACAACTAATAGCAGGAATAATAGGCTTTGCTCTTAGCACCCAATACTATTACAACTTTGTGCAAAACAACCAAATTATTTGGTCAGCCTTCCACCAACCAATTAATGCTCCAGTACAAATCCAGTTCTTCATCATGCTTTGGTTTAGTCTTTTCTGGATCTTCGAATACCTATGTTATAGAAACAAAAAAGAAACCCTAACCAGAGACCTAATAAGGGGAAATTGGTTACCAATCTGGGCAATCCTAGTTTCAAGCGCAGTCTGCATCAGCCTAGTAGAATTTGTAAACGCCCCATTCCAAATCTGGATTTTCACCAACTGGCCCTTCCAGGCAGCCAACTTCTTACACATCCCATTAGTAGCCTACTTAGTTTGGCCAACCCAATACCTACTGCTCCTATCCCTAATCAGACTCTTTGATAAAAATAATAGTGAAAACGTTTGGTAATTAACGAACTAAAGACCAATCCATAGTAGGAGTTAAAATCTCAGCATTCTTCTTACCAACCAAAACCATATACTCAAACATCACAGAATTAGAACCATCCTTAGTTCTAACAGACCAACCATCTTGATCAGTGTAAAGATCGTTATCTCCAGCAATCACCTGAGCCTCCACACAAATCACCATACCCTCTTTAAGCTTTTGACCACGCCCTGGATCACCCCAAGCTGGAATCTGTGGCTCATCATGAAGAGTATGGCCAATACCATGACCAACATATTGCTCTGCCACAGTAAAACCTTGCTCAAGACAAGTACTTTCCATTGCATCACCCAAATCTCCAGTAGTCTTACCCACCTTAGCCATACGAGCAGCCTTCAAAACAGCTGCCTTACCAGTTTCCATCAACAACTTATCTCCTACTGACAAATAATCTCCAATTACAACCGTAAAACAATGGTCAGTGTTATAACCATCTTTTTCCAAACCAAAATCCACTTTCACCAAATCACCTTTTTTCAAAGGAACATCCTTAGGCACACCATGAACCACCGTATCATTAACAGCAATACAAGTTGCATGTTTAAAAGGATTACGAGGACCACCTACACCAATAAAATTAGGTCTAACACCTGCTCCTGCACATAACTTTCTAGCCAAAGCATCGATCTCCAACGAAGTAACCCCTTCTTTAGTAAATTGATGGAGCTGCTTCAAGATCCCTGTCGATAAAAGACAGATCTCTTTATATTGATTAATTTCTGCTGGTGAACGCAAGATCATAAAGGTATTTTACACCGTAAACATACCATCACGGTAAATAACCTTACTAGAACCATCCGCTAGGTATGCTGTAACAACCCGATCAGTAGTAGAAACCATATCTGTGTGTTCTGCAGAATTATTATATCCAAGCTCCTGCCATTCAACATCAGTTAATTTACTAGGATCTTCTAAGAAACAATCACGATAAGAATTACCAATAGCCACATGAGTATTGCCAAAAGGACCACCGATATTCTCATCAAACAAAGTCTCAGCCATAATATGAGTAATGCGAGAAGTACGTTTGTCTGTTAAAGAAAACTCACCCAACTTATCAGCATTATTACTCTTTAACATCTCTTGTAAAAACTCATTACCCCTCTTGGCTGAAGCACTAACCACATGACCACGCTCAAATTTCATAGAAATATTATTCACAATATGACCATAACGATAGAGAGGTTGATTAAAATTCACCCAACCCTCTGTTCCACGCCAATCTGGAGAAGTAAAAATTTCAAAACTAGGAATATTACGTCCTTCACCACCCTTCCACTTACGTTTTTCACCAATCCTCACTCGCAAATCAATATCATCACCTTTAACAGTGACATACTCAATTTTCATATCATCCAAAGCATGTTTAACTCTCTTTTGAAACTGAGCGATATTGCGCCATTCCTGAATTGGATCTGCCTTATCAAGGTAGCAAGCTTGAATAATTTGATCCCAATAATCTTCTAAACTCAAACCCACTTCCTTAGCCTTAGCCTCTACACCCCACAAGCCAATAGTCCAGGTATATTTACCAGCTTGTTCTTTGGCATCCAACCAATCACGCAAAGCCTTTTTTGAATCACGAGCAGTAATGATTTTCTTAGGATTAACCCCAGCAAGCTCATCGGGATCTGGATCGGCTAAAATACCCAAAGTATGGTCTATTAACTCCACTTGATTCTGATGATATTTTTTAGGAAAAAAACTCAATTGATCCTCATTAGCCAAGTTATAGAAATCGCGATCAAAACCAGTAGGTAAAAACTTCATCATTGGATGAGCACCTGCCTTTAACACCGCATTTTGCAATTCCAAACCAAGAGCCTTAGCAACATCTGGAACCACCAATCTAACTACTTCTCCCGACTTAACTCCATTCCCAGAATTAAGCGCAAAATTTACTAATAAATCAGCATATTTCCTCAATATTTCCTGTGATAAAAATGGTGGTTTTGCAAACATTACTAACCTCTCTCGTGTGTTACACTATGGCAGGGATTTTACCACGTAACAACCTAGAAAAAATGTAGTCATTTATACTAGAAAGATCAGCAAATGACCTCTGTCAAAAATATTTTTCAACCAACAACAGAAAATGAAATAGCTCCAGGCATTCATCGCACTAGCATTGATGGCCTCTTATATATTCAAAACAAACAATTCATTGACGATCGTGGCTTCTTTGCTGATATCACCGGATTAAAAAATCTAGAAAAAATTATTGGCAAACGCATGGAAATTAAACAGCTAAACCTAGCCTATTCACATACCAATGTCATTCGTGGCCTACATGCAGAGGGCTGGAACAAACTAGTAACCACATTTACTGGTAAAGCCTTTTCTGCTCTCGCAGATATACGTCAAACCTCACCAACTTTTGGCAAAGTAGAATACTTTATGTTTGAACCAGAACCAAATAAAGACCTCAGAACTAGTCTCTATGTACCAATGGGTGTTGCTAATTCTGTTTGTGTCATTGAAGGCCCAGTATTTTACCATTACGCAGTCGATGCTTTTTATGATGAGCGAGACGTTTCTGGAGACAAAGCTCTTTCTTTATTTGACCCAGATCTTGCTATTGAATGGCCAATTCCTCGTGAACAAATGATTTTATCTCAAAGAGATGTAGATAGTTTGAGCCTCAAGGAAATGATTGCTCAAAAAAACTAATTAATTATTGGTTTCAAAATAGCTAATTCCTGAAATATTTCTGAAAAATTAAATTGTTGATAAAACTTTAAAAGCAAATCCAAGTGATTGTCGTAACGAGAATATTTCTCTTGAATTTCAGTGGTTTTTAAAACATCAACATCTTTCGTAATTCTATCTTTTGCCAATGGAGTAATTTTCTGTACTAAAAAATATTCATTAAGCTTATTTAAAAAACTTTCCCAAATATTTTTATATTCTATTGAACTAGAATTATTTTTTTCAAAATTAAGCTCAATTATTTGTGAACCAAAATTATTTTCTATTTGATGATCAATTAAATGAATGGTTGGCTCAGCATCTTGGGTATAAGTATAAAGACTGGATTCTAATAATTCTCCATCAAAATCACTAGTAATAAACTCAATTGAATATTTTCCTACTTCTGGTTTTTCAATAACCGTAAAAGCCATTGATTTGGCAGTAGAAATATTTTCTTCCCATTCTTTAGTCTCAATGAGTGTTTGTTCCTCATTATAAAATTTAACCAATACACTTGGATCATGAACAACAACAATGGCACTCAAATCAGTAAAACTTGGCTGAAAAACTCTTATTGATTGGATCGGTTCATGCTCATGTTCATATTTTTTTTCGAATAAGGGATCTAACAATTTGAACTCATTCAAAACCTGATCAAAACCATTTAGTACAAAAAAGTGACCAGGTATTTGTGCAATCACTGGCTGCTTAGCTGCTAAAAAAACCTGAGCAGCTTCCCGCCATCCCTGCTTAAGAAAAGAAAATTCCAGTTTTGGTAGAAGCACTGACTGAGCTTGATCACTTAATATTCTAGTTAGACGTGTGATCGCCCACCAATTAACCAAACCTTCTCCTAAATATCCATCTTGCTGATCTATTAACCATTTATTTAAACTAGCTGGATTTAATTCTTCTCCAGAAAGAAATTCTGAAAATCCATGAAAACGCAAAACCATAGCAGCAGAAGTTAAAGCACATCCCCAACGACTAATTGTTGGCCTATCATTACCAACCCAAAGAGAGGCGCTATCATAAATATCATCACTCCAAAAAGGGTCATTTTGCCAAAAGTGAATGAGTGAAATTGACTCATCAGCTTCTTTATTTATTTGATTATTTTTTAAAATTGTCTTAACAGGAAAAACACTGCCAGGAGACATTTTTATTCCCCAACTACCCACGCTAGCAATTTCATCATAGGTCCAGTCATAAAAATGAAACACTTCAACATTATCAACTAAGATACTCAACAGCCCATTCTTTCTAGAAATACTTATCAAATAACTTTGCCCAATATTCCAATTAAAATTAATACCTCTTGCCAACATTTCTTGACCACCAATAAAATGATTTACCCACAAAGCTCCAGCCGAGAAATGTAATTGATAATAGTTTTTGTTATCCACAAACCCCCAGACCAAATTATGATCAACACCAAACTGAGGAATTAAATCAAACTGCCAAATAAAATCTTTAGTTGGTAAAAAATATTCTGCCTTTGTAATTAAAAAAGTTGGAGGAGTTACCTGGTCAGCTCTACCAGAAACAACTTCATTCTCGCTTCCTTCATTGCTCAACTCCCAAAACACACTAGGACTTAAATTAAATTCAGACCATTGAGTAAAAGCAAATATTCTTTCCGTAGAAAAAATAAATATTAATAAATAAAAAATAAATACTTTAATAAAAAAATAAAATCTTTGCACCAAACAATTAAACAATAAAAAACTGACTTTAATTAGAAATTATTCAGCAGCCTCTTCATCAATAAAATCACCTGACTCAACCTTGATCTTTTTATCTTTTCTCTTCAAAACAGACACCAACAAAAACAACGTCGTTATTAACACAACAACAAAAGCTACCAAAGTAATCAACTCAGGCAAATAGAAAACAACCAATGTCCCCTTACCACTAACTTGCCACAGATTAGCCCAATTATTTAAACGATAGTGAGGTAAAAATTCATTACCACCCTTTACAAAACCCAACCATAAATCATCATAAGTCTGATCTAATCCCAAGTAACATTTTTCTCCCAAACATTGAAATGACACTTCATGAATAGCATCGAAAGAAAGCTTATCTTCACCAACCTTAATCCTATTTAAAACAGCTTCTTGACCAATCAAACTAAGCTTTAATTGAGCCAACTGATTGAGAGCTAATGGTTGTAAATAAATACCATCTATTTCATTCACACTCTCTTTGCCAAAAGACCTTGTTTCCCAATTTAAATAAAAGGAAGAAAAAGAATCTTTACTAACCTGATTTAAAGTAATATACGAATCAAATACTTCATCCTGCTCCAAATAATCCTCGGCTAAAACATTAGAATCTCCATAATTAATAAAAAACTTAGTTCCCCGACCACGATAGTTTTTCCCCATCAACCTCATCACATAAGAGTAGGAAGATGAAATATCCTTAAAACTATAACCATTGCAATTTACGGCTCTTGAATCAGCCTCATAAATTGCTCGACCATTTTCAAATTTAGTTTTTATCTCTCCTACTTGGTGATTAACACAATTAACTGAAGGATTTTGAGCCAAATCCAACTTAATCACAGGGAAATATGAAATCAAACCAAGCTGCTCAATTTCAGGGGTTCGCAACACCAAATCTCTTTGAATAATCGCCCAATCTGGATCTAATTCAGCAACTTCTATTGAATCGAATGAAGAACCTTTTGCCATTCCATTTTCATAAGAAATTTCGGTGGGCTTAGCAGCATATTCAATTTTAATTTTTTCTCCAACAACCAAATCCAAAACTGGATAAATAGGTTGGTTTTTATCAACAATAACCCCAAAGTTATTAAAGAAAATTACTATGCTATCAGCAACAAAGTTATCTTCTAATTTAAACTCAAAATTCTCTAACTGAGGCAACTTAAGACTTTGCTCTCCCAAGACCAAAGTTGATTGAGGAAAATCCACAGACACCTTACCATCAGTATATTTTATGGCAGCTGGCACAAGATAAGAACTATCCTTATATCCTGGCATTAACAGCTCATACACAGCCCTAGGAACTTTGTTTACAACCTTAACCCCCAAATCATCAAATTGAAGATTTTTGGGATAGTGAGTCATTAATTCAGAAAAAGGAAACACAACATTTGGTGATTCACTGGTTAAAACATAATCACCCTCTTGTTGATATAAATAGTCTGTTCTAGTTCTATTATTATTAGCTTCAGCAAATTGAACCTTATTCGGCACCAAAATCTCTGTTTCTTTGTCAATAGCATTACGCTCATAAATACTTAGAAAGTCCTTAGACCAAAGCTCTGAAAAGCCAGCTGCATGCAACAAAGCATGGTCAACAGCAAAGTCATGTTGGCGACTAGGATCCATCCTAGTTTCATCTACAATCACCAAATCCACATTATATTTTTTAGCAATTTGAGCAAAATGATTGGCATTATAAGTATCAAGAGAAGTTTTTAATTCATAATAGAAAAAATCATTAGTTTCTATCCAACGATCAAAATCTCTCATTAGCAATGGTTGAGGGAAACCAAAAAAATTAAAACCCATACCTTGATAGCCATTACCCTCACGTAAAAACTGCCAATCATAATATTCCCAACCAGCATGAGTAAATTGTGGTAACTGTAAAACTCTCAAGTCTTTGTCTAGAGTATTCATGTAATCAAACATTTCCTGATACTGAGATGGATATTTAATTTGTAGTTTTTCACTTAAAAAATGACCTTGGAATGAAGGCAATGAAATATAGATTATGATCAAAAATAAGCCGCCAATTATTGTGTTGGCAGCAAACAACCAAAGCTTTACTATTTTTTTACGAGAACACAAAAATATAGTAATTTTTTCAATTATTCCAATAAATAATAAAATCGAAACAAAAGAATAAAGAATTGATAGCTTAGTAAATGGATTGCGAAAAGCCTCACGAAATGTAGCTGATTTATACAGCTTGTCGAGAATTACGCTGGTAGGCAATAAATCTACCCAAATAAAAATTAGACAAAAAATATACATCAATAAAACAGCCCAGCGTTTCCAGTTTTTTTCTCGATCAAAAATAATAGATAAACTACCTAGAATTGTTAAAATTCCCAAACCCTGCATTAAATATCTGACTAAAGATTTGTTTAAATGACTATCCCATTCATTAAAAATAAGATCAAAGTTCTTGTTTTTAAAAGAATAATCCATCCAATTAAATAAATATTGAGTACCAGCAGTTAGGTTCTCAATAGTTCCAGATTCGCGAACACTCCAAACAGACTCTGGTGCAAACAACTGATTATCACGGCTTTCTTGAACGTAGCGAGCGTTGTGAGAAACATAATATAAATTAGGTAAAATCCAGTAAGCATTAGCAAAAAAAGTTAGTAAGCCAACAAAAAAACTCATTTGAATCGCTGACCAAAAAGACCTTTTTTGCAGAGAAACAAAAAAGACATAAAGTAAAGAAAAAACTACAGCCAAATAAAAAACGGTTTGCGTATGAGCGCTAGGAGCCATTAAAAACTGTAATAAAATAAAAGAAAAAACCGTTTTAATACTTACTTTATTAATTAAACTATGGAGATTGAGCAATAGAAATGGCAAGAAAGCAAATTGAATCGTAAACATCTCAAAGCTGATATAAAACTGTTGTAAAGTTAAAATATGTAAAAGATAAAAAACTGCGCCCAAACTAGCTAACCAATTCTTAAAATTACCAAGCTTATTGCCTAACCAAATTTTAATCAAATAAAAATACATACCAATGCCACCTAAAAGATACATTGAAAAAATAAAGACATATCTAATCAAATTAGCTGGTAATAAAATTTTTAATAAAAAAATAAACGGTAAACGTAAAATCTCTGCCGACTGCCCCTGAGCAGCTGGACCACCCAATCCCTGATGTTCTACCCAGGCACCAAAAAATACTTGGCGAGCATAACGAGGTAAATCAAATTCTGCTTGGATATTATCCCAACCAGAATAAATAGAGTTTGGATGGATATTAACTACAGCAATCCACAAAGCCACCACTACCACTAATAGTAGTGGTAATAAACTCAAAATTTTAGCTAATTTAAATTGCTGAAATAGCTTTTGCAAAACATCTCATTGTAGAACAATATTGAGTAAGTTTTGTAGGCTCATTTTATTTTACAAACCAAAAGAAACAAAAATTATTAATAATTATTACCTTTGGTTTGTTGGGGCGGTCTAGGACCGCCCCAACATGGGTATAACAAGGTGAGAAAATTACGGAGCAACAACGTTGCTGGCAACCAAGGTCCATCCCGTCGCGTTTGTATGGCGAAGAATGGTCCAGGCGCCGTTGTTCACATCGAAGAAAACGACGTAAACAACTTTGCAACCCTGAAGTCCGCAGTTGTACAAGTGGCTGTTCGCCGCTTGCTGATAGATGTACGGCTGATCCATGAAGCCGCCAGCATTCTCTTTGACCTGATATTGCGTCACCGTGGTTGCGCCAGGGTGATATCTGGAGAAGTTAACATCCAGATTCAGGTCTCCGGGTCCAGAATTGCGACCGCGGAGATAGATTTGCCATTCCACATCCGGCTGGGGATTGGCGACAATCGAGTAGTTGCCAAACTTCATGACAACTCCAGCAGTAGTAGTCAGCTGGTAACCGCCTTCGTGAACGAATTTGGTTGCGGTGGCATTTTCCAACGACTCTTGCGAGTCAGGAGAAATGAGAGCCGCACTCGGATTGGCTTTGCGTTCGGCTTCGGTTTCGACGCCGACGACGCCGGGTTTGCCGCAGAAATCTTTACCGCCGGGAAGTGTGCAGACGTTTTCGTTGAAAACGCCATCTGCCCAACGATAAGCGGTGACCTTATAAGGGGCACCTTTGATTTCGTAGCTCGGAGGTTGGATCTTGGCATTGCTTTGAGAAGGGCTGTCGTTTGATGGACCGCCTTGACCGGTGGAAACCGATTGAGTCGGGGCTACCGCAGTCACAGCAGGCTGTTCGCCGCCAGACATGTGGAAGTTACCGATATCAATGTTCCAGGGAGCGCAAGCGCTCAAAAGCACGGTCAACAACACTAGGGTTAGGGTCTTTTTCATCTTTCGTTACTCCTTGAGAGGTTTGATAGCAGTTTCGCCGCTCTAGTCCACGCTGGACTAGAGTCAGTTCACGCAATTAAAAACCATATAAAAAGTTTCTAATTGCGCGAACCGATGGCTCAACTTCAAACTTCAAAAGAAGTAAAATTTCTCACTTGTTAAAGAGCGACTGAATTAACAGTCACCGTTGCTAAAAAGTATTTCGCTTAGAACATTCGTAGTGAATGAGTAGCGAGCAAGC
This sequence comes from Candidatus Pacebacteria bacterium CG2_30_36_39, assembly GCA_001873435.1. Lineage (GTDB taxonomy): Bacteria > Patescibacteriota > Microgenomatia > UBA1400 > PJMF01 > CG2-30-36-39. Next base: position 60,685 of record MNZB01000004.1, read on the forward strand.
TCTTCAGCCAAAAATCTTTTTATAAAAAACAAGACTTTTGGCTAAAGATCTGAAAGCAAAAAATTATTTTAATTAACTAATACTCTTGGTATATATATGTTTTTTTACACCAGGCTTAAGTATAGCACTAAAAGACCATTTTGTCAATGTTATAGGATATATTTTGGCTTATTTTATAATTAAAAGTTTCAGATCCCTGCCCATGTAAATGGACAGGGATCTTGGCCAATTACGGCCTATGGAGTTGGTGTTGGGGTTGGAGTAAGAGTAAACACCGGCGTGAGCGTCGGTGGTGGTGTGGGTGTCCAAGACTGAGCAGTTGCAGTTTTTGCTGCCACCGCTATTGCCTTGTTCTCTGCCTCGATCTTTTTATCGATCTCGGAGATATCACCTTCAACCTTTTCGAGTTGAGCCTTTCCTTCTTCGATTTTTGCTTCGATCTCAACTTTGCTGTCAAGCAAAATCAATTTCTGACAAATCAGAGGAAGTTCATCCTCTGGCATACTGGTGATTGAACCGAATTCATTTTCTCGGCCAATCACTTTTAATGCATCGTAGCAGGAGGCTGCCGCTTTTTCCTTTTCAGTTGCGAAAAGGCCGGAGCAGCTGCTCAACACAAAAATCCCTACTACTGCCAACAACAGGAAGATGTGAATCTTCTTCATTGTTGCTCCGTCACTCCATGAGATTTAGATCCGTCACAGCGCAAGCGCTGTAACGATCCCCCTTCTAGAGAAGTGACCTGGTAAGTATAACAAAATAGATCAAAATAGTCAATGTTATAGGATAAAAAAACTATTTTCTTTTTAACTCATAGCCATATAAATGGCGTAAAAAGATAGCAGGAGGATCTTCTAATAAAAACTGCTGAAACTCTTGATAAAGGGCTTTGCGTTCTTCTTGATCCAAAGTGGTTCTAGCTTTCTCCAATAAACTATCAATACGAGTATTCTTGTAATTAGTAAAATTTGTTGATTGACCAGAATGCCAAAGGAAATATTGATCTGGATCAACTGGTGATTCCTGACCTATTAAGAGTAACTGAAAATCATTTGTATCTGGAAAACTACTAACTTTTAAGTTAACCTTAATTTCTAGAAAACCACAAAGTTCTTTTTCTTTTACAGCACTAGATTTCTGACAATCGGCAACAGCTTTTTTACCTAGCTCAGTCCACTGTTGAACAATGCTTTCAGCATCTTTCTCAAAAGTTTGAGTCGTAGTTAAATAAAGCTCTAGTGGTTGTCTAGGCATATCGTCAAAAAAACGTTCTGTAGCTCTATTTAAATCTTTTTCATAATTCTTCCCACCCTCAAGATATGCCCATGAAGTTGGATCTATTGGACCTCTAGCTTGAGTGCCATCGCGTGGACTCTCTAGACCGTAAGATAAGGCCTGTCTCACAGATTTGGTCATCAAAGGATCGGCATTATTAAAAAATACAGCCAAATATCTATCAGTATGAAGAATTGGAGTGCTTTCAACATTTTTCCAATCTTTTAGATCTGCAGGATCAGCTATATCTGGAATAATATCTATCTCTCCCTTTTTGAAAGCATTAATTAAATCAGTTTCTGTTAGATAAAAACGATAAACAAGCTTTTTATCTGGAGTTTCCACCACAAGCTCACTTAAACGATTACCTTTTTTAGTGTAATCTGCAATTCTATTTGGCCCAATACCAATAAGGGTTTGTCTAGAAAAAAACCATAGATATTTTTCAGTTCCTTGACGAAATACTGGTTCTGATAGCACAGATGGAAATGGAGAAAATGCGTCTGGTAATTTAAAAACTAAGTCATTGGGTGTTGCCACAGTTTCAACATCAACAAATTGATATTTAATATCTGCTGGCTCAACTTCTTTACCATCCTGCCAAACAACATCCTTTTTTAAAACAAAACGATATTGTTTACCATCATCTTCCACCACCCAGCGTTGAGCTAAATATGGTTTCGCTTCTTTGGTTTCGGTTATTTGAGTTAAGCCTACACTTAACTGATTTTTAATAGTCTGGGGTAAAGTATTGAGAGTGAAACTACCAATCATCCCAATATATTCTTTTTTCTTGAAATTAAGACGATCTACTAGGAATGGAATAAAAAGAGAGAAAATAATAATTGCTCCAACTAATGAAGTAATTAAAATCGGGCCATGTTTTTTGGCATAAGCAGTTAGATACCAGTACAAACGTCTCATCTATCTCCTATTCTAGGGCAGAAACAATGATTTTGCCAAGAGAAATAATAAGCTAGAAATTTATTTATGCTATGGCAGCAATAGAAACAGCTGCAAAAAGAACAATGGCTACTATAGTTAAAATGAAAACCACTCGCTCTACACCTCGACGGGTGTGATAAGTTTCTCCACCACCACCCCAGGTTGAGCCTAGTCCACTACCTTGTGCTTGTAAGAGTATAAAAGCAGTAATTATTATTGCTAAGATAATTTGGATTACCAATAAAGCACTATTCATTTTTTCCTTTATTTTTTATCTTGCTGCCAGCCCAAATATTTTACAATTCAAACTGGCAGTCTAATTAGCTATTTTGTTTTTACTTCAGCTCTATTTTCTCTAATAACAGTAACTCTAACACTACCAGGAACCATAACTTTCTCCTGGATCTCGTCGCGAATTTTGACTGCTAAAACCTCCACATCATCATCTTTAGATTTTTCTGCTTCTAGTAAAACGCGTAATTCACGTCCTGCTTGAACAGCATAAGCCTGTTTAACTTCTGGATATGAAGTAGCAATTAATTCTAGGTCTTCTAGACGTTTAATATATTCTTCATGGTTCTCATAACGAGCACCTGGTCTAGCGCCAGAGATAGCATCAGCTACATAAACAGCCATTTGTTCTGGACCAGTAAAAGGTTCGTCTTCATGGTGTTGAGCGATACAATCAACTACTGCCTGTGGCATACCAAATTTTTTGGCAATACGTACACCCAGAGCAATATGGTTATCATCTGGATCTTCAGCTACTTTACCAATATCGTGTAGCAAACAACCCAATTTAACTATATTTACATCTAAACCAAGTTCATGAGCAACTTTAGTACCGATTTTAGTTTCCTCCATGGTGTGAGTAATCATGTTTTGACCATAAGAAAAACGATATTTAAAGCGACCCAACATAGCAATTAAGCCAGAGGGAAGATTATAAACACCCACAGCATGACAAAGTTGTTTACCAGCTTCAAAAATTACCTTTTCAATTTCTTTTTCGACTTTATCAACAACTTCTTCAATGCGAGTTGGTTGAATGCGACCATCTTTAACTAGTCTTTCCAAAGAAATTCTAGCAATTTCACGACGAACTGGGTCAAAACAAGAAAGTTTTACTTCTGTTGGTGAAGCATCAAGATCCACATCAACACCAGTGCGACGTTCAAATGAGTGAATGTTTCTACCACTCTTGCCAATGATTTTGCCTTTGATTTCTTCAGAGGGGATATCTACGACTGATACTGTGTATTCTGCTACGTTATCAGTGGCACCATATTTCATAGCGTCAATTAAGATTTGAGCAGCTTTATCGTCAGCTTCTTGCTTGGCTACTTCTTCTTGTTCACGGATGTACTTAGCCATTTCACTGGCCATTTTCTTTTCCAAACCATCCATGAGCATTCTCTTGGCTTCATCTTGAGATAGTTTTGAAACTTTTTGAAGATTTTCTAAGATTTTTTCTTTAGTTTTTTCAATTTCCAATTTGGTATTGGCAATTTTTTCTTTTTCTTGCTCTAGATAGTCTTCTTTGCGCTCTAGGCCAGAGAGACGGTCATCTAGGCGATCTAATTTATTTTCCAAAAACTTTTGTTGTTCTTCCAATTGTTTTTCAATTTTGCGAGCTTTTTTCTCAGCTTCAGTATGAATAGCCATTGCTTCATCTTTGGCTTCAACAATAATTTCTCGAGCTTTTGCTTGAGCTTCACGAAGAGCAACCTGATTATCAACGCTTAGTTGAATAGGTCTAACTACCGGTTGAGCTTGTGGGGCAACTGGATTTTTGCTTTTAGCTGGCTTTGCCTTTTCAGGTTTTTTAGCTAATTTGAGTTGTGGTGCGTTTGCCTGAGGAGCTTTTGCTCCACTAGGAAGCTGTTCACCAAACAGCCTAGATAGATTATTAAAAAATGACATAGTTTACCTCTTTCATATAAGTACTAACATATTTCTTTTCTCAAAAAAACATTTGAGAGAAAAGAGTTAACTTAGGATTTTGATATGGAAAAACTAGAGGAGTTTCCTCTAGACAGACGCGAAGAGCGATCGGGGACCGACAGGCTGATTTATTGCATTACTGCGAGTCATAATATTAATAAGTTTGTCCGATATATTCGATAATTCTGTTTGCGTTTTTTCCATTTAGACTTAAATTTTTTCAAACTCAAGTCACTTCGCAAGTTACTGGCTGAGATTATATGCCCTCTTGGCACTTTAGTCAATGAAAAACATTTTCAATAACTTAAAGTATAGGACTATATATCAATCCTTTTGGCACTTTTACACCTAATTTGGCTATTTTTTAGCTGCTTCCTCGCTATTTTGGATAGATTCCCAGATTTTTTTCTCAATTTCTTTGCATAAAGGGTGATCTTCTATCAAGCGCTGTTTAGCAGCCTCTCTGCCTTGAGCAAGAACTTCTCCATTGTATTTAAAGAAGCTTCCTGATTTTTCAATCACTCCCTTTTCTACACCAATGTCTACCACATCTCCTTCTCTGGAAATACCGTTTACATCCATATCAAATTCAGCAGCTTTAAAAGGTGGGGCCATTTTGTTTTTCTTGACCTTCACACGATGGCGGCTACCTACAATATTCTCACCTTCTTGGATATTACCAATTTTACGAATATCCAAACGCAATGAAGCATAAAATTTCAAGGCATTGCCACCAGTAGTAGTTTCTGGACTACCGAACATAACTCCAATCTTCATACGAATTTGATTGGTGAAAATCATTAAGGTATTGGTTTTGCTTAGAGCTGCAGTTAATTTGCGCATAGCTTGAGACATTAAACGAGCCTGGGTACCCATTTGATGATCACCCATGTCTCCTTCTATTTCAGATTTAGGAACTAAGGCTGCCACTGAATCAACAACAACTATATCAACTCCACCAGATCTGACTAGGGTTTCTGCAATTTCCAATGCTTGCTCACCATAGTCTGGTTGAGAAATTAATAATTCATCTAAATTGACACCAATTTTTTCTGCACGAACTGGATCCAAAGCATGTTCAACATCAATAAAAGCTGCTACTCCGCCATGTTTTTGAACTTCAGCGATGGCATGCAAACACAAAGTGGTTTTACCAGAGGCTTCTGGACCATAAATTTCAACAATTCTTCCCCTAGGAAAACCTCCTACGCCTAAGGCCATATTCAAAGCTAAAGAACCAGTAGAAACTACTGGGATTTTGGGCATATTTTTTAAAGATTCACCCATTTTCATGATTGAACCCTTGCCAAATTGATGTTCAATTTGTTGCATGGCAATGCCAACAGCTTGATTTTTTCCATCTTGAGTACTGGTTAGATTATCATTTTCTGAAGAAATGGATTTTTTTCGTGCCATATTTTTCTTTCTATACTAATTGCGTATACCCACACATTACCCCAAACAATATGTCATAGCAAGTCGTGAATTATTGACTTGGAGAAGAATGTTTACTAACAAGAGTCTATAGGTAAAAAATAACAACTATATGACACGTTAAATAAACTTGTTATTAGTTTTCAGTAAGTTTTGATACAATCAGGGCACCCTAAAAAAAACGGAGAGTGGCGCAGATGGCTAGCGCGCGCGCATGGGGTGCGCGAGGTCGCAGGTTCGAGTCCTGTCTCTCCGACAATCAGAAAAAAAGCCCTTTTTCTCAAAAGTAGCGAATGGTTCTTCTAATTGATACTTCGCTACTTTTTTGTTATTCACACGTAGGTTCGAGAAGATTTTTTCAATCAAATAATTTTTTCTACTTAGAGATTTGGTTTTGACGATCTCATCGGGCAATTTCTTAACTTGTTCGGTGAATTTAGAAAATGTCAAAATACTTGATTTGTTATTCTCAATCTGTTTTTCAATCTCAATTAATGCTGATTCAAATTCTTTGAGCTTTTTTCTATTTTCTTTCAGCTCTGATTCATAATCTTCTCGTAGCTCTCGATCAGATATATCAAGTAGATACTTTTTGATTTTGATATTTTGCTGATTTAGACCAGCTTTTTGCGTAACAATTGATTTTTGTTCTACCCTGAGTAAAGCTAACCTATCTTTTTGAACCCTTTTAGACTCCTCTACATAATGCTCATATACCTCTTTTGTGGCAATGTTGGTATTTTTAAGAAAATCAACAACAAAATCTACTAAAACTCTAGCTCTAACGTGGTGTTGAACTTTTTTACCTGAGATATTTTTAAAAGAACATTTTTTGTTGTCACATCTAAAATAAAACTTGTTACCTTTGCTTGGTGAAGTGATTGAAACATACATTGTTTCACCACAATGATCACAAATAACTCGACCATTAAGTAGTCTACCCTTAACATTCTTTTTCACTCTCTTGTCATATCTCCTCAAGAATGATTCTCTGTTTTTCTTAGTAATATTATTGATCTTGAAAAAGTGAGCAGGGCTAACTACTGGCACGAAATCAAATATCTCCATCAAATTAATAACCTTATCGCCATATCGCATTACCCCTGCATAAATTGGATCTGAAAACATTTCACTCAGACGTTTTTGATCAAATGAATAGGGTTTTCTTTGATTTATCTTATTCGTTACTGGCTTAGTAAAATTATGTGTGTTGAGATACTCCTCAATTTCTCTATATATAGCCCCCTCAAACCTCATTTTCCAAGCTTCCCTGATCAAGACATAGTTATCACCATCGGGCTGTAATCGGTGCATATCGTCTTTAAAATAACCGTGTTTTGGTACTGTTAGCCAACCACCCTCTTCGGCTCTCTTATGAAGCCCTCTTTTTACATCTTTACTCAGAGCATCTGAATATTGTTTTGATAAAACAAAAGTAATGCCCAACATCACCTTGCCTGATTCATTATTTTCAAAGGAAAAAGAGGGAAATTTTAGATCCTTGATAATTCCTTTATCAAGCAGATCAATAATTTCACCTGCTTCTTTCATATTTCGAGCTAAACGATTTGGATGCCAAGCTAAAATACCTTGATACTTACCAGCCTTTACATCTTCAATCATTTTTCTAAACTTAGGACGAATATCAGGGTCTTTAGCACTCTCTTTTTCCTGAATATATGGCTCTATAACAATGAGCTTCTCTTTTCGAGCAAAGTTAAGGCACTCATCAATCTGGTCTGGAAGTGATTTCTCTTGTTTATCTTTGTCTTTTGTTGATCTTCGAGCATACAAAACATACTTGTATGATTTTGGATCATCTTCAACAATGGTATCTGCTTTTAAATTTTTGAAGTATTCAAAAAAATCTTTTTGAGTAATATCAACCATATCATCATTTTAAACCTTTAAGATGGTGGTGTAAGAGTGTAACCCATATTATCTAGTATTCTTTGATACGCACCTAGTAAGTTATTAATTGTTTTTGGATCATTTTTAACACTCTCTATTGCTTGATTTTCGGCTTCTTTGATCTCATCTCGACTGAACTCTTCCTTTGTTGCTCTGCTGTTTGTTGCAACCCATTGAATGAACTTGATCTGATCTCTGGTAAGTCCAGAGCCACCTGCTTGTTTGGTTTTAATCAATTCTAATTCGTTGCTAACAATCTCGGCTACTACTATTGACAGGTGGTTTTGGGCTACCTCAATTCTTTCCGCAAATTCTGAATTTTCAGATTGCAAATCATAGATGGTTGACTTTGGTATTTGGGCTTTAAGACAGGCTTTATTGATACTCAAACCAGCCTTTAAGTATGGTTCTAGTTTTCGGAAGAGTGTATCAACTTGTTTATCACTTAGGGCTGGTCTGCCTATATTTTGACTCATACTTTAATTATAAAAGAAATAAATCAGATTTTTCTGTTTTTGATGTGTTTATAATGCGTTATAAAGAATGCAAAAAGGGCTAATGTTTAATTAGCCCTTTAGTATTCGATTAAACAGATTGGTGATGTTATAAACCTACAGCATCAGCTCCATAACTGGCTTGTTCTGTTGTAAAGCCTTCAAACTCTAATTGATTTATTAAGCTTTCTCTTGAATAACCAGAAATATCTAGGTACGACTTAGCCTTTTTTGAGGCTTGTTCATTCCAATCAGCCCCAACTGCATCAACTGCATAAGTAGCATCTTCTGTAGAGAACTTTTCAAACTCTAGTTGTTTTATTAAGCCACTTCTTGAATAGCCTGAAATACTCAAATATGACTTTGCTTTTCTAACAGCATTTTTTTGAGATACAGTTTCGGAAGCATTACTATCTTCCGATTTGGTTGTGTCACTTTCTTCAATGACTTCTGTATTAGGTGATATGGTATTAGATTGGCTAGTTGGTGTATCACTACCACCAGAACTAGCTCCAATTACAATAAAGAGAAGGATAATTCCTAGAATACCAGTTAATATCGGGTGACGTTGTGCCCAATTACCCTGCTTTTCTTGACAATACGGACATTTTTTTGCTTTGTTATCGATTTCTTTTTGACAGCTACGACATTTTTTCATAGGGTAACCCTTTCGTTGTTCTAATCTTGTGGTTAATTATATAGCAAATTGGGTGTTTACAACATAACTAATCCAATGTCTACAACGTGGTGTAAACATAGGAATGGCACAACAATTAGAATGTGTCATCTGCTAAATATAAACCATCATTGTCTAAACCTGAACAAGATAAATTAAGAAAACAATTTACTCGAAAATTAGCAATTCATCTCAGGTCTGTTAGAGAGGAAAAAGGTCTTACTCAGGAAGACTTGGCTTTTAAAGCTGGAATCAACACAGCTTATTACAGCCATTTAGAGCGTGGTGTTTATAGTCCAACTATGTTTGTAATTTGGAAAATAGCAGAAGCTCTTAAAATTGATTTAGAAAATTTTATGAAAGGTTTTGACTATTAAGTAGCAAATACATAATTAATTCGGTGAGATTAATGTAGATATTAATAGTCTAAGGTAATAACATCACCATCGTCACTTATAGCCTGATCATCATCCAAATCTTGGCTGGGTTCATTATCTTGGTTGTCATTATCAACCTCATCAACTAAATCGGTTAAATAATCTTTTTGTGAGTTCATATCACTATTATAGCGTGATTGCTTGATATTTTTCTTCACTAATTTTTACATTTCCCTTGAAGTAATCTGTATAGTAATCAACAACTATTGATAATTCTGGTAGTTGAGAGATGATGGTATCATAGAGAAGTTCGGGATAGCTTTCCCGTTTTCGACAAAACTTTTTAATCATATAGTTTTCATCCAATAAATTAGCTTTGGCTGGGTAAAAAGAGCTATAATGTCTTTTTTAAAGAAAAAAATATGATCTCTGTATTCAAACGTCTCTACCACTTCATTTGGCAACGCAAATGGCCATTCATTCTTGGCACCATCCCAATGATGTCTTCTATGTGTCTATATAATTTGGCGCCATTTTTTGTCAAGTGGCTTACTCAAGCAGTACAAGATAACTCAATGGATCATGCTTTCCAATTAGTTCTTTTTTTTGGCTTAATTCTTTTTATCAGCAATCTATTGGAAAACATTGGTTACTATGTCACCGATAAAAATATGGTTGGTACCTCAAATGACATTTCCAAAGCTGTTCTAACTCATATCCACAATCTAGACTTTGCTTATCACACCAACAAGAGCTCTGGCAAACTAATTAGCTTAATGAAAAGAGGTGACGACGCTTTTTTTGCTTACTACGACATTATCAATCGCCAGTTTTTAAACTTAGCCATTAGTTTTGCAGTGATGTTCTTTGCCTTTGCTAGACTACGTTTTGACTACTTACTCTTTGTCATTTCGCTCATCGCCATTACTATTTTTGTTGCTTACTTTTTAATCAAATTCAATATTAAAAGACGTCAAGAATTCAATGACGCTGACGACAATGTTTCTTCAGCTAGAGTCGATAATTTAGTTAATTTTGATACTGTCAAATACTTTGCTAATGAAAAATTTGAGCAGACTCGTTTTTCCAATCTCCTCGCAATTTGGAATAAAAAGTTACAAGGCTATTTCTTCACCTTCCGTTATTTTGATGGCATTGTTGGCAATCTAATTAATTTTGCTTTGGTAGGAATTATGTTTCTTGCTGTTAGAGACCTGCAAAACCAACAAATTGTTTTGGCAGATTTCATGCTTGTAGTCACTTTTTCAATGACTCTTTTCCCAAAAATGATGCAGCTACTTTTTAACTTGCGTGAACTTGCTAAAAAAAGCACCGACATCAGCACATATCTTGATTTGTTAGATGAAAAAATAACTGTTCCAGATCCAGATCAACCACAAAAGATACAAAATATTAAAGGAGAGATTTCTTTCAATGAAGTTGGTTTTTCCTACGAAAACAAACAATCTGTTCTAAAAGATTTTTCTCTTAAAATAGAAAGTGGTGAGGCCATTGCTTTGGTTGGTTTTTCAGGAGCCGGAAAAACTACCATTGCTAAACTAATAATGCGTATGTATGACCCAACTAGTGGTCAAATTTCAATTGATGGCGTTGCTATTAATAAATTGCTCAAAAATGATTTGCGTAAAATAGTTGGAGTAGTTCCTCAAGATCCGCTGTTGTTCAACAACACTGTTTACTTCAATATTGCCTATGCCAACCAAAAAGCCACTAAAGAAGAGGTTTTGGCAGCCGCTAAAGCAGCTCAAGTAGATGTTTTTATCAAAGACCTACCAAATGGCTATGAAACCATAGTTGGTGAACGTGGTATTAAATTATCAGGTGGTCAAAGACAACGTCTAGCTATTGCTAGAATGCTTCTAGAAAAGCCTAAAGTTATTATCTTGGATGAAGCTACTAGCTCGTTGGATAGTGCCTCAGAGCAAATAATTCAAAAAGCTTTTTGGGACCTAGTTAGAGATCGAGAAAATCCTCGTACCAGCATTATTATTGCTCACCGTCTTTCTACTATCATCCAGACCGATCGCATTGTTGTTATGAATGAAGGTCAAATCGCAGAGATCGGAACGCACGAAGAATTGATTGAAAAAGATGGTGGTATTTACCAAAGACTTTGGTCTCTACAGCGCAATGGCTTTATTGGTGATGGAGAAAGTGATCAATAATAAGAATTTGTGTATATTTACTAGAAAATAATATCCTATAACTATTGATTAATTACATATTTTGTTATACAATGATAGATTCTGCAAAATAAATAAAGTTGTGTTATCGCAACACTTATTTTTGTTTAGTCTGCAGTAAGTTCTTTAAAAAAACTTGTTGTAATTATTCTTTGGCGATCAGCACTCAAGATATCTATTTTGGTATTTTGAGCGCTGTTCACCAAGAATGGCCATCTTACCCATTCCGGGTGAGACGTAGATTTGGAGGAAGTTATGAACTTCGCAATCCTATTCTTTGGCGGGTTATTGCTGATTGTGGTGGGCTTTGTGCTCATCTTGATCAACATGGCTAAAGCCAGAAAACGCGAGTCAACCGGTAAAACTATCGGCGGACACTGCGGCGGCATGGCAATTATGTTCGTAGGAATTGTCGTTACCCTCTCGGGAACGATTGGTTGGCTCATCGCCAACTTTCCTTTCTAACGAATTGCTCAACAAGTTATTCAAAGCGCCGGGTTCTGCCTGGCGCTTTTTTTATTTCAACAATCAGAGATATAATGTAAGTATTAACAATAATCATAGCTTTTTTTGATATAGCTTGATATAATATAGGACATATGAACATTGAAAGTTCCTCAAAAACCTGGGCTGTAATTTTTGCAGTCTTAGTATTAGGTATCGTCGGTTATTTTGGCTACAAATTCTATTTTCCTCGCGAAGAAGAAATTGTATTTGAAAAAACCACAGAACCAACCCCTACCCCAGCTCCATTCCGTTGGGATAAATATCTTGGTGGCGATGAAGCAACAAAGAGTGGTGAAGTAGAAATTACCACCAAAGGTGGCGTAGCTGAAAAAGGTGCTTCAACAACTAAAGAAGTAAGTGTTACAGAGCCAGCAACCACTAAAAAAGAAACTACTGTTACCGTAACTACTTCTACTAGTGAAAATGGTCAAAAGACAACCGAAACCAAGACATACTCTACAACTGATGAAAATTGGTCAATTGAAGTTAAGGCCGAAGCTCACGCTGAGTCTTCAAGTTCTTCAAACTAATTAATTCATAATTACTTTGTTAAATTCAAAAACCGTAAGCTTGCTTGCGGTTTTTTGTTTCACAAACCTGTTACACTGATTACATGTTAAAAATAGATCAAATTGCTCCATTAGATGTTAAAGTCCTCAATCAATCTGGAGAAACGACTTCATTGCGCTCGCTTTTAGGCAAATATATTGTGTTGTATTTTTATCCAAAAGATAATACTCCGGGATGTACTGTTGAAGCCTGTGGTTTTCGCGATGTCAATCAAGAAATTACAAAGATGGGAGCTACTGTGATAGGTATCAGCAATGACTCAGAAGATACTCATAATAAGTTTTCTGAAAAACACCAGCTGAACTTCCCATTATGGTCTGATCAAGAACATACTTTACTGGAAGCTTTTGGTGCTTGGGGAGAAAAAAATCGCTTTGGCAAGCTATACATGGGTATTATTCGCTCAACATTTATTATTGATCCAAGTGGAAAAATAATTAAGACTTGGGAAAAAGTTAAGCCAGAAAACCATCCAGAAGAAGTTTTAACATTCTTAAAAGAATATTTAAAAAAATAGAAAATTATTCTAGAGGAAATTTTTCCTGTATCCATTTAGCAATTTTTTCAAAAGAACTCAATGGTGGTTTTTGTTGCAATAAAACCTCAGATAGAATCTCAGATACAACCTCTTTTTTGTCTTTTGGCAAAACTAAGATTAGTCTGCCTGGGAAACGAATGGTCTCTATCATCAATAAAGTTGAGTCATGTTTTGTATCAAACCAAAATCTTCCTAGCTCTTCCCAATAATAAAGATTTCCCTCGACATTAATACCAAATGTAGTAATACGATGAGAAACTTCTGGTGGTGGAACAACAGCCAAAACATAATTGAGAAAGACTACTGAAAATACCATGGCAATTGGTAGAAATTGACCAGAGAAAAACAAAATTAAAGAAATTAATAAGGCTATAACTAAAACAGTAGTAAAAAACTGGCGATTTCTTTTACGAAATGGCCTACTAAGAGCCATCCATTCGTAAATCATTTTTTCAGGTACAGGTTTATACATTCCAGGAGCAATTTTGGACATTTCTGGCTCTGATCCACCAGAAAAACTTGGTTCTTCATTATCAAATTGAGCGTTTGGATCAAAATTCTCTACATCGGCTGTAGCTGAATTCTTACCACGTAAAAAATCTCGAACAATTCCCTGTGCTTTTTCCATTGCTATTAATATACACCAATTTGCTGTTGCACTGAAAGTAGCACCAGATGGTACAATTACTACCTAACATCTCTAGGAAGGGTCGCATAGTGGTTCATTGCACAGGTCTTGAAAACCTGCGGCTCACGCCATCGCGGGTTCGAATCCCGCCCCTTCCGCCAAATAAATAGGATTTTAATGCGCATTTGGAGTATTCATCCCAGTTATTTAGATATCAAAGGCTTGGTCGCGGTTTGGCGAGAGGGCTTGTTAGCTCTTCATGTTTTATCTGGGAAAACAACTGGTTACACCAAACACCCTCAATTACAAAGATTTAAGGAACACTGTGCTCCAGTAGAAGTAATAACTGCTTATTTACACGCCATTGTCGATGAAGCAGAAAAAAGAAATTATAAATTTAATCGTCAAAAACTCCAACCAATTAAGAAAGTAAATAAAATTACTGTAACTCGTGATCAATTGGAATATGAAACAAAGCACTTAAAAGAAAAGCTGAAAAATAGAGATCCGCAAAAATTTATTGCATTAGAGCAACAGCTGATCTTCTCTGTTCATCCTCTTTTTGAATTAGTAGATGGACCAGTTGCTAGTTGGGAAAAAATTGTTGTATACAAAAAAACAGAAAAAATATTTGAGTAAAAATACTTTTTTTGCTTTAATTTTTTGTCATTACTGACAAAAATATCAAATCGCATTAAATAAATAACCCATAAAAATAATGCCAATGATAGTAATGCCAAAGAAAACTATTAGTAGTTCTTTTTTCATTAATTTAGCTAGCATCAAACCAGAAGGAATCGATAGTGTGGTTGAAGCAGTCATAAAGGCAAGAGCAGTGCCCATTGGCACACCTTTATTAATTAAGGCTTCTACCACGGGAATAACACCAATTGAATTAGTGTACAAAGGGGTACCAATTAGGACTGCTATTGGTACCACCCACCAAGCTTTACTAGATAAATAATTAGCAACTAATGACTCTGGTACAAAGCCATGAATTAAGGCACCAATTCCAACTCCAAGTAGTACGTAAGGAAAAACTGTTTTGGTAATTGTCCAAACCTGACCTTGCCATAACTTTACTAGATCTTTAAAAGGGACTTTTGCATTTTCATACTCAGCTTCCACTTGCTTTCTTGATTTAAGCTTCAAAAATTCAGGTCTAATATATTTTTCCATGTTCATTTTTTGAATCAACATGCCTCCCAACATGGCAATTAGAATTCCTACAACGTTATAAAGCAAAGTCACTTGCAAACCAAAGATACTGGGAAACAAATACAGCGAAGCTTCATTGATTAGAGGTGAACTAATTAAGAAAGCAAAGGTCACACCTAGCGGAATCTTCGCTGAAATGAAGCCTATGAATAGTGGAATGGATGAACAAGAACAAAAAGGAGTAACTACTCCAAGTAGAGCAGCTACTAAATAATCTAAACCATAGAGACGACGCTTAGTGAGAATATCTCGCACCTTTTCCATGGGGAAATAATATTCTGTAATCGTCACGACAGTGTTAATCACAAACATCAACAAACCTATCTTAATGACGTCATAAATAAAGAAGTTGACACCGTCTCCCAAATAAGTCTGAGCAGTAATTCCTAACCATTGATAAGTAACTAGATCTGTAAATTGTTGAATGGGTGTGAAGATACTCATCCTAACAATTTTCTCCACAACTGCAGATTTTAACTTTCAAAGATTCTTGGTTATATTCACAATCATCTGAGTATTTGCTGCCTGCTTTTTTAGTTTTGCCACTAATTAAAGATTTAATTTTTTCAACATCACCATTGAAGCCAGTTATTACGATCTGATCATCGATAGCTAAAACAGGACTACTCATAGCTCCTAGCTCCACGATTTTAGTAACACCTTCAGGCCCAGATAGATACTCAACCTGTTTTTCTAAATTGAGTTCCTTAGCTGCTTTAAGTACTACTTCATGTAATTTTTGACAGGTTGGACAACCAGAACCTAAAACTTGAATTTTCATAAAATTTATCTTTCTTCTATTATTTGAAATAATGCACGAGTAATATATTGGCCTTTTTTTGATAAAGAGTAATAAACTCTTTGACCTCTTTTTTCATCACTAACCACACCGATATCTTTTAAATCTTTTAAGTGATGAGAGACTAAACTTTGAGAAAAATCTACGTGCTCCATGATTTCACAAACACAGTGTTCACCCTTTTTCAAAATACACATTAATTTAAGACGAGATTGTTCAGCTACAATTTTAAGAATTGAGGCTAAGTTTTCAACCTGTTTACCTTCTTTGGAAGAATTAGAACAGCATTTGTATGAACTCATATTCATATATTATGAACTTGAATCGATTGCTGTCAATAAATCAAATACAAAAATATATAAACACTTTAAACAAAAACTGAATATGCTAGGTTAATAGAAAAAACTTAGGTCATACAAAAATTTCAAGAAAACACTAAGTTCCGTGTGGTAAAAATCCTACCAACTTTGCGGTTTCAATCAAACCAATAATTGCCAAAACTACAAAAGCTAAACTTCCCAAAAATGAAATAACTGGCTGCTTAACCGCAGCAATAGTTCTCTTTGGTGATAAAAATAAAAAGATATTCAAGAGCATGTGTCCCAAAAAGACTCCAATAGAAAATCCAAAGACATTAACTACAT
Source organism: Candidatus Pacebacteria bacterium CG2_30_36_39 (assembly GCA_001873435.1). Lineage (GTDB taxonomy): Bacteria > Patescibacteriota > Microgenomatia > UBA1400 > PJMF01 > CG2-30-36-39. Next base: position 76,849 of record MNZB01000004.1, read on the forward strand.
TAAAAAGAGGTATATAACCAGCGAAATCATCTAAACCCAAAATGAAAGGTACTGAAAAAGAAAGGAAAAACAAAGCCTTAAAACCTGTTTTTAAATCATTATCAGCAATAGAAAGACGTGGCACAATTTTATTCAATACCGGAGCTAAAGCACGATTGAAATTTGATAAATATTTTTCAAATAATCTCACAAAACCAAATAATGCGAACCTATAATTTCCTTCAGCATCCTTAACATGATCTAAACCTTCTTCTGCTAGACGAAGCAAAACTAAAGATGCAATTAAGATCATTGCTGCCATTAAAAATCTTACTTCACGAAATAAATCCCAAAGCAATAAAATGGCAAATGTACCAAGTGCATTACCAAAGGCCGTCCCTATCTCGATCATAATCCTATTCTTCCAACCAGGAAATTTAGACATTAGGCGACCGATGAAAATAGCAAAATCAATTGATGTTTTTAAATAGATTGTCATTCCCACGGCAATATCAGTCCAAGAAAGATGAATTAAAATTTGTTCTCTAGCAATCACGAAACGATTTAATCCAAAAACCTCTAGAAACAATAGGCCAACCATGACAAAAAAAACTACCACAGTAAGAATAAGTGGAATAATTTGATCAGGATAAAACGGCTGTTTTTCTTCAGGCATAACAGGGATTAATCTTAAACTTTTTTGAAAAATAATCAAGGAAAGTAAATATGTCGTGTTAATAAAACTTTAAAAAACTAGGACTTGATGAGGATCTCCTTACAGAGACCCTCATCAAATTGCCAAGTCTTATTCTTCGCTCCTACTTTTTGTACCAGTTGTTCACCAGGGTGATTTTGTCCACATGATTCACATCAGTGGTGGCAAATTTCTCCGTGCCATAGAAAAAGTTCGTGGTGCCTTGAACAACCGACACACAAGTGGAATCTCCACCAGTGTTATCGTTTGTACAGGACCACTCGCCATTTCCGAGGTTCGTCAGCGTCGCCACGGCGGTGCCGTTGGTGAGCTGGATGCTACTGTTGACAGCAACATCAATGGGAGTGGGAGCAATTGGAGTCGCTGGCGCGCAAGCGGCCAACAACAAGAGAAAGAGCGAAATGACCAGAATGGTCGGGAAAGGGTGCCTCATGAGCTACTCCTAAATTTTATTTGGGAAAGTTTTTTGACAACTCGCCCAGCCTAAAAATACAAAATAAACATACCCTTAGGTTGAACGAGTTGCTAATTAACACGACATATTAAAGAGCTGTTTTACTTTATGTTTCATAGCGCATTGCTAATATTTAAAGTAAAACCTATAACATAATAGCACTTACTCAATAAATAGTCAAACTATGGGATATAAAACAGGGGTGGTTTTTCCCACTAATTACGTTACACTTCACATAAACCACTATTAAGTATGAATACCTTAAATAAATGGTCGAAAAAATTGAAATAACCAAAAAAATAACCAAAGATAAACTCCCAGAATTTGTTTTTAATCTTGCCGTTCAATTTAATAATGTCGAAGCCACAGAACTCGCCCCAATAGTTATCAAAGTAATAGAAAAAATTACAGAACCACAACTTTCATTTTCAGAGTTAAGTGGCGAGCAACAAGAGATAATAATAGATTTTATTACTGAATTTTTGCCCCAACTAATTTTAGAAGATGCTGCAAAAGCCTAATCTATCTAGATAGGACACCATTTGTTTCCATGCCAACAAAAACCTCATGATACCAATCTTTTAGATGAGGAAATTTGGGATAGTTTTTTCCTAACTGAAACATAATTTCGTTATAAGCAGATTTCCTTGCTTCCTCTAGACTCTGATCTCGCCAGCGATATAGGAAAGCTTCAAATTTATCTAGAATTTCCAAAAAAGCAACTTTTTTTATCCAGTCTTGATCATTAATAACGACATTAAGATCTACAAGACTAGCTGTAATTCCCTGAGAAAAATGATGGGATAATGACATGTCAACAAGACTAGATTGGTCTTTGTTCAGTAACCCCACTCTTTGTAAGAAGAACTCACCAAATTGAATATGGCTAGTGGTAAAGAAATAGCGCATTGGAGTTGTTTTTGGGTCTTTGCCGATGTTTACCAAAAACTCTCTTTCTTCTGAAGAAAGAGAAAATAGTTCTAAAGATTTTCTTTGCAAATCTTCATTTTCACCAGCCTCTTCGCTAGCTACTTGTTGTAAAACATAGAAGTATATTTCTAGTGGAAGCATAAAAAAGATGCCATTTTTAAAAATAGCATCATAATCGGAAATTCCGTTTTCTGGAGTTTTTTTACTGATCTGAGCCAATGATTCATGTAGTTCTTCATGGAATTTTGCTGGGTCGCATTCGAGCAGCCATTGTTGGTGTCTTTTGCGGAAAATTGCTTGATTAAATATTCTTCTGACTACTGCTTCTGGTTGGCCGTCTTTTGCTTCAAATGGACCAGCTTTGCCAATGTCACTAATGAAAATCATAAATAATAAATCAGCAATGAACTTGTCGTCTGCTTTAAAAAATTCTTTGATCCAAGGTAAATGGTCTAAAACCTTTTTGGCCATGGAAACCTCATATCCCCAGTGACATCTTTGGTCTTCATGGACTTTAAAAACAGGTTCTTCGGTTAAAAACCCTAATTGATTTAATAAAGAAGATGGATAGGCAAGAAAGCTCTGTTTGAGTGTTTCTGAAAGTTTGGTATTTTGAACGTCTGGGTGAGTTAATAGTTCAAAAAGTTCAGAACGAATTTGCTTTGCAGCATCAGTTAATTTGTTATCTTTTTTTTCTTGGCTTATGTTTTCTTCTCCAACCGAAACTTTTTTTTCTTGTTCGATCATTGATTAGGGTATTATATACCTCAAGTATAGTTAGTGTAATTATTTAAAAAAACTTTCCTGATATACTAACGCCATGTCCCTATTCTCTCGTGCACCAGGTGAAAATCTCTTAAAAAAGTTTTTTCATAACTACAAACCAACAACATATAAAACTGGAGAAATCATTCTTCAACCCAACGATGACCTACGCTTTATCCACTTTGTTGACTCTGGCTATGTAAGCCAACAATTAGTCTCTGAAAATGGAGAAGACTTCATCGTCAATATCTACAGAACTGGATCATATTTCCCTATTGCCGTAATTCTCCATGGCACCAAAAATGACTATTTCTATGAAAGCCTAACCAAAGTTATAATTTATAGAGTCCCAATCAAAGACGTCTTGGATTTCCTAAAAACCAATCCAGCAGCAATGGAAGAATTATTAATCCGCCTAAGCTCAGGACTAAATACTTTGGCAAATAAAACCGAAGCACTAGTATTTGGAAATGCCAAAAGAAAAGTTGCTGCTACCCTATACTTCACCGCTCAACGTTTTGGAAAAAATGAAAACAACAAAATAATCATTGATTTCCCCCTAACCCACAAACGAATTGCCGCTATGACCGGTATTACCCGTGAAACAGCTAGCATCGAAATGATGAAACTCAAAAAAGAAAATATAATCAGCTATAAAGGCAAACAAGTAACTATCCTTAGCTTGGACAAGTTGCACCACTCTTGCTTGTGCAATGAATAATCTAAGCCTTTGGATTAATAACTAGCTTTTTAAACTTACCAGAGCGCAATAACAGGGCAATTACAGCATAAACTGCAATATCCTGCCAGTTATCAGCTAAACTCTCATTTTCTGGGTCTTTTCCAGCGGTTAAAAGATTTTGTAAACGACGTAGTTTGTCATTAGTACGAAATAAAATACCTAACTCACCATTATCTAAAATATTATCCTTACCGTAATCCTTGTGTTTCTGAATAAAAGTCTCGACCATTTTTTCACATTCCTCACGAAAAGCATCGTCAAGGTATTGTGGAGTGGTCTGCTTATTTACCATGAAAGTTTCCCTTCTATAAACCTGCTTAGGCTTATAGAGTAACACACCCCCCGGTCTTTTTTAAAGAACCGGGGGGTGTGACTTATTTCAATAATCTAAAAAGTGATTATTTACCCATGCGAACACGAGCGATAGTAGCAACAATTCCTGTGGCTACAGTGCCAAGTGACATGGCAATACCCTGAGCATCAAGACCAGTGTTAACCACTTCGTGGGCGGCAACATTATCTCTCTTGATCACTACGCGAGTAGAGGCATCACTTTTGGTTTTACAGTTGATTTGTTGGCCATATTGACCAGTTTCACAAACTGCTTCTGCACTAGCATTGGCTTCAGCTTCGACTTGATCAGCCATAGCTGGAGTAACAAAACCATGTAATACAACTGCAGCAACGGCTACAGCGATTAGAGATTTGACCATTTTCATGCGTTTCCTTTAGTCAACCCCGTTGTAGGGCTGCAATTGATTAATACTACAGTCGACAAAAATATGATTTAAGCGACTATGATCCAGTATGATATCAAAATAAAGTCCTTTTGTCAATAGTTATAGGGACGTTACTCGATAAAAAAACATTTGGAAAAACAAAACAAAATATAAAAAATGAAAAAACTAATAATTTATATGAAGATAATAAGTATTTTCAGCATCATCCTTATGCTCTACTTTTACATAGCGCAACAAACCGCCACCACACTTAATACTACCTCTATATAAAGTACCATCTCGTACTGCCTTAACAGTGTAATCACCACTAGTCTTACTCACCATATCAATACCAGTATGAGGAGAACCTCCATAGGCACGCCTGACCCTAGCATAGTAAGTCATGCCATAACCCTGAGTAATTAAAGCAGCATTATTAACTGGCCAATCCCAACTACCACTAAAACCAAATGACCCGTCAGGACTATTGCTCCAAGTAATATCAGTGCTCTTTAAATAACCAGCTGGATCTCGGTGTACTCCATTATTAGCCACCTCAAAATGAAGATGAGTACCAGTAGAACAAGCAGAGGCACCAGCAATAATACTAGCAATATTGTCACCCTGTTTAATATCACGAACTTTTGTTTCAGAACCTCTGCCAGCAATAATAGATTGAATAGCCTCCAACTCAGCTAATGTTTTAGCAAGTTCTGCCTGGTATTTAGCCTCACTACTCTGAGTTTCACTTAAGAGAAACTGTTGATCTTTTTTCTGACCCAACAAAGAAGTTTGAAGCAACTTAAGAGAAACTCTTTTTTGCTCTAGTTGAATTTGTTTTTCTTCTTTAAGTTGTTTTTGATCATCATATTCTAAACGTTGATTTTCAGTCTTTGCCATTACATCAGCTGTTTGTTTTTGAGCTTGTGACAAGTAACGCATTTTCATCACCAGATCTGAAAATGAACTAGATCCGAGCAGTTGCAAACTTGGAACTGTACGACTCTGTTTATATTGAGCTCTAACTCTCTCAATCAAAACCGTACTCAAACGATCCAGTGAATAGCCTAAGCCTTTAATTCTTTCAGCTAATTCAGCTACTTGATCTTCTAGTTGAATAATCTCTGCCTGAGTCAAATCTACTTGTAATTGTTGGAGCGAAATTTGGCCATTTAATAAATTAATAGTATTAGTCAAAGTCACTTTTTGACTCTGAGTATCTTTAATTTTTTGTTCCCAACAAGTTTGCTTGCTTTTATTACATGCTAAATAGGCATTTTGGTCTTCAGTAGATCCTGTTCCTTGAGAACAAGTGATGGCAGCACAATCCTCCTCAGCATAAATAGTTGAAACATGAAAAATTCTCAGCCACAAAACACCCAATAAAATAGGTAGCAACCAGAGAAAAGTGATCTTTTTACGCTTCATCACCATAGCCTCATTCTACCGTCTTTGCATCATTCGTCGAGCGGCCATTAAACTAGCTGTAGTTCCCAACAATAAAGCAGCTACTGTCCCAGCACCCAACTGATAAACAAAAAACTGCAGTGGCAATGGAAATTGCACTATCAAACCAAGGAAATTCTGCAACCAAGGAGTGGCATAAAGCAAAATTGCATACATCGCACCCCAACCAAGCAATGAACCAACAAACCCATACAACATACCCTCCAAAACAAAAGGACCAGCAATATACCAATTAGTTGCACCAATAATCTTCATTACTGCAATAGCATTTCTCTTGGCAGCAACCTTCATACTCATCAAAGTCATAATCATTAGAAAAGAAACAACTCCCAAAATACTAGTTGCAACCAAACCCACTCCACGAACAGCAGCAGTCCACTGTTGAATATCAGCAACAATATCCTCCTGGTAAACAACATCCTCTACTCCCTTAGCACTTTTAAGATCTGCCTGAATTAAATTAAGAGCAGCAACATCTTTTCCAGAAACCTCAATACTAGCTGGCAAAATATCTGCAGTAACCAACTCCAGTAAAAGTGGATTATCCTTGTGATCTTGTTTATAGAACTCTAAAGCCTGTTGTTTAGTCACTAACTTAACATCAGTAACATAACTTTTCTCTTTCATAGAAGAAGCAAGCTTCTCTACATCATCTGCTGTAGTTTGAATTTCAAAAAAAGCAATCACCTGGGGCCTAGTCTCAAAAAACTTCAAAATCGAATCAGTACCAAAAGCCAATAAAGAAAAAATATATGCCACAAAAAAAGTAACTGTCACCATCGACAACGCCAAAACACTCTGATACGGAGAGCGACGAATAGCAACCAAAGCATCTTGTAATTTTTTCATGTTTTTTTCTCCACTCCATGCTCTTTTTTAGCTTTCTTAGTCTCTGTTTTTTCTTTCTTCTGCTCAACCTCTTTTTTATCTAAAATCTCAGACATCCTAGCTTCAATCTCATCCTTATCAATAGCTTTTTTCTTAAAAAAAGACAAATCTAAAGTAATACCAAAAGCTTTTCTCTTTTTTTGCTTATCCTCAGTTTTTATTTTCTCAACCTTCTTCTGTTCAGCTTTTTTATCTTCATGATCATGATTTTCAACAACCTTATCTGGACTAGCTGGCCTAGAATCTCTTTTCAAAACACCCTTCTCCAATTCCAAATGCCTCTCTCTTTCCAAAGCATCCAAAAGAGCCAAATCATGAGTAGCCAATAAAATTGTTGTACCCAAATCATTAATCTGTTGCAACAACCTCATAATCTCCAAACTTGCCTTACTATCAAGATTGCCAGTTGGCTCATCAGCAAAAATCAAACTTGGACCAGTAGCTAAAGCTCTAGCAATACTAACCTTTTGGGCCTCACCACCAGAAAGTTGTTTTGGAAAAAGCAAGGCTTTCTCAGTCAAAGAAACTAAGTTCAATAAATCGGTAACCCTAGATTCAACTTCATCATTAGACTTGCCAATAATTGATAATGGCAAAGCAATATTCTCCCAAACATTTAACTCTGGCAAAAGCCTGTAATCTTGAAAAACTACCCCTATCTTACGACGATGCTGAGGTATCTGCTTTCTAGGCATTTCAGTCAAAGAAATATTTTTATAAGTAATTTCTCCAGAAGTTGGCTCCAAATCTTTAATCAAAAGATTCATTAAGGTAGTTTTACCACTACCAGAAGGACCATGCACAACAACCAACTCACCAGACTTAATATGAAATGAAATATCCTGAAGAGCAACAACCCCACTGCCAAATTTTTTGGTAACTGATGAAAAAGTAATCATGATGTATTCCCATGATACAAAAACCTACACGATTGCACTAGCACGAAATCGAATTTTACTAAAATTAAGAAAGTTATTCTGCCTCGACAGGAGCCTCGGCCTCAACCTCAATAACCTGAACTCTTCCCACATCCATCAACCAACCAGCTTTTTGACCCTTAAAAGTCTCACCCCAAACCTTAACCTTCATCCCCACCATCTTATCTAGATCTGTGATAGAAGAAGTTAAATAAACTGTTTGACTCTCACCACCTTCGCGTAATAAACGATGCGAACCCTCATCTTCTGCACCACCAGCAGCCAAATATCCCTCTGCATTATCCTTAAAAGTTAAATCATCCTTAACCCCAAAAACATCTCCAGCCTTAATATTATCTCCAGCAATCTGTTGAGTTGCCTGAGGAGAATCAGCAACATTATTCTTTTTATTCAACTTAAAAGCACCATAACCAGTACCAACCCCAGCAATAACAGCAATTAAAATTAAACTTATTAAAACTATTTTCTTTTGTTTGGATTGCATAGGCATTTCTTTTTTTGTTTCTAAATCTAAAACTTTTATCTGGGTTTTACCAGATCTATTTACACGCACAGACGAACTAGAATTGTCGCTGACAGATGTTTTTTCGTCAACCGGTGTTTGGTCTGTATCGATAGAAATTTTTGTTACATCATCCAAATTTTCCATACGAACATGAAGTTTAGAATCTTGCATATTATTTATCATACCCCATTCTTTAAGAAATTTTCAGCTCCTCATAAATGAAATCATCCAAATCTCCATCTAAAACACCACTGGTATTTGAAGTTTCAACCTCTGTCCTAGTATCTTTAACCAACTGATAAGGATGAAGAACATAATTACGAATTTGAGTACCCCAGCTAGCATTGTGATGTTCACCCTTTTGCTGCGCCAACTCAGCCTGCTGCCTCTCTTCTTCTAAAACAGCTAATTTTGATTTCAACATCACCAAAGCCTTTTCTCTATTCTGAACCTGGCTTCTTTCTTCACGGCAACGAACAACAATCCCAGAAGGAATATGACGTAACTCAACAGCACTATTCACCTTATTAACATTCTGACCTCCAGCACCGCCCGCTCTCATAAAAGACCACTCCAAATCAGTGTCTTTCAACTCGATCTCATCTGTATCCTCAATTAGCGGAGCAACTTCAACTAAAGCAAAAGAAGTTTGACGCAAATTATCAGCATTAAACGGACTTAAACGCACCAAACGATGAGTTCCTTGTTCTTTTTTAAGATAACCATAAGCATAACGAGCACGAACTTCATAAACCATTTCTTTAATTCCGGCATCTTCACCTCTAACTTCAGAAATTAAAGAGAATTTCCAACCCTTTCTCTCAAAATACCTGGCATACATCCTAGCCACCATCTCTGCCCAATCCATTGCTTCTGTTCCACCCTGTCCTGGATGGATAGATAACATAGCTGCAACATTATCATATTTACCCTTGAGGTAAGTTCTCAACTCTAATTCAGTTAATAACTTACTTAACTGCCAATATTTTGCCTCTGTTTCTGAAGCAAAAGATTCTTGATCAGCTGCCTCTAACTCCAAATAAGCAGCTACATCATTAGCCAAATCAGTTAAGCGCTGTAAATCATCTAGTCTACCCTGGAGAAAAGAAACTTGTTGCATCTTCTGCTGAGCATCAGCTCTATCCCAAAAACCAGGCATAGAAGACTCCTGCTGTACTAATTCAAGCTCTTTATTTAGTTCATCAAGCTTAGTAGCTACCAAAAACTCTCTGGCTTGAATAACTTTTTGAGATAATTCTTCATGAGTTAATTGCATAATATTCAAAGTGCTATTGTACTGCCTCTCTACTTGGCAGACTCCAGGAAAATCCAACAAGATCAATTGTGGGCAATATTTTACCCATAATCGCAGTTTGATAAACTAATCCTGGTTGTTTCTGTACTAAGATTTTTCCAGACCAAGAATCTGGCGCAGAAAAATCTATCATCACTTGCTTTTGCGATTCTTCTGGAACCACTACTAAAAAACCAATTTCAGTAAAAACCCGTCCACTAACAGCAATCTCCTGACTCTCCCAATCTTGCAAAACCTCATCTCCAACTACCACACTCAAAACCTCTATATCTTCTGGAACAATAAAACGATAGTAATTAACATAACCAAAATGATTCGCAACCTTATATGCTTTATTCTCTTGTTGCTCCAATGGTCTATCAGCTATTTTAGCCTGATTAGTAAAAAGAACTTTTAATCTAAGCAAAGAATCAATTGATTCAACCATTAAGTCACGCTTTACCTTTGCATTTGCCTTGTTAATACCAACATTAGACTCAAGAGGATAAACAAAAAAATCATTTGGTGCCACCTGAGCTATTTCACCAGCAATCTCCAATTCCTCACTCGTCTTTTGCAACTGATCATTTTTACTAAAAACCAAAACCTCTCGCCAAATCTGATTGCTTAAAACCTCAGAAAACAAGCTTGTTTTTTCCTTCTCCGAAAGCTGTTCTAACTTCAACCATAGAGCTGTTTCTAACTCCTGCAACTGTTGAGCTTTTTGTTGACTACCTGGAAAAAATTCATTTCTATCTTGTCTCACTACTTGAGAAAATTCCTTAGCACTCATCCATCTAGATTCTGATGGTAAATATATAGAACCAATTTTATCCAAAACCTTCTCAACAGTCTGGGAATTAATTGCAATTACCCCATCATAAAATTGTGGATCTTGCTTGATTTCTTCAAAAAACCAAAGAATTTTTTTAGCAGTAACAGGAAAGTCAGCAAACCAATTAGCATCGTGCAAAGCCATACCCCTACCATCACTCAAATATCTAGCATGACCCATTGGTGATTCCGTAATCACACTAATCCCACTTGGATCATAAATATCTCTAATTGTCGGTCGCCAAAATTCTGAATTCTTAAAATCTAAAACTGCATATGAACCCATAAAACCACCAGTTGCTCTAATCTCATCAGCATTTTGAAAAATTACTAAATACTTTTTACCAGTCTGTTGTTCTTGATAAAAAACTCTTGCTAATTTAAGCAAATCTCTAAACTCATTAAGAGTAGCTGTTTGTTTGGACCAAAAAACTTTTCTAATAACTGCCTTATTCCAAGCATCCAGTAATCTCTCTGTATGCTCAAAGGTTGGTAACAGATCTTGTTCTAAAACTTTGGAAATAAAATTATCAGACGAAAAACTTTTATTAAGCAATACATTACCATTCTTACCCAACCAAATTGTTTCTCTCCAGACCTCAACAACAGGTATTTGACGAAAAGATAATAAAGATAAAACCTCTGGAACTGGTTGAGAACCAGTAAAAAGCCAATAACTAAGAGTAAAATTATGCTTTAATATGGCTAAGATAGCCAAAAAAGTGGTTAGAATAGATAAAAATAAACTCAAAACAACCAAAGCAACTACTCTTTTTAAAATAGAAATTGAGCGCCATTTTTTAATGAAAACAGAACAATGTGGTAAAAACTGGTAATGCATAACACTTTTCCCGTATAATACCGCAAAAGGACCTAGAAAATCTGCTATGACTCAGCCCACCAAACAACTTGTTTTGCTCCATGGCTGGACACCAGATAAACAAGTAATTGACCGACTCAATCCGTTTAAAAAACAATTAACTGAAGCTGGCTTTGTGGTTCACCTTTGGAAAATTCCTGGTCTTACTACTGACATTGATCATAGCTATACCATTGAAAAATATCTTGAGTGGTTAACTAAAGAAATTACTCCATTAAAAAATATTGTTTTAGTAGGCCATTCCTTTGGTGGCCAGCTCGCTACAGTTCTTGCTGCAAAAAAACCAGAATTAGTTTCCAAACTCATTCTCATTGATAGTTCTGGTATTCTTGATTTTATTCCAAGCAAAGTATTCAAACGCTGGCTATTTAAAATACTAGCCAAATTATTCTTTTTCCTTGCTTACGTACCTTTATTTAAAAGAGCAATTTATAAACTAATTAGAGAACGAGATTATATTGAAGCCAATCCTGCTCAACAAAAAACCATGCGCAACGTACTTAATTATTCTGTCTTACCTCTATTGAACAAAATTACTGTTCCTACTCTAATCATCTGGGGCAAAGATGACCTAACCACTCCATTGCGAATAGGTAAGCTTTTTGCCAAGAAAATCCCTAATAACATTTTTAAAGTTTTGCCAGCCAGACATTCACCAGTTTATACTCACCCTGATTTAGTAGTTAAAGAAATCCTGTCCTTTCTAAAGAAAGAAAGCTTATGAGCTTTTTAACTATTTTATTCATCTTAATTACCTTACCTTTTACTCTTATTAGACTTGTCCGCTGGTTGGCTTGGATTCAACAAAAAGAATATCGACTAGATAGGTTTTGGAACTTTCTATTATCTCCAGAGGGCATGGCAGAAGTAGTAAGATTAGCTCCTCAAAAAAATGACTTTACTAGAGTTGGTCTCAAACGACCAGCTATCACCATTCGCTCTACTACTGTTGGTTTTATTTCTCTAATCCTAATGGGCTATTTATTTTCTTTGGGCATTAGTTTTAAATCCTGGTGGTTGCCATTTTTAATCTATGCTCTAATCCCACTTTTACCAGCTATCAGTGGTTTAATAACAGAGATAATTAAATCGTTAATTAGCCTAGTATTACTATTCTTTGCACAAAAAAAACTACAAAAAGATAAACCCAGAATCATTGGCATTACCGGTAGCTATGGAAAAACTGCAACCAGACATTTATGCAGTAACGTCATTAGCCAAAAATTTACTATCTACACCCCACCGAAATCTCATAACACTCCCCTTAGCATTGCCTTAGATTTACTCAAACACTACCATGGAGAAGAAATTTTATTCTTAGAATTTGCAGCATACAAAAAGGGAGAAATTCAAAAGTTAGCTAGTTGGTTTCCACCAGAAATATCTTTAATCACTGGTCTAACACCGCAACATCTCGCTCTCTTTGGTAGTTTAGAAAAAATTATTGAGGCCAAAGGTGAGTTAGTAAAAAATACTCAGCTAACAGGAGTCGTGCTTTGCAATGCCATGGATCCTGGTACAGAAAAAATCTGTAATCAAGATTCTAGTAAGAAAAAAATCAATTATTCACCAGAAAAAGTAGGTTTAAATAAAGAAAAACTTGATGAAAGAGGCAGATTGAGCGTGCAATGGCAAGATCAAGTTTTAAAAACTAATTTAATTGGCCTACACCATACTGAAACCATTGCTGCAGCGATAGTGTTGGGGCAAACTCTAGAAATTCCTCCAGAAAAAATAGCACTAGGAATAACTTCATTTGTACCAGAAGAAGTATTTACTCAGTCATATTTCCATCCCACTAGCAAAGCTCTCATTATTAATGATGGTAAAACTACCAATCCCAAAGGCTTTCGCTCTGCTCTAAACCTACTTAATCACTTTAAAAAACAAGGTAAAAACACTATTTTAATTACTGGTGGCATTATTGATTTGGGAGATGAATCAGAAAGTATTCACTTAGATTTGGCTAGAGCAGCCAAACCAATTGTTGATTTTGTTTTTTACACCGGCTCTGATGGCAAAGCTGCTTTTAAAGAAGTTTTTGCCCAAAACATGGTTGACCAGTCAACCATCTTTGCTAAATTACTGCCAAAATTCAACCAAGATGATGTAATTCTAATTGAGGGGTATGTACCATTAAATTTAGCTAAATTACTACAAAGAAATCAGGATAAACAAAGTGATTAACGCTAGTTTGGGAGCCCATTATTCCAATAGTTTCGTGTGGCTTAGCTTTAATTTATGGCTAAAAAATATTTTGCATTTACCTATTAAAGATTCAAGAAAAGATTTAAGCAATCAATTACAAGAAATGTTTTCTGGCCAAACAATCCTAACCTACAAAGGCAGAGATGCTATTGAACTAGCTTTGCAAGGTTACAACATTAATAAGGCAACAGACGCTGTTCTCACCCAAGCCTTTACTTGCTCAGCCATTGAAGAAGGTATTAGAAGAGCTGGAGCTACAACAGTTTATGTTGACATTGGCAAAGGACAACTTAATTTATCAGTTGAGACTTTAGCTGAGAGTTATAAAAATCTTTCAAAAAAAATAAGTCCCAAAGCAGTTTTAGTTCAACATAGTTTGGGTCATCCAGCGGAAATAGATAAAATTGCTCAATGGTGTAAAGAAAAAAATCTTTTGCTCATCGAAGATCTTGCTCAGGCTTTTGGTGGCAAAAACAATGATCAATTTTTGGGTGCCAAAGCAGATGTGGTTATTCTGTCCTTTGGTAGAGATAAAGTTATTGATGCTGTTGGTGGTGGAGCCGTTGTTTTTAAGAAAAAACCAATAAAAACAGATTTTTCTTTAACAGAACCAGAACAAAAAATTATCAATAAAGACCTACTTTACCCTCTATTCACCTGGTTCATTAGACTTACTTTTCCAATTTTAATTGGTAGGTTATTACACTTATTTTTAAAGAAGATTAATTGGCTTAGTTCCCCTGTTTTTGCTCAAACAAAACAAGCCCATCAAATGCCAAAGGCTTTTGCTCCACTGGTGGTTGAGCAATTAAAAAACTATCAGCAAACCTTAGAGCATCGTCGTTCAATTGCTAGTTATTACTTAACTGCTTTTACTAAGGAAAATATTCCCTGTCTTACTAAGAATTCTAATTTAGAAAATGGTTCTTTGCTTAGAATAGCTTTGAAAATGAAAAATCCATTATTTTTAATTGACAACTGGAAAAAAGAAGGCATTCATCTCTCCGACCGTTGGTATCGACAAGCAGTTGATTGCGGTAGTAAAGAATGTAATACCAACTATATAGTTGGATCATGTCCTAATGCTGAATATATGAGCCAACATATTATTAATTTGCCTACTCATCAAAAGATTTCGCTTAAAGATGCAATTAAAATAGTCAGAGTATTAAAAAAACAGTATAGTAGTTAAATTATGAATCTTAGTTTTCAATCAATCGTTGATGAACAAACCTGGAAACAGGCTTTGGCAGATTTTCCAGAAGCCAATTTTCTTCAATCATGGGAATGGGGTGTTTTTCAAGAAAAACTTAATAAAAAAATTTGGCGCTATGGCTGTTATGAACAGAAGCAACAAACTACTGTGGGTATCTTTCAAATAGTTAAAGAAACTGCAAAAAGAGGAAATTATCTAACTATTGCTGGTGGTCCATTATTGGATTGGGATAAAAACCAACAACAACAATTAGCTGATATCTTTGCCTTTATAAAGAAATTAGCCAAAGAAGAAGATTGTTCTTTTGTTAGATTTAGACCACAAGCCATAGAGACACCACAATTAAAATCTAGGTTGAGTCACTTGAATATTAGACCAGCTCCTATGCATTTAACTGCAGATTTAACTTTACAACTGGATCTCACCAAAGACTTGGATACGTTATTAAAAGAAATGCGAAAAAATACTCGCTATGAAATTAAACAGAGTGAAAAAAAAGGTATTGTTGTTAAACAAACCAAAGACACTCAGGCTATTACTGAGTTTTATGAGCAACAGGTTGAGCTAGCAAAAAAACATCATTTTGTGCCTTTTGGCTATGATTTTTTGATTAAACAATTTCAAGTGTTTGCTGATAAAAACCAGGCTATTTTGTTTTCTAGTTATCTTAATGAAAAACTCTTGGCCTCTGCCTTTATTATCTTCAATCATCAAGAAGCTGTTTATCATTATGGTATTTCTACTCCAGAAAACGATCACTTGCCTGGTTCATATGCTTGCCAATGGGCAGCAATTCAAGAAGCTAAGCTCAGAGATTGCAAAAGATATAATTTTTGGGGCATAGCACCAAAGGATGAGACTAATCATCGTTTTGCTGGTGTCTCACTTTTTAAACGAGGTTTTGGCGGTGAAGAAATTGCCTATTTACCAGCACAGGACCTGCCAGTTTCTTGGACTTATTGGTTTACTTATGTTTTTGAGGTTCTTAGAAAAAAATTCCGTAAGCTCTAGTTTTTTAATAGTTCTGAATAATAGTTTAAATAGACGTTGCTAATGTTTTCCCAAGTTTGGGTTTTGGCAAATAATAAAGATTTGCTAATGTTGGTTTGTAGTTGTTTGGGATTATTTTCTAAAAATTGAATTTTTTTTGTTACTTCCAAATCATTTTTTACCAATGAAATTAAATGTCCAAGTGGCGACATTAAAAAATAGTCTTTTTTTAATGAATTGCCATAAACAGCAATTACTGCACATTGATAAGCAAAAGCTTCCAAAATTGATAAATAGCCACCGGCAAATACTATTTTAGCTTTTTTTAATAAATGTTCTGGATTGCTAAATCCAACTACTTCACCAACTTGTTCAGCTTGTTCTCGCAAAACTCCATCACCACAAAAAACTACTTTACCATCCCAAGTGTTGTTCTTTAATGCTTGCAATAACATCGGTAGGCCAGTATCAAATTCAAGTCTACCAACATAAAGGAGTAAATCAGTTTTTTTGGGTAATACCTTTGGAATATGAACACCTCCATAGAGAATTTTGTCTGCTTTAAAATGATAGTATTTTTCCAAATAACTACCTATGGCAATGGTTTTATTTGCCAATCTCACACCCAACTGTCTCCATAAGATATTTTTTTGAGGTAAAGGAAATTTTCCTTCCCAACCATGGAAAGTAACAACTACTGGCTTGCGCCAAAACATTAGTTTGAATGGCAGATACCAAATGAAAACATCGTGAACGTGAATTATGTCAGCTGTTTTAATTAACTTGAAATAGTTATGGAGGATTTGCCACCAAATTAATAGCAATCCTAAATATTTAATTTTGGGATATGAAAAGCGGAAAACTTGAATTTTTTTATCTGCTACTAAAGCTATTTTTTTTGCTTGTGGTTTTTGTTCGGTTAGTATTGAAACTTGCCAACCAGCTTTTTTGATTAGGTTGGAAGTTTCCCAAACATGACGTTCTACTCCACCGATTTGTGGGTAAAAGGAAGGCGTGATTACTAATAGTTTTTTCATAAATAATTTGAGGTAATTTTCAGATTGCTTATCGGTATAATAACCTAGATGCAAGTAAGTGTGGTTATCACTATTTTAAATGAAGAAGCAAATCTTAATTTATTGTTATCCGCTCTCAAGCAACAAACTTTCCGTCCTACAGAAATAATTATCGTCGATGGTGGTTCAAGTGACAAGAGTTTGGAAATATTAGCTTCTTGGCAACAACATAATTTTTTCAAAAAAATCCTAAAGGTTATAACGAAAGAAGGCAATCGTAGTGTTGGAAGAAACATCGCCATTAAACAAGCTAAGTCAGACTGGATTGCTATTACTGATGCTGGTTGTATTCCAGATAAAAATTGGCTTAAGGAATTGGTTGTTAATCAGGAGAAAAATAAGAGTGAGGTGGTAGCTGGATACTATTATGGAGAAGCAAATTCTTCTTTTGAGGCTGCTGTGATTCCCTATGTTTTGGTGATGCCAGATAGGGTTAATTCCAATGATTTTTTGCCGGCTACTCGTTCGATGCTAATAAAGAAAAGTGTTTGGACTGAGATTGGTGGTTTTGACGAGAGCTTGGCTCATAATGAAGATTATGTTTTTGCCCATAAGTTAAAGGAGTGTGTTGTAAAGATGAGTTTTGCAAAAAAGGCGTTTGTTGCTTGGATGCCAAGAAAAAATCTTGGGTCTTTTATGAAAATGATCTTTCGCTTTGCTTATGGTGATTTGGAGGCAAATATTCTTAGACCCAAGGTTGTTTTGGTATTAGTTAGATATTTAGTTTTAGTTTTTTATTTGTTGATGTTATTAGCTTTATTTTCTTTTGGCAGTATTTATTTATTTATTTTTAAAACTGCTTTATTTATTTTAGCCATAAATATATTTATATATTTTTCTTGGTCTATTCAAAAAAATGTTAAATATGTAAAAAGAGGCTGGTGGTGGTTGCCTATTTTACAGTTGACTGCTGATGTTGCAGTTATCACTGGAACTTTGTCAGGGATGATGAAGAGATCTGAATAAAATCTTTTACATGTAAGAAGTCTATTTTTGCGTTTGCAGCAGCCAAGCGATCGTTGTTGCTATCGCCTATTAATAGATATTCTTTAAGATCAGAGTTTGGTGTGTATATTTGTTCGAATCCTGCCGGGCTTGGTTTTGGTGAGGATACGATGTCGCGAGAGATTATTTTGCTGAAAATGGTTATTAATTTTAATTCTTCTAGGATTGGCTGGATTGTTTGCCTATCGTTACTTGTCCATAGGTAATAGATGTGTTTGTTTTTTTGTTGCTGTAAAAAATTGATTACTGGGAGGATCGGTTGATGGTTTTTAAAATTATTTTTTTCATATTCACGAGATAGTTCAATAAATTTTTGGTTGGCTATATTGCCGTATTTGTTTATCAGGTCTACCTGCATTTGGTAAGAGACCTGTTCTGAGTGGTAGACACTGGTTGGTTCTAGTTCATGGGCAATTTTAAGATAGCCTTTGCGAATGTCTTTCCAATTTATAATAAGGTCGTCGATGGTGCCATCAAAATCAAAGATTAAATATTTTTTAAGGTTTAAGTTCATATTAGATGACTGTGGTATTGATACTGTCACTGGCTCCGTGGATGAAGAGAGTATTTTCTCTGGCAGTGACTTTCATGTTTAATAACTCTCCATTTTCATATTCAAAGTATGGAGTGAATCTTATGTTGCCGTTCATAGTTTTTTCTTCAGAAAAGTTGTCAGCGGCATATGAGAGTTTTGTTTTTTCGTTCTTATAAAATGGTTGAATTACCCAGTCTTCTTTTTTCTGAAGAATGTCTTGAAATAGTTCTGTGATTTGTTGTTTTGAGAGTTTATTGAGGAAGACGACGCTTCTAGACCAAGAGGCATCTGGGTGTCCACCAGCTCTTTTGACTACATAGTTTCTTTGGTTTCTGGATAACAGCGAGAGTTCTGACCAAGATTTGATGGGCAATGGAAAGGATTGTGGGATTTCGTTGGTTACCATCCAGGTTGGGAGTAAGTAGTTATCTAAAATTTCTTGGTTTGATAAGGAGATTTTTCTTTTTATTTCTTGATTTTCAAAATAGTCGACTAGGATATATTTTCCTTCAAAATATTTGTTTATCTCCGGCAAAAGAATTGGTTTTTTGTTGATGAAATTAATGATTTCTTGATTGGTTTCTTGTTCATAGACATAGAAGGCTCTATAGAATGGTTTGTTAAGGTCTTCATTGGTAATTTCATTAGCTGATTTGACGGAGAAGTTTCCTCCTTCATCATTTAGTATTTTGCAAAAATATTGGAGCTGGCCAAAGAATTTTTTTGTGTGGTTTGAATAGACGAAGGTGCCACTGGTTGAGTTGGTTTTTGTTTGCCAATAGTTAATGAATTTAGATAGAACTTGTTGTTGGCTTTGGCCAAATGTCTGAAACCAAGTTGAGAATGAGTTTTGTAGGAAGATGCTTAGTGGAAAACCAAATGATTGAGTTTCTACTTCACAGATTTTGAAGCCAGCTGTTGTTAATAATATGTCTGGTCTAATAAAGAATGGATCAAAGTTTCCTTGTAATGATGAAACTGCTTTGAATAGTTCTTTTAGTGCTGGACCTAGTTTTTTGATTTCTTGTTTTTGTTCTGTGGTTAATTCATATGGATTGCCACTGACTAGGAATGGGAGGTTTTTTGTGGTTGGAATTTTTTCTTTGTCGTTGTCAAAGACAGGATAAAAATTGCTGCCTAGGGCCAAACTATTAATTTCCTGGGCTCTTTCTAAAAAGGTTTGTTTCACAAGAGTATTTTAACCCCTATCTTTTGTTTTTCCTGTTTCAATGTCATAGCAACGAGGGATTATGCCGATGGGAAAGTTGTATTTTTCAACTACTGAACAATAGATGACGCCTACGCCATTATGGACTAGTTCCCATTTGCCGTCTGTTTTGGCTGCAAAGTAGATACCTCCTTTTTCAGATTCTCCTACGTTTACATAGCCCGTCATGAATTCTGGAGTACTTTCTCCTTCTGCGGTGATTTGGACTTCTTCTTCATCCATAGAGAAGCTTTCAGCGAGTTTTTTTTTAACGTCTTTTAGGTCTTGGTCTGTTAGTCCAGCTCTTCTGGCTTGTTCTGTTAGTCCTGGTTCAAAGACGTCTTTGGTTTCTGGGACTCCTAGTTGGGTTTCTGCTTTTTCTTTGGTTATATTGTCATATAGTCTGGAGTTGTCTATTTTGCTGTTGCCGAAAAGGTCTGTCTTAGGAACGTCTTTGTCTGGTGCTGGTGGTTGGCAAGCAGATAGGAGATATGCCGAGGAGATGAGGAATGTTAGGACAAATATTTTTTTCATAACGTGGTGTTTAGTGTAGCGAGTTAACCTTAAACTCTCAAGCTGAGATATGGAATAATTGCTGATATAATCCAGGTTTGTATTGTATTGGAGGCGTCGCATAGTGGCCAATTGCACAGGTTTGCTAAATCTGACCGGTTCTCCGGTTCGTGGGTTCGAATCCCACCGCCTCCGCACACACCATATTTTCTTTTTTCTATTTCTAGACTAATCAATACATTGCTACTATTAAACTACTTCAATTAGTTGTAGTATGTGAAGTATGTCAAATACACAGAAAAAGAGACTTACCCTGTTTCTTAATCCGGCACTGATTAAACATGCAAGGGCTCAGGCTGTAATTGAAGATTTAACTGTTACCCAACTAATAGAAAATGCTCTAATTAAATATTTACCAAAAGAAACAATCATTAAAAAGATTAAATTAGACTAGGTTCATTACAAAGCTGGCAACTTATTAAGGCAATAATCAATAAAGATACAAAAATAATAGAAACTCAAATTATAGAAAAACAAATACAAGACAGTATCATTGTTGACAATTTAGTTTCAAAATCAAATCGAATCTTAGTAAGCATTTCTTCACACGCCTTTCCAGTCGATTTCTTTCCAAATACACTCGTGATTGAAGAGGAAAGAATTACTGTTATTACCAGAAATTTTCTGAGTTCAGAAATTTATAGTGTAGATATTAGGAACATCGCCAATGTCCTGATTAATACAACGTTCTTCTTCTCTCAACTAGTTATTATCTCGAAGACATTCGAGGAAAATGAAATAAAAATTAAAAATTTAAGAACAAGTGAAGCTATTTTTGCAAGAAGAATTATTGAAGGATTGAGAACCCTTAAAAATGAAAAAATAAATACTTCTGCATATTCAACTGATGAATTGATTTCTACTCTTAAAGAATTAAGTACGACAAAAATTATAATATAAAAAAAGGAAAAAAATGCCGATATCAACTAAAGAAACAGTGATAACAAGAGAACGCGATAATGAGCCAATCACTCAAACATCAGCTACAAGTATTACCCAAGTTAAAACTACGCAGAGCCAGTACATTGAACAAATACTCTATTTTTTCTTAGGAGTTTTAGAGGTATTGCTTGTTTTTAGGTTTATTCTAAAACTAATGGGAGCAAGCCAAGCAAGTAGTTTTGTTCAGTTTATCTATGGAACAAGTAAAATATTTATCTTCCCATTTGAAGGTATTTTTCGCAGAGCCGTGACTCAAGGAATAGAAGTAAGTGCTGTAATAGAACCAGCAAATATGGTTGCAATCATTGTCTATGCAGTCCTCGTATGGGGAATAGTTTCATTTATCAAAGTGCTTTCGGGCAAAGCACAATCAGAATAGAGTATTACAAATTATAAGGAAAAAAATATGACAAAACATATTAAGCAAAAAAGTATCAAGCCAATCGCCGCAGTTGTTGGTGGTGTAATAGCTGGAGCTGGACTAGCAATCGCAGGAGCCATTGCTTTGAAAAATAAAAAGGTAAGCAATAAAGTTTCCAAGGTTTTGAAAGACATAAAAACAGAAACAATGAATATGTCACAAAAAGCTAAAAGCAATATTGATAAATCTATAAAGAAAATTGAAAAAAATAATTAAAAACACTAAATAATAATTACTTGGAAAGAAAAACAATATGAATATATTACTTTGGCTACTACTTGGAGCTCTCGCTGGTTGGCTTGCAGGAGTTTTTATGAAAAGCGATCATAGTACTGTAGAGGATATTATCTTGGGTATCGTTGGTTCGTTCGTGGGCGGATTTATTATGAACTTCTTTGGACAATCCGGTGTTACTGGATTTAATCTTTATAGCGTAATCGTTTCTACAATAGGAGCAGTTTGCGTTATCTTCTTAGGAAGAGTTCTTCGTAGATAAAAATTGAATATTTCTTATTGATTAAACTATATTTAGTTTTAAATTAAGAAGGTATAATGGTGCCATGCAATTTAGCACTATTAGCCTTATCATCAATATTTTTATTCTGATATGTTTCTTTTTGGGAATCATTAAAATTTCCCATAGCTCATATACATTAGTTGTAAATAAAAAAAATAAAACAAACCAAATTAAAAACGGTTTTACGCTTATTATCATTTCTGTTATTGTCTATTTCCTTTTTAACCTTGTAATAAACTACATGGGTCTTCTGGATCCACCTTCATCTGCTATTTTTGGTCAAAAATAAGTCAAAATACTTTTGTCTCACTTAACGGCATAATCAAATGGCTATTTTTTAAACCTAAGTCCTCATGAAACTATAAGCAAACATGCTACCCATTCAACCACCATTTATCCCATTATTTTTTAAAAAAAATAATACTAAAAACAATTCATCTTATGAAAAAATTTTCTTATCATGGGAAGATGCCCTATGGCAACTCCTTAGAAATCACCAAATACCAAAAGACTCTGTTGTTCTTGTCCCTAACTTCTTTTGCTGGGATGTAGTAGAAAACATGGAAACCCATGGACTAAAGCATATTGTTTATGAAGTAGATAAATATCTGCAACCAAACCAAATTGATTTTGAGAATAAACTAAAAGAATTTAATCCAGCAATTATCATCATCTTCAATGCTGTTGGCATTACCAATTCTCTATTTAAAAATATTGAATGGCTCAGGCATCTTCAGAAAGAAGCTATTCTAATAGAAGATTGTGTACACAAAATTATTGATCCAGAAAAAATAAGTTTTATCACCAAAAACCACTATCTCATAGATAGTCTAAGAAAAGTCGTGCCTATCCAAGGCAGTAGAGTTTTTTCACAGCAAAAAATTGTAAATCCATCATTTACCAGCAATCTCTCTACCGCCTGGTATAGGACTAGAGTTTTCTATTGGTGGATAGTTATGCAGCTAGCATTGGTTCTAGTTTATGTTTCAAATAATAACTTTATCCAAAGATATGGAAATAGATTAGCTGAGTATGCTATGAAAACTGGTTACAACATTATTGGTGATCATGCTAATCCTAGTTCTGCTCCAAGAATAATGGGTTTGCTGGCAAAAAAAATAAATATTGATTTGATAAAAAAAATAAAAGAAAAACAAACTAATTTGTATAGCGATCTCTTAAAAAATGTTTTTACAAAAGAAGTATTCTTTAAAATTCCATTTTCAAATAGTGATAAAAAAGAATTAAGAGGATTTCCACTAGGCATTGAACTTGCTAAAGCAAATTTATTTTTAAACCATATTAGATCTAAGGGTGTTTTGGTAAGATTTGAATTGGACGACAGTCTTTGGGCCAACAAACAAAAAGTTGTATACCTACCAATGGGTCCGCAGGTTTCTGAAAAAGATATAGAAATGGTTTGTGATGTTATTAAAAGTTTCTAAACCTATTTAATTGACTTTAATATATAAGTAGTTTTTCCTTTAGGAGAAACTATAATTATTTCATCACCTACTTTTTTTCCTATTACAGCTTGGCCAATAGGGCTTTCTAAAGAATATTTGTTTTCTGTTACGTCAGACTCGTATTGACCAACCAAAGTAAAGGTTAGAGTGTTTTTATCATTTTTAAGGGTAATGGTTTTGCCAAAACTAGCTTTGTCATCCATTTTAATAACTGGGATATAAGCATTTGCTAAAATATATTTGATTTGCCTAAGCTGTCTGCCAATACTACCTAATTCAAACTTGGCTGCTGTATAAGCTCCGTTTTCAGATAAATCACCCATTTCTCTGGCCACAATTAGACGTCCCATGACTTCTTTGCGTAAAGAGGTCAAGCGCTCCAGTTCTGCCTTTTTTTGTTCTAAAGCTATCTTTGATAGGGGTATCTGGTCTGGTTTTGGTTGTTTGGCAATTATTTTTTTTACCATGTGGTTGTGATTATATTAGCAGTAACTGACATTAATTATTGAGCAAATTATGACAATAAATGTTAAAATCAAGGTTCATGAGGAGAGGTCGCATAGTGGCCTAGTGCAGCGGTTTACTAAACCGCCGTGGTGAAAGCTACCGCGGGTTCGAATCCCGCCCTCTCCGCCAAAACTCAACTACAACCTCTTAAACTGACCACCCTCTTTATAACTTGCAACTACAGTAGGCCTTGGAACTTTCTTACCAGTAACTTGATAATAAAGATCATAAGGATCAACCTGGGGCAAAACATGCTCACCCATCCTATTAGCAATTTCCTCAGCACTAGAACTAAGCAACATCACCCCAGTAATATAAGCAATAAAATCATCTACCTCCAACATAGCCACCTCACGACGCTCATAACTTCTTGCACCATCAGCAACCAAAACATACGGCAAATCCTTATCCCCACCCCTCGTTGGCCTTTCCAGTGGCAAAGTATCACTCAACATCACTATCTTAACCTTATCATTCCTCAAAACATCTTGAAGCTGCTCATAATACTCTCTACCAGCAAAAACAGCATGAGAAGCACAAATAATCACCTCTTCAGCTCCATCAATCAACAACAACTCAACCGTTTTTAAAATAGTCCCTCCACTACCAATCATATCGTCCATCAAAATCACCCTCCTACCCCTAACATCACCATAAACCAACTCATGCTCTGTTTTGGAAGGCCTACCATCCAAAGCCGGAATCCTATGTTTACGAATAACCCCCAACTCAAACCCCTCCTCATCATGAAGCTTCTTCGCCAAAGCCAAATTACCAAAATCCACCCCAACAATCATCGTTGGCATATTATCTTTTAGATAACCATTATTTCTCAAAGACTCAATCATCAACTTAGCAGTAGTAATATTAACTGTATCTATTCCCAAAGACTCAAACTGCTGACTAGCAGGAAAACTATGACTATCGACCGTCACCAAATTCTTTACCCCAGCCGTATGCTTCATCAAGCTAGCAACAGCCAAGCTCCAACTGGATTGAGCCATAGCCATCGCAACCTCTTCAACATCCTCCTGCTCAGCACCCACCTCACTCCTCATTCCTGGAGGTAAATCCTTCTTAGAAGGAAGATCCTGTCTCCAATCACCAAAAACACTTAACACACTCAAATTTTGAACATTAGGACCAAACTCACCTCGATCCTGAGTAAAAGCATGAGCCAAAAACATATCCAGCATCGCATCCGCCAAATTATCACCATTCATAATCCAAGGCATAACCACATTAGGAGCCTCTCCAGCCAGCAACAACCACATACCATTGGCAAAAGACGATTCTTGAAACCTAATTTTGGGATAAAGATTCTGCAACTGCTCAGTAGACTTTGGCTTATACGATCGATAACTCCAAGGAACATGAATTTTTGATTGAGCTGGATCAACTGGAGACAAAGAATCTAAACTGAAAAGCTTTGAAGAAGTTTTTTCAACCACGCTCATGCAACCAATTCAAGGGCAAGCTAAATTATTAGCTTCAGCCTATCATTAGATCTTTAAAAAAACAATAAAAACTAGAAACTCAAAGCTTTTTCAATCGCCTCAATCACCCCATCCTCAGCCTGAGTACCCACAGAAAAATCTGCAACCTCCTTGAGCTCTGCTGGAGCATTACCCATAGCCACTTTAACCCCACAAGCAGAAAGCAAAGGAAGATCATTAAAACTATCACCCAAACCCATTATTTCCTGCGGATCCAAACTCATCATCTCAGCATAAGCAAATAAAGCCGCTTTTTTACCAGCACCACCATCATTAATATCCATACCAACACCCTTCTTACCAGTGGTCTTAACAATATGCAATTGAGGAAACTCAGTAATTAAACTTTGCAAAATAGGCTCAATTAGTTGAGCATCATACAATGGTGGAATAGCAATTTTTGGAACATTATCTATTGGAAGAAACTTAATATCTTTAATAGTTGCTCCAGTCGCAAACTCAGGATCAGCAACGCCATCCCTAGTAAACAAATCCTTTCCAGACTCCGCCAAAAGAATATATTGATCTGATGATGACAACCTACTTATTATCTCCTTAACATCAATGGCTGGAATATATTTCCCCCAAACAACCTCATC
This sequence comes from Candidatus Pacebacteria bacterium CG2_30_36_39, assembly GCA_001873435.1. Classification (GTDB taxonomy): domain Bacteria; phylum Patescibacteriota; class Microgenomatia; order UBA1400; family PJMF01; genus CG2-30-36-39. Next base: position 102,717 of record MNZB01000004.1, read on the forward strand.
TGTTTCTGCAGAAACAATCTCAGCCCCACCACGTACTATCTGTGGAGTCTTGAGACCTATTCGATGACACATACTTTGCAATAAACCCTCGTAAGCCCTACCAGTAGCTATAGAAAAAATACCTCCGCTTGCCACATAACTAGCGATTGCCATCTCAACTTTGAGAGAAATTTTTTGCTCATAACTAACAATAGTGCCATCAAAATCAGAAACAATTGCTTTAATTTTCATGAGATAATTTTAACACTAAAAAATATTCTTTTAGCCAGTTAACAGCTAATGACCACACTAAAAAACAAAATACTAAAAAATATTTTTTTAATCAGCACTTTTCTCTTACTAACCCATATCTTTGGCTGGCTACAAAACACCAACAACAACCCCATAGATCTAGATGAAATCGCTTGGGTAAATGATGCAAAAATCTATGATTGGAGAACAAATGAAAAATGGCAAAACTTCTCCTGGTCAAAAGACAACTCCAGAAAACCATGGAACTCAGCAGACTTCAGACTCTTCGATCAACCACATCTAACCAAATATATTTACGGAAATATCCTGAGTCTAAAAAAAATAGAACCATGGAATGATAGTTATTACCACCAAAAAAACTACCAAGACTTTGCCCAACAAAAACTCTCTGACAAAAAATACATTGATGAAATCGAAAGCAAAAAATTCTTTGGAGAAAAAACAATTGCAGCAATTGAAACATCTAGAAAAATAAGCCTAACATTTGGACTCAGCTTTTTCCTATTACTCTTCATCTTCATAAACTCAAACTCATCAACGCTCTCTGCAATTATTACCACCAGCCTACTAATGACCAATCCAATCTTTCAATATAACTTCAAAATAGCCACTGCTGACAGCATCTCAATGTTTTTTATACTCTTAACATTAATTATTTTTTACAAACTATTTTTTAATAAAAACAAAAACAACTTTATCTACTTATTCATATCTGCTATCACCACAGCACTTGCTACTAGCAGCAAAATCAATGGCTGGATCTTAGTTATAATATTTTTAATTTTCAACACCATCAAATTAATTAAGGAAGAAAAAATAAATATAAAATATTTTTGGCAAAAAAATATTCTCTGGATCCTAATCTTTATTAATACCTACATTTATTTACAACCAGAACTTTGGAACAATTCATTAATAGGAATAGAACATTTCTTTAGACAAAGAATTACTCAACAAATAATTTTCTCAACTACCACCTCACTAAATTTCTTAAACTACCACCTATGGATAATTAGATTATTTATAGAATCCCATACAAAAAACATTTCATTACTAAAACTATCACTGTTCATTATTAGCCTTGTTTCTCTATTAATAAAATTAACCACACAAAAAATTAATTTAGATTGGAAAAAAACCTCTATCATCACTTGCATTATAATTTCATGGCTCTTCTTTTTTTCCTATGCAAAAGTTGGTTTTTCAAGATACACCATGTGGCCACTCGTTCTTTTAGCTACTTTCACATCATTAGAAATAGAAAAAACCATAAAAACACTAATTATCAAAAAAATACCTCATCGTTTCCACATCAAAGTAAGCTAATATTTTTTCCAGAGCTTGACATAGGACAGCTTTCTTTCAACAATTGAACATACACATGAAAGCGACTAAAAAAACTTACCAACCAACCCAAGTCGCTAATAAAAACAAGCTTATCAACTGGCTTTTAATTATAAAAAGATTTTTAACAACAAACAGCAACGGCTTCTTAAGTGGCCTGCTAATCTGGCATTTGATCCTCAGAATCCCAACATTCTTCGAACCATTTTGGTATGTTGATGAAACCCTATACATCCTAATGGGCAAAGCCATTAAAGATGGCGCTATCCTATACAGAGATGTAGTAGATAACAAACCACCAATAGTCTATTTACTAGCCACCATCATCCCCAGCCAATTAGGACTCAGAATACTTAATACTATTTTTATCTCAATCACTCTAATTTGCTTCTACGACATAATAAATAGATTGATTGTCAAAAAAAACATCATCGCAAAAATCAGCACAATCACATTAATGATCTTACTTTCATTCCCTACTTTTGAAGGAACAATCTTTAATGCTGAACCAGTCTACATAACTTTCGGCATCATTGGCATCTGGCTACTATCAAAAACAAACAGCTGGAAATTTGCTTTAGAAAAAAACACCCCAATAAACAAAACCAAATCAGAAAATAAAAAAAGATTCTTAGCTGGCATATTTTTTGGCCTCGCGCTCTTAACAAAAATTCCAGCCCTACTATTCTTTGGACCAATCATCTTAACAGATGCCCTAGCCTTAATATCTCAAAATAAAACAACAAAAAACATCAAACAAATAATTGTCCAATTTAGTTTATTAATCATTGGACTATTACTACCTGTAATAATAACAACCTGCTTCTTTGCTTATCATCAAACATTAACTGAATATTCATATTGGACATTCAAATATCTCTTTGGCTACATTGAAAACTGGAAACCATTCTTTGATTTTTCACCATCTTGGTTGAAAATATTTTTCCTAACCAAAACCAAACTCATATCCTTTGTTTTGAGCAACCTACTTTTACTAAAACTTTATTCCAAACAAAAAATTTCACTACGCCGATACCTACTATTTAGTTGGACAATAGCTAGTCTCTATTCAGTAATTCTTTCCAATAGACCATTTAATAATTATTGGCTTCCATTTTGGCCATCAATGATTGCCTTAACAAGCTATGTAATAGAAAAAATGATAACCAAATACAAATCAAAATCACTATATTTCGGTTGGCTAATTTCTGTTTTCATAACCATCTTTATTTTTGTTGCTATTCCATTCAAATTATTTCCCAGTGTAGAGTATTACCAACTAAGCTGGAAATTATTTGGAGGAAAAATCACTAAATGGGACTACGAATCATGGTTTGACAAGCTAGTCGATGAATCAGTTAATCCAAGAGCCCCCACAATCATGGGAGATAATAAGATCACTAGAGACTGGCTGAATAAAAACAAAATCACAACAATTTTCATTTGGGGAAATAACCCAATGGTCTTATTAGGAACAAATGCCAAACAAATAACAAGATTCCCACTAAGCTTCTACATTGATCACCTACAACAATTTAATGACCAACAATTTGCCCAATCCTACCAAGAAATAGTTGATATTAGACCAGAGGTAATCATTAAAATGAAACCAACTCAAAGCAAATTCTTTGAAATGGACAAATTAATTGAAAAATATTATCAAAAAATAATAGACATGCGCACTCAAACCATATACTTCAGCAACGACGCAACCATCTTTGAACTATCACCAACAACATATTACAGTAGGTTCTACTTAATAAGCCAAATACTCAACAACCAATATCCAAGAATTAAAACTCCTCCATCACCATGGGATTATCCTAGAAATGATTCTGATCTCTTTCAGCTATCACCTGCTCGAAATCCTTAACCAACCAATTTCCGATCTGCTGATGTGTATCACTATTAAAATGAAAATCATAAGTAAAACGCAATGGATTACTCTTGGAATATTCAGCTAGTTGCGGCTGATAATTAAAATATTTATGTTCAGGTAATATCTCTGGAATAAAAGCCAATGGATTTTCAGCATCAATATTTATTATAATAAACTCAGCTCCATCTCTCTCTGCAAATTGAGAAAACATTTGCAAAATAGCAGTCATCTTTTGAATTGTAAAAGCAGCTTCTTCCAAATCTGGCTTATGATCAACATATAACCTTATTGAATCCCAGAGCTTCTCATCATTCTCTGCCATAGACTCAGCAATAGACCTTCTCATAAATTGATAATTTAAATAGGAAATAAAATATGAATGAGCACTAAACGGCAATCTTTGCTTTAAACGCTCATCATCATGGCTGATAACAGCAGTACTTCCACTAACCCCAGTTCCCAAGGTTTGAGCACTACCCAAATCAACCACACCATTATGGTAAATATTAGAATAATTTCTCTCAGCATCCAACCAATTGGCAGCAACAACCACATAATCAGCCATATAAACTCTAGCTACTTGCTCATAAAGAATTAATTCTGTATCAATACCATATCCTGGCATACCAAAATTAATTACCTCTAAATTAGGAATTTTATCTTCTAAAATATCTGCAAAACGCTTGCCATCTGGCACACCTTCACCAAAAGTAAAACTATCACCAAAAAGTAAAACTCTAATTTTCCCTTCTTCTTTCTCCAAAGAATAATCCTTATCACGAATCCCAATATCATTTGCCGTATATATTACGGAAAAATCAGAAGTAGTAGCCAAAACCTGAACGTTGGGTTTTAACAAAGCATATGGCCTGTTCTGGTGATCAAATAACTCGCTTGGCAAACGATCAGAATTAGTTAATTCCTTAAGATAAAGTCTTAAATCAATATTATAGATTTTTCCATAAAATCTAAACCCAACCTCAATAATAACCAAACAAAATACTATTGATATTAAACTAGCCACAACACTTAATAAAAATTTTTGTAAAAAAATACGCATAACTAAAAAAACCAAATAAATAAATAGATTTCTTAAGTATATAATCAAAAAAACTAATATGGCTACAAATCTTCCTAAACAAAAAACATTAATTCGCCCTGGAGTCAAAGCTCTAATCGTTCATCAAAATAAAGTACTTGTTATCAAAGAACATGTAATTAAAAATGGAAAAACAGTTGATGTAAATGATTTTCCTGGAGGAGGTATTGAATTTGGTGAAAGCCTCAGGGAAACCTTAATTAGAGAAGTAAAAGAAGAAGTTGGACTAGATATCAACATTAAACAAGTTGTTGGTGCTTGGGATTTTGTCATGGGAGAACTAGAACATGAACTGCCTGAAAAATGTGGTGTCCAAATCGTATGTATTGGCTATGAATGTAGTTTAAAAACTAAACAAAAAATTGATACCACCAAAAATCCAGCCAAAGAAGATATCTTTGAAGCTAAGTGGTATAGCAAAGAAGAATTGCTTGCAAATAACGGCAAAATGTTTGGTCACCCTGGTATGATTGAAGCTATTAAAAAACTAAATATTTAAGTTTTAGACTTAAATAAAACAATCATACTTTTCCCCCTTGTCATATTAATCATATTTACTTAGAATCTCCTTCTAGTGTCTAACGCTAGTTGTATTTTGGATTATCATCAAAACCAAATCAAAGACGCCCACAGAGGCGTTTTTCTATGGTCTTTTTTGATTAGACTTAAGAAAAAATAAACACATAAAAAGCAAGGTTAAAACCTTGCTTTTTTTATGCTAAGCGAAATTCACCATATTAGTAACAATATAAACAAGGAGCTTGCTCATGAAACAAGAAACCCCATACACCAAAGTCTCTTCCTATGAAGGCAGAAAAGGTAGCGTCAAAAAAGTAGCCTTACTCTATTCTGGAGGACTAGATACATCAGTAATGTTGAAATGGATTCAAGAAGAATATGAAGCAGAAGTAGTCGCTCTTACCGTTGATATTGGACAGCAAGCAGATGACCTAGAAAAAATTAAGGAAAAAGCAATTAAACTAGGTGCAGTTAAAGCCATTGTAATTGATGCTAAAAAAGAATTTGCCTACCACTATATTGCTAAAGGCATTAAAGCTAATGCCAGCTACCAAGGAAAATATCACTTAAGCACCCCACTAGGCCGTCCTCTATTGGCAAAGATTGCTGTAGAAATTGCTAGAGAAGAAGGTTGTGACACCATTGCCCATGGTTGTACAGGTAAAGGCAATGATCAGGTTCGTATTGAAGGCACAGTTCTAACCTTGGCTCCAGAAATGAAAATCATTGCTCCAGTACGTGAGTGGAGTATGGGCAGAGATGAAGAAATTGAATACGCCAAAAAACACAAAATCCCAGTTAAACAAACTGCAGCAAGACCATACTCTTATGATGACAACATGTGGGGTGTAACAGCAGAAAGTGGTGAAATTGAAAACCCAGCCTTAATTCCTCCATTGGATAAAATCCTTCAAGTTTGTACCATTGTAGAAAGAACTCCAAATAAACCAGAATTTATTAAAATTGAGTTTGTCCGTGGCATTCCAGTCAAAATAGATGGAAAAACCATGAACCTGGTTGATATTATCGACTATCTAAATAAAGCTGGCGCCAAACATGGCGTAGGAGTAACTCATCACATTGAAGACCGCTTGGTAGGACTAAAAGTCCGTGGTATTTATGAAGCCCCAGCTGCAGAAATCATTATTAACGCCCATATGAACCTTGAAAAATACGTCTGTACTCGTAGAGAAAATGAGTTTAAACATGACGTTGATAATAAGTGGGCATATCTCTGCTATGGCGCTCTCTGGTATGAACCTCTTATGAGCAGCTTAAATGCCTTTATTGATCACATCAATGACAAAGTTACTGGCACCACCACAGTCAAGCTATACAAAGGTATGGCTGAGACAGTTGCCGTAGAAACAGCAAATAGCATCTTTGATGAAAAACTGGCAACTTTCATGAAAAATGATACTTACAATCAAAATGCTTCTCCAGGATTTATTGAGATCTACACTTTGCAAATGAGACTAGCCCAAAACAAAGCAAGATTTGCCCTTCTCACCATTGGTGAAATAGAAGACAAAAAAGCTTTCTTGCCATATGTCAAAATCTTGGCAGAACTAGGCTATAACTTCTACGCTACAGAAAATACTCATAAGTTCTATAAAAAGCATGGCATTGAATCTGTCTTTATTAATAAAATGCAAGACAATGTATTCCCAAATCTAGAAGAGATGTTACAACAAAATCTCTTTGACCTAATCATTAATGTTCCATATAAGAACAAGCCAGAAAACTCAAAAGATGAGAATGTTATTAGAAAATGGGCTGTTAAACATAGCATTCCTATTGTTGGCGACAAAAAAACCTTTGAGGTTTTAACCAACAAATTGAGGAAGCATATTGTTACTGCTAAAACTAAAAAATAACTATGCAAGACAGTTGGAATATTAAAAAAATATTATTAGCTGAAATTGAAAAACAAGGGGGGTGGGTTAATGCCCACTCCCACTTGGATCGCGCTTACACCATTACTCCAACAACTCTAAAGTTAGGTAATGAACACTTGCATAAGAAATGGGAAATAGTAGATCAAATCAAAAAATCTTCTACTGTTGATCAAATTTATGATCGTATGGCCTTTGCCGTAGAACAACAGCTATCACAAGGAGTTAGTGTCATTGGCAGTTTCATAGATGTTGATGCTGTTATTAAAGACAAATCAATTAAAGCAGCAACAAAAGTTCGAGAAAAATATAAAAAAGATCTTAAACTAGTTTTCATCAACCAAGCTCTAAAGGGAGTAATTGAACCAGAAGCAAGAAAATGGTTTGAAGAAGGCGCTCAATTTGTTGACATCATCGGTGGCTTACCAGGTAAAGATGCTGGTAAAGAAGCCCAGCATTTGGATATCCTATTTGAAACTGCAAAGAAACATAAAAAAATGGTTCATGTCCATGTTGATCAACTGAATACTAAAGAAGAAAAAGAAACAGAATTATTAATTAAAAAAACTATTGAACATAATTTAATAGGAAAAGTTGTTGCTATCCACGGAATTTCTTTAGCTGCTCACCCACTGGTTTATAGAAAAAAAATCTATCAACAAATGCAACAAAACAAAATCATGTTAATTGCTTGTCCAACTGCATGGATAGATAGTAGAAGATCTGAAGAAATCTCCGTAACTCATAACTCAATTGCCCCAGTTGAAGAACTCATAAAAGAAAATATTACCGTTGCCATTGGTACAGATAACATTGCAGATGTTTATAAACCCTTCACTGATGGAGATATGTGGACTGAACTGAGATTTTTATTGGAAACTTGTCATTATTATGACCTTAAACAATTAGTAAAAATTGCTACCAAAAATGGAAGAAAAGTATTAGGAATAAAATAGATTATGCAACAACCTTTTTATAATCCAGAAGTTTCTTATGAAGAAAATTATAAAAAAGGTCCCTTTGGTTCTTTTGCAAATAATGATGTAATTGTTAGAACAAACAAACCTCAATTTGATTTTTTTGGGCACAAACTTTTTTTACCATTTGGAATCCCAGCTGGACCATTGCTCAATGCCAATTTCATTACCGCTGCCTTCCGCAAGGGTTTTGATTTGTGTGTTTATAAAACAGTTAGAACAAATGAATATCCATGCCATCCATGGCCGAATGTTTTAGCTGTCCATGAAGAAAAACTAGAAATAAACAGAACTTTCCCAGTAGTAGCAGACTCCTCATATGTTGAACCACTTTCTATTACGAATTCTTTTGGTGTTCCATCTGCCAACCCAAAAATCTGGCAACAGGATATGGCTAAAGCTGTTAAAAATACAGGTATTGGACAATTAATGATTGGAAGTTTCCAAGGAACTAGTGATGGCTCTGGAAATGTTGATGCCTATATTAAAGATTTTGTGAGAGCTGCAGAACTAGTTAAAGAAACTGGAACTAAAGTTCTAGAAGCCAATCTAAGTTGTCCCAATGAGGGAACGGCTCACTTGCTTTGTTTTGATATTGAAAGAACATTGAAAATTGCTCAAGAAATTAAAAAGGCTATTGGCGATACTCCACTGATACTTAAGTTAGCATATTTTGATGACGACAATCTTTTGGAAAGTTTTGTCAAAAAACTTGGGCCAGTGGTAGATGGTTTTTCTGCTATCAACACCATTGCTGCTGCGATTGTCGATAAAGATGGAAAACAAGCTCTACCTGGAAAAGGTAGGGAGCGTAGCGGAGTTTGCGGTCGAGCTATTACTTGGGCAGGACTAGATATGGTTTCTAGATTAATTGCTTTAAGAAAAAAATTGCAACTTAAATATGTAGTTATTGGGGTTGGTGGTGTAACAAAAACAAATGATTACTTTGCCTATCGCAAAAATGGTGCTGATGCAGTTATGAGTGCCACTGGAGCTATGTGGCATCAAGATTTAGCAGCCCAAATTTTAAATAAGATAAAAACGCTAAATTAGTTATAATTATTTTGTGGCAATAAGAATTACTATAAAAAAAATTCTGTTTTCAATTGTTAAAGTTTTTTCAACTACTTTAATTGCATTAATACTGTCACTCACTGTTGTTGAGCTTAGCATGCAAGCTTTTTCGCTAATCAATAACATTGCAACCAATAGTAGACAGATGGGTGAACAAAAAAATCAAGAAAATAGTTACAGAATATTAACCATCGGCGAATCAACAACAGCAGAAACATCTTTCGTTGGCAATCAAACGTGGCCCTCTCAATTAGAAAGAATGCTTCAAGAAAAATATCCAGATAAAAATATTAAAGTTTTTAATCGTGCCATGATTGGTACAAATTCAAATGTTTTACTGGGAAAAATTCAAAAGGAGATTGAAGAAGTAAAACCAGATCTCATTATTTCAATGATGGGAATTAATGATTTAAGTTTAATCTCCTTGACTCCTTCTGAGTTTATTGCTGATCAAAGTGGATTTGAACAAAGTTTTTTTGATAAATTTAAAACTACAAAATTAATTAAATTGGCAATAATAAAAATTAAAAAAACTAATTTAGAACACACTGATATTGAACTAAACAATGATATTGAAGATTTAATATTTAAGGGAAATGCTGAAAGATTCAATAAAAACTATGAGCTTTCAGAAAAATACTTTAAAAAAGCAATAGAAATAAGTACCTATGATACTTCTCCATTTATCGGTTTGGCTTGGCTATATTTTGATACCCAGAGGTATTTGGAGGCAAAAGAGATATTAAAAAAAGCAATTGTATTTAATCCCGATGATTCAAATCCATATGTCGCTCTTGGTAATATTTATCGAGGTGAAGGAAAATATGATGCCGCTCAAAAAATGTTTCAAAAAGCAATTGAACTTGATCCAAATAATTATTTAGCTTTTATAGGCTATGGGATTTGGAATGCAGATAAAAAAAACTATGTTGAAAGCGAAAAACTATTTTTAAAATCAATTGAACTCAATCCACAACAAGCTGATGCCTATAATGAGCTTGCCAATATTTATCGAGCGGAAAAAGAATATTCTAAAGCCAGAGAATATTATTCTAAAGTACTTGGAATTAATACTGAAAATAACCAAGCAAAGATTGAACTAAAAGCTCTAGAAAGACTGGAATTAGGAGAAAATATTCAAAATAATCAACCAATTAATGTTAATGACTTTTATAATCCAGTAACTGTAAATAATTATGAAAAATTATTGCAAATAGCCAATGAAAATAATATTAATGTGCTGATGGTCGAATATCCAGTTAGAAATCCAGTAGCTTTACAAACCATTTTGGCAGAAATAAAAAATAAGCAAGATTTAAAAATAAAGGCTGAGGTAGTCGATAATAGTGTTGTGTTTAGAAAAGCTCTAGAAAACAATAAATATGAGGATATTTTTATTGATCGTTTTGGAGGTGAATTTGGACATGCAACCGATAAGGGAAATAATATTCTAGCTACAAATATTTTTGAAACAATTATTTTAAAAGATATTATTAATTAGTAATTGTTTTAAAAACTGGACTCTCTTTCATAAAAAAAACGGTATAATACTCAATATCTTTCTATTGGAGGTGTCGCATAGTGGTCAATTGCGCACGCTTGGAAAGCGTGAGCCTTTCGGCTTCGCAGGTTCGAATCCTGTCACCTCCGCATCTAAAAATAATCTTTAAAATATGATCAAAAACTCATTCGGCAAAAATGAATTAGTAGTTTATAAATCAGGTATTTATAAAATTGTTGACATCATTTTTAATCAAGACCAAATATCCTATAAAATTTCATTAATAAGTTATCTCGAAAAAAGCACTGGGGGCATTGATGATTCTATTTCAAAAGAATTAATTGCCACTGAAAATGATTTAACAAAATTTGAATATGGATTACCTAGATATGAAATGGGAAGCAGATTATCAGATGGTAGCACTGTATATTTAGTGTTTTTTAAATATGATTCACATAAATATCGTTACAACCTTAGTTTACAAAACACAGTCATAGCAAATTTGGGTGAAGAAGACATGGCTTGGAGATGAAAATTTCAGTTAAAGTTCATCCTAATTCTAAAAAACCCAGAATCATAAAGAATGATTTAGAAAATTTTGATGCATATGTCAATCAACCAGCAACCGACAATAGAGCTAATAATGCAGTCATAGAATCTCTAGCAGAATATTTTCAAATAAAAACATCTTCCATACGATTAAGATTGGGAAATAAATCAAAAACTAAAGTTTTTGAAATTAATAAATTTAGATAATATTTAAATTATTTTCCTATATTCCAATTAAAAACAGCTGCTTGATAAAGATATAATTAAGAAGCATACTAAAAGACAAGTTAATAATTATTGCAATGAACATTGTTGTACCAAACAGCCCAGTAAATTCTAGTATTCAAGCTTCTCCAGAAAAAAAGCTTTATTCTGCTGAACCAAAAAAGAAAAAGAATTTTAAACTCATAGTCGCCGCTCTCTCCCTGTTAATGTTAATGGCAGGCGGACTCGTTGGTCTTTACCTTACTAAAATAAGCCAAGACGTTAGACAACAAGCTGATACAGGCGCCTACACCCAACACTGTGGAACCTGTGGTAGTGGTCAAACCTGTGTTCCACCAGGAGTTGGTGGAGTCAATGATTGGCACTGTTCCACTTGTGCGCCAGGCTGGGTAGGTGTTGATGATGTTGGCTGTCTCCAACCAACTAGTCCTCCCAATTGTCCAGATGGCGACTGTGAACCAAACCCAACTACTCCACCAGTTGCCACAGCTACACCAGGACCAACTACTCCACCAGACGCTACTCCAACAGTTACCCCTCCTATTAACCCTACAGATGGACCAACTGGTGAACCGACTGGGGAACCGACTGGGGAACCAACAACAGAACCAACAGTCCAGCCATCTGGCGAACCAACAATAGAACCATCTACCCAACCAACAGTACAACCAACCACTGCTTCTGGCGGTGGATCTAGTTCTAGTTCATCTTCAAGCAGCAGTAGCACTGCTTTAGTTAACATTAACAATTCCAATAGAACTAATTACACCACTACAGTCCAACCAACATTGCCACCTCAATTACCACAAACTGGTCCTGAAGATTGGATTAAATACCTACAAGTAGGCATTGGAGCTCTAGGAGTTGGAGCGCTATTACTACTCTTCCTCTAGAAAATATCAAATCCTTAAAACAATTTTTTTATTGCCTTTAAATTTTCTTCAACCACCTGCTCACCATAGCCAATAATCTCTTCCGCATGACCAAGAAATTTACGAAAAATACTATATCCACCCTCTGGAATATCTGGATATAAAACTAGATCTGCTTTTTCACAATCTCTCCTAGCCAACTCACGCAATAACAAATGGGAACTTTTCAAAGCAGTCTGCACTCCACCATATCTTCCTGGAGAAACTGGAAAAACATTCTTATATAAATTGATAGCTATCACCTTATCAGCCCCAAGTTCTTTAGCCAAATCAATAGGAACTGGCATACGCATAGCACCATCAATTAATTTTCTACCATCAACCTTAGCCGGCTCAAAAACCAAAGGCACTGAAGCACTAGCTCTAATTGCCTTAACCAATGAACCACTAGTTAAAAATATTAGTTCACCAGATTGAAAATCCACTGCTGTAGCACCAAATTTAATAGATAAATCCTCAATCTTCTTATCTCCGAGAACTTCAACTATAACTTTCTGAAAAAAATCACCTTTAAAAATACCTTGAGCAGGATGAAAATCTCTAAAAATTCTCACCATACCCCTAAACTTCAATTGCTTAAAAAAATCTTCTAATTTACTAATATCTTGCAAAGAAGCATATGCTCCACCCATTAAAGATCCAGTACTACTACCAGCAATAATCTCAAACTCAATTTTATGTTTTAACAAAGCCTTAATTACACCAATATGAGCCAAACCTCTCCAACCACCACTACCAAGTGCTAAGCCCAATTTAGGCTTTGCACTCTTACTATTTTTTAATCTGGTATAAACAGTTTTAGACATATAAAAACAGTATACAACATAAAAATCTTTGCAATTTTGCCCATCAATGATATAGTGGGGATCTACTTTATAAAACAAAAAAGGACGAATTATGAAGGGTGTTGTTTTAGCTGGTGGCCTAGGTACACGCTTGTACCCTCTTACTCATGTAACTAATAAACATTTATTACCTGTTTATAACAAACCAATGGTGTTTTACCCTATTAAAACCTTGGTTGACGCTGGTGTAAACGAAATTCTCCTAGTAACTAGTGGACCACATGTAGGTCACTTCTTAAGTGTGCTAAAAAACGGCACTGAACTTGGAGTTAAACATCTCGAATATGCTTATCAAGAAAAGCCCAATGGCGGTATTGCTGATGCCCTTGCCCTTGCTGAAGACTTTGCCGATGGAGAAGATATTGCTGTAATCCTGGGAGACAACACTACCGATGCAAATATTAAGGATGCAGTTAAAAACTTTAAAGAAGGAGCCACAGTTTTCTTGAAACAAGTTCCAGATCCAAATCGCTTTGGTGTGCCAGCTTTTGACCCCAAAGATCCTTCTAAAGTAATTCGTATTGATGAAAAACCCAAGAACCCTGCCTCTGACTACGCAGTTACTGGTGTTTATCTTTATGATAATAAAATATTTGACATGATCAGAGAATGTGATCCCAACTATGCTGGTCGTGGTGAACTAGAAATTACTCAAGTTAACAACCTTTACATTCAAAAGGGTAAATTACATTGGGAAGAACTCAAGGGATTCTGGAGTGATGCTGGCACCTTCCATTCACTCTTTACCTCATCCCAATATTGGTCCAACAAAAAATAACCCTTTCAAGTCAGACACAAACAATATCATGACTTAATGGTTGCCGAACAAATACCTCTGGTTATTTCTGAAATATATCCCAATCCACAAACTGGAGAACCAGAATGGATAGAAATATATAATCCAAATATTGAAAATATCAACTTAGCTCAATGGGAAGTTTGGGATCAAGAATCACAACCGTCATTAATTTATAACTTTAATGACACAGAACAAATTAAAGCAAAACAATATCTCAGTTTAGAATTTTCAAGTGCTTTAAACAACAGCGGTGACTCGATTATCCTAAAAAATAATGTAAAACAAATAATCGATTCAATGACCTACGAAGAATCAAAAAAAGGATATAGTTGGGTAAGAAACGAGATTTTACCTGAAGAAAAACCATGGCTAGGTCTACCATCTCGTGACAAAGCAAACATAATACCTACTCTTACGCCAACCAGCACACCAACGCTGGCACCAACACTAGTTCCAACTACTATTCCAACAACTGCTAATCCCAAAACAACACCTTCCGTTGTCAATCAAAAAAGTGAACCAAATGCTAATTACCAAAAACAAAAAAAATTTGTTTACCCACAAACAATTCTCAATCCAAAAATACAAATTGCAACTAGTGAGGTAGATATTCTACCTAGTATTTATGCTGAACCAGCACACATAGAAACAGGAGCTCTGAGTGTTATAATGGGGAGTCTGTTACTGCTCATTCCAGGCCTAATTTATGTCAAAAACAAACAGCAACTACTTTGAAATTATTCTGTCATTTCTACCTGCAGTTGCTTGGGCTAGTTTAATTTATTATTTATCAAATCAACAAATCTTACCTGGCTTTACTGTTGATATCTGGGACTTTCTTCTTAAAAAATCAGCTCATATTTTTGTTTTTGCCTGCTTATATTTCCTTCTTCTCATGCCATACAAAAAATATGATTTGGCCCAAGGCAAAGCCCAGTGGCTTATTCCTTTGATTATTGCCATTTTATATGCCATGTTTGATGAATATCACCAATCTATTACGCCTGGTAGGCACCCATCATTAAGAGATGTTGGTTTTGATACACTTGGTTGTTCCCTGGTTTTACTTAAAAAGCTTGGATATATCTAGCTTCTTATTTTTTCTCCCCCTTGACTCTAAACTTTAGCGAGTTAAACTGATTTCAGACTATATAAAAACATAATAAAAAGGACAGAAAGACCTCTATGACCAAATCACAACTAATCACAATAATCGCAAAAAAAGCTCATCTAACAAAAAAAGCTTCGGAAGAAGCTGTTGAAACAGTGTTTGCTGAAATCATTCGTACTTTGAAAAAAGGCGACAAAGCAGTACTCTCTGGTTTTGGAACTTTCTATGTTAGTAAAGTTGGCGATAAACATGTTGAGCCATTCGGTAAGAAAGACAAACGCATGGTAGTTAAAGGCCACAGAGTGGTCAATTTCCGTGTTGGAAAACCTCTTAAAAGAGAAGTCTGGTAATCAACAAAAATAAGAAAAATAAAAGGGGCTGAAAGGCCCCTTTTTTAGTTATACAAACAAAATCTAATAATCATCTTCACTTAACTCAGCATAATCAATTCCATATTTACCACCATTAACATCTGATAGTTGTTTATGAACATCGGCATATTTGGTTTCTAAATCATTCCAGTTAATAAAACAATTAATTACCTGATAACCTCTTGTATTGTATCCACTAGGAACAACAAAGTTATCCCAAATATCATCTGCCATACCATCTAAGTCATAGATATCTTCACTATCAATTGCAATTGAAGTTTCAGCGACCATAAGCAGTTTCTTGTTTATTGGATTCCAAACAATAAAACAATCTGCTCCAGAGTTTGAAGCGTCAGGATATTCTAGAATTGGCAAATTTGCTTCCCAAGGTTGTTCTGCCATCTCTGGATCAATCCCAGTTAACTCAAATCCTTCTTTAGCTTTTCTAATTTTCCCATCTGCTTCGAGTTGACGAAGAATTTTAAATAAATCCCTAAATTTTTCTTCACTAATATTTGGTAATTTTAAAGCTTCTTCAATAGCAGTGTAATTCATTATGCCACCAACACCCACATATTTAATCAATACATCCATAACCATATCTGGAGTTAAACTAATTTCCTCTGGCTTGCTCTCCGCTTTATTTTTATCTGAATGATCTTTAACTAATGTTTCTTGCATTAAACATATTTATACCACAAAAAATCCCCCGCGTTTCCTTGGGGGATTTCCATTTTTCTGTATATAAAAAGCTTAAC
The DNA here is from genome assembly GCA_001873435.1 of Candidatus Pacebacteria bacterium CG2_30_36_39. Taxonomy (GTDB): domain Bacteria; phylum Patescibacteriota; class Microgenomatia; order UBA1400; family PJMF01; genus CG2-30-36-39. The sequence goes on from MNZB01000004.1 coordinate 118,847, forward strand.
GCTTTGGAGATTGTCGTTTGCGACGGGCTTTGCCACCCATACCAATTTTACGAGTCTCTTTCATACGATCATTGCGAGTCATGAACCCAACAGCCTTTAAGAAAATCTTGAATTCTGGATTATATTCAACTAAGGCGCGTGAAAGACCATGAATTAAAGCTTCAATTTGAGCATTAATGCCAGATCCCTTAACGGTTGCGGAAACTGCAAATTTACCTTTGGTGCCAGTTAATTCGAATGGCTTGGTATATAAAGCTTGAGCATTGTTGATGCCATGAAAATATTCACCAGCGACCATGTTATTAACAACAAAATCACCACTACCCTCATAGATTCTGACACGAGCAGTAGCGACCTTGCGGCGACCAACAGCTTCGATATAAGAAGTCTTTGGGAAAGTGAATTCTCTGTGAATAGCTTTAGTAGAGCTAGAACGAGTTTGAGTAGTTATTTCTTTTTTAACTACTTTTTTAACTGTGCTCTTAGCTTTTTTGCGCATCTTAATAGCCATATTATTTGCCTCCCAATTGACTTGCGTGTTTGTGTTCAGCGCCTTCGTAAATCTTTAAACGAGCCATGCGCTCACCTTGTAAACGATTTTTTGGCAACATATTTTTTACTGCCAAACGAATCACTTCTTCAGGATTTTTTTGAATCATTTCTTCAAAAGTTCTTTGTTTTAAGCCACCTGGAAAACCAGTGTGTCTGTAGTAAATCTTTTTTAATTCCTTACCACGAGTAACAGCAACTTCTCTAGCATTAATAACTACTACGAAATCACCAGCATCAGTGTGAGGAGTATAGGTTGGCTTATTTTTACCAATTAGCATTACTGCAATTTCGGTAGCAATACGACCCAAAACCTTATCTTTAACATCAACTAAATGCCACTCTCTAGTGACATCTTCTTTGCGTTGCATAAATGTAGTCTGTGTTTTCATGTTATTCTGCCTTCTTCACTGTTTTTTTTGCAGCTGGTTTCTTAGCAACTTTAACTTCTTTTTTCTCGGTTTTCTCAGCTTTTGGAGCTTTTAAACCAACTTTTTTAGCAGTTGCTTCAACTAAGCTTAGTTTTACTACATCAGCGTTATCGCCACGACGAGTACCTAGTTTTTCAATAGAACTAAAGCCAGAAATTCTGTCTTTCATAGCTGGAGCTATGCGTTCAACTAAAGTATTTACGACATCTCTCTTACCAAAGAAAGTATGTAATAAGCGACGGGTTGCCAAAGAATCAGTTTTTGCTTTGCCGATAAGTTTATCAGCCCAACGTTTAGTTTCTTTAGCTTTAGCTTCTGAAGTCACAATTTCACCCTGCTCGATTAAAGCACGAACTAAATTGCGCAAAAGAGCCTTGCGATGCTTGGTATCTCTACCCAATTGTTTTGTTTTCTGTCTATGTCTCATGGCTTAGTACCTTTTGTCTGTAAATTAATCTTCCAAACTCACGCCTTTTTTCAAAAGAGCGTCATTGATCAAATCAATACTCTTACCGCCCAAATTCTTGACTTTGGAAACCACGGATTTTGAAGCACCGGATAGGTCACCAACAGTCTTGAAACCACCCTTGCGTAAAGCATTAGCGATACGGGTAGGCAAATCAAGTTCTTCAACAGTCAAGCGCAATGTCTCGGCTTCTTCAGGAGAGAGTTGAGGCTCTTCTTCTTTAACCTCGATCACTGTGGGGTTGAAAACTTGAGTAAATTGTTTGGCTAAAATATTTGCAGAAGCTTTGACTGCTTCAAGAGGAGAGATGGTGCCATCAGTTTGAACATCCATAACTACTCTATCGAAGTCAGTACGACGACCAACACGGGTAGATTCTACTTTGTAAGAAACTTTGGTTACTGGTGAAAAAAGTGCATCAACAGCAATTTGACCAATTACGCCAGTTTCCATTTCGGTGGCCATACGATAACCAGTGCCAGTCTCAACAGTCATTTCGACTTCAAGCTTCTTGCCTTTAGCAATGGTAGCGATAACCTGTTCTGGATTTACAATTTCAAAACCAGCTTCAACTTCAATGTCGGCTGCAGTTACTTCTTTTGGACCTTTAGCATTAATGCGTAAAACGCCAGAACCGTCATGGTCAGCTTTTACACGAACTAATTTGAGATTCAAAATTAATTCAATAATATCTTCGCTCAAACCTTCTAAAGTAGCAAATTGATGATCAACACCATCAATCATTACGGAAGTAATAGCTGCTCCTGGCAAAGAAGCCAAAAGCACTCTACGTAAAGCATTACCTAAAGTGTGGCCATAGCCTTGCTCTAAAGGTTCGATTACCAAGCGAGCTTGGGAATCGGTAGCTTCAACCTCACTAACTGTGAAGGATGGGTTCATGTATGCGTATTTATTTAAATCAAGTTTCATAGAGTCTCCTTTTTGTTTCTTCTCCCCTTTTTTTTATCGGGAATCTGTTTTCAAGTTCTCTTATTTTTACTACTTTTTTATACTCTTACTAATTTCCTTAACGACTATAGAACTCAACAATCAATTGTTCTTGAATGTTTTCAACGATATCTTCACGTTCTGGAAGACGTTGTACTTTTGCTATAGTAGCTTTCTTTTCCAACCAAGCTGGTGGTACTGCAGAATCTTCTTTTAGAAGTTCAGCAACCATAGGCACCTTGGATGATTTGTCATTGAGTTTGATTACATCACCAACTTTTACTGAATAAGAAGGAATATTCATTTTCTTATTATTCACTGTAAAATGACTGTGATTTACTAATTGACGAGCAGCTGGTCTGGTTGGAGCCCAACCCAAACGGTAAACCACGTTATCAAGTCTTCTCTCTAATAAGCCCAAAAGCACAGTACCAGTAGCGAGAGGATTTTTACTAGCCTCACTATAAATACGGTGAAGTTGTTTTTCCAACACACCATACATGTACTTAACTTTTTGCTTCTCACGAAGTTGGGTGCCGTAATCAGATACTTTGCGACGTCTTAAGCCGTGTTGGCCTGGTCTAGTATGGATACGACGAGCAACTTTTAAAGAGTTAGATTTTAAACCTAAATCTTCACCAATTTGTCTCTGTAATCTTTGTTTTGGTCCTGTATATCTTGCCATATATCAATCCTCTATCTATTGTGTTTTGCTTTTCTAGGACGAGTTCCATTGTGTGGAACGGGTGTAGTGTCGGCAATCATGCTAACTCTAATGCCCTGAGCTCTTAATACACGAAGTGCGACGTCTCTGCCTGGTCCTGGACCTTTAAGATAGACATCCATTTCATTCATACCAAAAACTTTTGCACGATTTACAGCATTTTCAACTGTAATAGTTGCTGCATAAGGGGTAGATTTACGAGAACCAGTAAAACCAGCTCCGCCAGTACTTGCCCAACATAAGACAGCACCTTTGTCATCAGTAATACTAACTAAAGTGTTATTAAAAGTAGCACTAACGTACAAACGACCTTTAGGCACTACTCTTTGATTTTTTTTGGTTGTTTTAGTTTTTTCCTGTACCATATATCTTCCTGTTATTTAGTTGTAGCTGCTTCTGCTTTAGCTGCAGCTTCCTTAGAAATAGAGCCAACAGTCTTGCGACCACCACCACGTGCTGTACGAGAGTTCACTTTAGTTCTTTGTCCACGAACTGGAAGACCCATGGAGTGACGTAAGCCGCGATATGCTTTAATACGTTTTAAACGGTTAATATTATCACTAATCATTCTACGCAAATCACCTTCTAGAGGGTATTTTTCTAAAATGCGTTGAATTCTATTAACTTCATCTGAGGTGAGATCGCGAGCGCGAGTCTCTGGGTTGATTTTAGCTTGAGCTACTACATCTTCAGCAATTTTTTGACCGACGCCAAAAACTGAACGTAGTGAGTAAACTACTTTTTTATATTCTGGGATGTCTGTACCGGCAATACGAGGCATATTTTTTATCCTTATCCTTGACGTTGTTTATGTTTCTTATTAACACAAATAACACGTAAAGTTCCTTTACGTCTTACAAATTTGCACTGTTTACACATCTTCTTAAGCGAAGCTCTGACTTTCATAATAAGTCCTGGGTTGTTTCTTATGTACTATGTACCGGTCTATTATTATTTACCCGATACGTAACTTTACACTTTGTTACATCATACTTGGATACGTAGCCTTTAACCACATCTCCAGGCATGACTCGAATGCGATAGAGGCGCATCTTGCCGGCTAAAGTGCCAAGTAGCACTCTGTCCATCATTTGCTCAACTTCACATTCTGTCACCTTGACACGAAACATCGTGTTAGGTAAACATTCTGTCACTTCTCCAACTATTTCTATCCGATCAACTTGTTCCGCCTTTGCAGCTGTAGTGTCCAGTTGTCTGCGTCCCTTAGCTGCTCGTTTATGATCTTGTACTTTTCCCATAGATATCAATAATGACGCCTGATTATACCAAACGTAATCATTTTTGTCACAGAGGAAAAATTACTGTCTTGCTTCAATTGCTTTTGTAATGTCTGCGAAGACTTCTTCCACGGTTTGCTCACCGTCTATCTTGATTAATTTTCCCACTTTTTCGTAATATTTTAATACATCAGATGTAACTTCATGAAAAAGTTCAATTCTCTTTCTTAAAGCCTGAAGAGTCTCATCTTCACGATCTGAAACACGTCCTGAAATTCTCCAAAGCGCTTCCTTGTCAGAAACATCAATTAAAACCACCATATCAACTTCATCTCCTAGTACCTCTGCCTGAGCTTCAGTGCGAGGAAAACCGTCCATAATATAGCCTTTGCTATATTCTGGTCTATGGAGATACTCCATAACGATTTCAACTGCTGTTGCATCTGGAACTAGAGCTCCAGAATTTAAAGTTTCTTTTAACCAACGACCTAATCTAGTTTTACTTTTAGACATTTGACGGAAAATATGACCAGAAGAAAGATAGGGTACTCCAAATTTCTCTGACATCATATTACCCTGGGTTGATTTTCCAGCCCCTTGAATACCAACTAAGACGATTTTCACGTTTAACTCCCCTTTATTAGTTATTGATACTTGTCGTAATCCTGTCCGACTAACATGCTTTCTGCTTGTTTAGTTGTCTCTAAAATTACAGAAACAACGATTAACACACTAGTTCCACCAATTGCCAAAGACTGCACTCCAGTCAACATTTGAGCGATGGATGGCAATAAAGCCAAAATACCTAAAAATACTGCACCAACCAAAGTAATACGAACCACAACATACTCCAAAAACTTCTTTGTTGGACCGCCTGGTCTAATACCAGGAACAAAAGCTCCACTCTTCTTTAGCTCATCAGAAATATCTTGAGCATTAAAAAAGATTAGAGCAGAAAAAAAGGTAAAACTGAAAACTAACAAGAAATACGAAATCAAATATATGGGTGAAGTTTCCTGGAACCAACGAGTTAGGTTTTGACCCCAAGCCACAAACTGTAAATTACCAGAAGAAGTTAAAACTTTACCAATAAAAGAAGGTGCCATCATTAGAGACACGGCAAAGATAATTGGCATAACACCAGCTACATTTACTTTAATTGGTAAATGAGTTGTTTGGCCACCATAGGTCTTTCCACCCCTAGTTCTTTTGGCATATTGAATATTAACTTTACGTACTGCTTCATTGATATAAACAATCATGGCAATTAAAGCTACAAACATTAAAACAAATACAATCAAAGTCATAGCTTCTGTTGAAGTAACTACTGACAGTGTTTGTGAAACAGCTACTGGAATTTGACTAACGATACCAGCAAAAAGAACCATAGAAATTCCATTGCCTAATCCATATTCAGAGACTAATTCTCCCAACCACAACATAATCATTGCTCCAGCTACCATTGTTAAAACCATGGCTATTAATACTGTTGGAGTAGCGGCTGTTAATAGATTTTGAGATCTCAATAAAGCAATGACGGAAATACTTTGCACTAAAGCAAAGGGAACACTTAAAAGACGGGTGTATTGGTTAATTTTTGCTCTTCCTGCTTCACCATCTTCTTTTTGCATTTCTTTGAGCTTGGGAAAAACCATTCCAGCCAACTGCATAATAATAGAGGCAGTAATGTATGGATTAATACCAACGGCTACTATGGAAAATCTAGACAAAGTACCACCAGCAAAAATATTTAGTAAACTCAAAAACTGATTACCAGCAAAAAGCTGTTGCAATTGAGCTACATTAACACCTGGCACTGGGATATGAGCAAAGAGACGAAAGATTAGAAAAATTGTTGCAGTGAAGATAAGCTTCTTTTTGAGCTCTTCGTTGGCGAAAATAGCTCGGATTTTTTGTATTGCTGTATCTATCACAGATTTTTTATTCTACCGAACCACCCAGCTTTTGAATAGCTTCAACTGCTTGAGCTGAGGCTTTCACACCCTTGACTGAAAGTTTTTTAGTCAAAGTACCTGAGTTTACGATCTTGGCTTTTTTAAAGCCTTTTTCGATTACTTTATGAAGTTTTAATGTTTCCAAAGTAATTTCAGTAACTGGCATTTTCTCCAAATCAGTGAGGTTAATTTCAGCAGTTGGATTTAAAACACTGAAACGACCTTTACCACGAATCATTGGATATTTCTTCACACCTGGTAATTGTCCACCTTCAAACCAAAGAGGGATTTTGCTACCAACACGAGAAGTTTGGCCTTTTTGTCCTCTACTAGAAGTGTGTCCACCTTTACCAGAACCGTAACCACGACCCAATCTCTTTTTAGAGCGAGCAGTTATTTTGGTTAGTGATTGTAACAATGACATGATTTAATCCTTTTAATTAAGCTTTTTTAACAGCTTTTTTGGCTGCTGGTTTACTTACAACTTTTTTAGGAGCAGCTTTAACCACGTTTTTTTCTTTATTATCTACTTTAGCAATAACTTTTTTAGCTTCCTTAGCATCTGCTATATTTGCAGTAGCTTTGGCTTTTTCTTGAAGTTCTTTGATTTTCTCTTTTTCTTCTTTTTCAATATCAATGATTGAACGAAGTGAGATGCCACGAATATCCACGATCTGTTGAATTTTCTTTAAAGCTTCAAAGGCTGCGTAAACACTAGAAGCTTGATTATCACTGCCAAGAATCTTAGCAGAAATATCTCTAATACCTGCAACTTCAACTAAAGCTCTAACTGGACCACCAGCGATTACACCAGTACCTTTTGGAGCTGGTTTTAGTAGTACACGACCAGCGCCTTTTTTGACTTCCATCTTAAAAGGAATAGTGGTGCCATCTAGAGGAACTAAGATCATTTTTTTCTTAGCTTTTTTAATGCCTTTTTTGATAGCAGCAACCACATCTGGAGCTTTACCAAGTCCAATACCGACCTTGCCTTTTTTATCACCAACCACCATTAAAATGGAAAAGCCCATTTTATTGCCACCTTTGGTTTTCTTTGAAACTCTAGAGATTTGAATAACTTTCTCTTCAAATTCTTTGGGTTCAGTTGGTTTGTTGTTGCGATGATCTGACATATTAAACGTTAATTCCTTCTGCACGAAGAGTTTCAGCAACTGCTTTTACTCTTCCATGATATTTGTATGAGCCACGATCAAACATTATTTTTTCGATCTTAGCTTTTTTCAAAGCTTTTACTAATTCTTGAGTAACTTTTTGAGCACGCTCGGTTTTAGTGCCAGTTGGAGCTTTTTTGCCCATGTCACTAGCAGCTACTAGAGTTTTGCCAACTTCATCATTAATAACTTGTAAAGAAATATGTTCGTTGGTACGTAATACAGACAAGCGAGGTCGCTCAGCAGTACCCACCATATGAGCACGTACTCTTATTTTTCTTTTTTCAATTTTAGATAAATTGTGTTTAATTGTTGGCATAGGACCCTTTATTCACTAAGCAGTGGCAGTCTTTCCTGGTTTGGTTTTAACCACTTCATTTTCGTAACGAATTCCCTTACCCTTGTAAGGTTCTGGAGAACGAATACCTCGAATATTAGCAGCTGTTTGGCCAACTAATACTTTGCTGATTCCTTCAATATTAATTGTATCTGTGCCTTCAACTGAAAACTTAACGCCTTCAACTGGGGCAACATCAACTGGATGAGAATAACCAACGGTTATACTAATACCAGCACCTTTGGCAGTTGCTCTGTAACCAGTACCAACTAGCTTTAGGGTTTTCTTGAAACCTACAGAAACACCTTCAACAGCACCAGCTAATAAGCTACGAACTAATCCATGAAAAGCTCTGCTTTGACGCTCATCATTTTTGCGAGTAACTACTAAAGTGTTTTCTTCTTGAGCAACAGTGACCGCATCCATAACTGATATCACCAAGCTACCCTTAGGACCTTTGACAGTCACTTGAGTTTTTTCGATGACAGCGGTAACACCAGCTGGCAAAACAATAGGTTTTTTTCCGATTCTTGACATACTTATACCTTTACCAAATTTGGCAAAGAAGTTCTCCACCAACATTTTGCTGGCGAGCTTCTTTGTCTGTTAAAAGACCTTTACTGGTTGAAACGATAGTAATACCGTAGCCATTGAGTGATGGGGGTACTTTATCGACTGAAGAATATAATCTTCTACCTGGTTTAGAAACACGTTTAATACCTGTGATTAAAGGTAGCTTACCCTTATATCCCAAAGTTAGAACGAGTTCTGACTGAGGTTTTTTCTCAATTACTTCAAATTTTGCCATATATTTGTTATCAACTAAAATCTTAGCAATTGCCTCTTTCACTTTGGAATAAGGAAGCACCACTTCCTTGTGTTTAGCAAGGTGTGCGTTCTTGATTCTAGCTAACATGTCTGCGATTGGGTCTGTCATATTATTTACTTGCCTTTACCACGCCTGGGAGTTCACCTTTAAGGGCTAACTCTCGAAAAGTAATTCTGCTTAAACCAAAATAACGCATATAACCCTGAGGACGTCCGGTGATTTTGCAACGGTTCTTACCTCTGGTTGAAACTTTATTTGGTTTCTTCTCTCCAGCTAACTGATATTTTTCGCGCAAAGCTAACATTTTTTTATCTTTGGCGATTTTGGATTTCTTAGCCATAATTACTTCTTATCCTCTTCTTTTTCGAATGGAAAGCCCATAAGCTCTAACATTCTAAAAGCTTCTTTATCATTTTTAGTACTAGTGATCAAATTAATTTGTAGACCACGAATGCTTTCAATTTTGTCATACTCGATTTCTGGAAAAACGATTTGTTCTTCCAAACCAAGACTATAATTTCCTTGACCATCAAAGGCTACTTTGGAAATACCACGAAAATCCTTTACACGAGGTAAGGTAATAGATACTAATTTATCTAAAAATTCCCACATGTTTTGACCACGTAAAGTTACCATTACACCCAAAGGATCGCCTGCTCTCAATTTAAAGTTGGCAACAGCCTTACGAGCTTTAGTAATCTGAGGTTTTTGGCCAGAGATTAAGGCAAATTGATCAACTACGTTATCAATTACTTTTTCACGAGCTTTAGGATCTACTGGATCTTTAATGCCCATGTTAATTGAAACTTTTTTGATTTTAGCCACTGAAAAAGTACTGCTATGCTTAAATTCTTTTTGCAAAGCTGGAAGCACTTCTTGTTGGTATTTTTGTTGTAGTCTATTCATTTTTACCTATATTTATTTCTTTGCGGTTTTCTTGGTTGGCTCAGCTTTTTTAAAAGCGATAATAGTGCCAGTTTTCTTAAAAACACGCTCTTTTTTACCATCTTTGGTTACTTTATAACCAATGCGATCAACTTGACCTTTATCATTAATAATGGCCACATTGGCGGTTGGCAAAGGACGTTCTCTCTTTACTCTTTCACCAGGTTTACCAGCATAAGGACGAACATGCTTGGTGTAAAGATTTACATCTTTAATTAAGACTTTGTTCTCTTTTGGAAAAACTTTGGCAACTTCACCTTGTTTGCCTTTTTCTTTTCCTGCTGTAACGATAATTTTGTCGCCAATAGTAAATTTCATATTTATAATACCTCTGGTGCTAAACTTGCTATCTTGCTAAAACCTCGATCTTTAACCTCACGAGCAATTGGACCAAAGACACGAGTGCCCACTGGTTCAGTTTTTGCTCTTGATTCAATAATCACGGCTGCATTGTCATCAAAACGAATATATTCGCCTGAATTTCTACGCATTTCTTTTCTTGTTCTTACAATAACTGCGCGAACTTTAGAACCTTTTTTCAAAGAACTATTTGGATCAGCATCAATAACTGAAGCAACAATAATATCACCAACATAACCAAAGCGTCTGTGGGATCCACCATAAACTTGAATGGTGCGAATTTTTCTTGCTCCACTGTTATCTGCGACTAGGAGTACAGATCTAAGTTGTATCATTGCTTATTTTCCTACCTTCTTGTTTATTACAAAACGCTTAGTTTTACTCATTGGTTTTGATTCTTGAATTTCAACAGTATCACCCTCTTTAATTTCAAGATTCTCATAATGGCAAGCGTATTTTTTGCTACGTTTCACCAATTTTTGGTAAATTGGATGTTGCCACATACGAGAGACTTCGACAGTTGCGGTCTTTTCTCTCTTGGCTGAAGTAACTATACCTAACATTGTTCTCATTATTTTGTCTCTTTCTGTTCAGTTGCGATGGCCAGTTGACCAAGCACTGTTTTAATTCTGGCTAAGTCATCTGAAAGAGTTGCTACTAAACGAGTGTTTGCTAACTTTCCAGCTACACGTTCCATACGAATTTTTGCGAGTTCCATTTGAAGATCAGCTTGCATCTTCATAAGTTCAGTCTGGTTTTTAGCTCGAAGTTCAGTAATATCTTTTCTCTTCATGATTATTATTTCTTGACTATTATTGTTTTCAAAGAAACCTTATGACCAGCTTTAGTCAAAGCTTCTTTAGCCATTTCTTCGGTTACGCCACTCACTTCAAAAAGAATAGTGCCTGGCTTAATAACTGCTACATAAGTTTCAATTGCACCCTTACCAGAACCCATTTTGACACCCACTGGTTTCTTAGTAATAGGTTTGCTTGGGAAAACTTTAATCCAATATTTACCCAATCTCTTGGTGGCGTAAGTAATTTTCTTACGAGCAGCTTCAATTTCATTGGAGCTTAACCAACCACCAGTTAATGCTTTTAAACCAAACTCACCAAAAGCAAGTTCGTTGCCACGTAAAGCGACGCCTTTGTTTTTGCCTCTAAATTGTTTACGATATTTTGATTTTTTTGGCTGTAGCATATTACCTTCTAGACGATTTCTCCCTTATAGATCCAGACCTTGATACCGACATAACCGGAACGAGTCTTGGCTGGAACTTCAAAGTAATCAATATTAGCGCGTAATGTTTGAGTAGGAACACTACCCTTAAAATATTTTTCAGAACGACCAATTTCAGCGCCGCCAACTCTTCCAGAAAGTTGAATTTTAATACCCTTAGCACCTGCAGCCATTACTTTATCCAAAGCTTGTAAAACAGCTCTGCGATGTGGGTAACGACCAATAAGTTGAGTGACGATTCTTTCAGCTACTAAACGAGCAGAAAGATCTGGATTTTTTACTTCTTCAACTTTTAAATCAACTTTGACTTGATCTTTTTTGTCTTTAGAAATATTAAGTAAGCGTTCAACTTCTTTCTTAATATCTTCAAGATTAGATCCACCCTTACCAATAACTACACCAGGACGAGAAACTTGTAAAACGATTCTCATTTTACTGATATAGCGTTCGATATCTACTTGAACTAACCCAGCGCTCTCTAACTTTTTGTTAAAGTATTTTCTGAGTTTATGATCTTCTAACACTTTGTCAGAATATTGTTCTGGTTTGGCAAACCAACGAGATTTCCAAGAGAAAATCTTTCCCAAACGAAAACCGGTTGGATTTACTTTTTGTCCCATATCTTTATTTCTTTGCTTTCTTAACTACTTTTTTAGCAACTGCTTTTGGGGCAGTGGTTTTTTTAGCGGCTTTTGGAGCTGCTTTTTCTGTTTTCTTTTCTTCTTTAACAGCTTCAGTTTTAACTTCAGCTTTTGCAGCTGGAGCTTGCTTAGTTTCCAAGATCACTTGAATATGTGAAGATCTCTTGAAAATGGTGTGAGCACGACCTCTACTAACAGCGCGAAAACGCTTGTATGTAGGACCTTCTCCAACTAAAATATTTTTTAATTCCAATTCCTCAGCAGCCAAATGATGGTTGTGCCATGCATTGGCTAAAGCCTGTCTTAAAACTTTGGCCACAGCAATACTAGCTCTGCGTTCCATAACAGCCAATTGATCCATAGCTTTCTGAATAGAAAGTTTACGAACTGCGTTGGCCACCAAACGAACTTTGCGTGGTGACTGTCTAGTGTTTTTTTGTTCTGCTGTAATTTGCATTTTTTTAACCTTTTATGTCTTAGCCAAAACTCTCTTAACAATGCGACCATGGCCGCGGAAGGTTCTGGTAGGAGCGAATTCTCCTAATTTATGACCAACCATACCTTCAGAAATAAAAACCTCGATAAAATTTTTACCTTGGTGTACTGCAAAGGTGTGACCTACAAACTCTGGAGCAACAACGCTTTCGCGTGCCCAAGTTTTAATCGCAGCTTTATCTCCGCTATCCTTTTGCTTCATGATTTTTTTCATGAGCTTAGGGTCGATATATGGTCCTTTTTTTGTTGATCTACTCATATTTATTTATTTACTTTGCTCTTCTGTCTCGAACAATTAACTTAGTACTTTTGCGAACTTTACGAGTCTTCTTGCCAGGAGCAACATTCTTACCCCATGGAGATTTTGGATATTTCAAACCAACACCACTACGACCTTCACCACCACCATGTGGATGTGAATCTGGATGTTGAGCAGTACCTCTGACGGTAGGACGAATACCCATTAGGCGTTTGCGACCGGCTTTACCAATTTTGCGGTTCTTCCAATCAACATTACCAACTTGTCCAATAGTAGCAAAACAATCTTCAACAACTAAGCGTTGTTCTCTTGAAGGTAATTGTAAAGTTACAAAACCATTTTCTTTTGATTGAATCAAAGCAGATGCGCCGGCACCTTTTACAAGTTGTGCGCCTTTTCCTGGTCTTAATTCAATGTTATGAATAGGCATACCAACTGGAATGTTCTTCAAAGCCATTGCATTTCCTGGACGAGGATCAACTTTTTCTGCTGCGATTACTTCATCACCAATCTTTAAATTTAAAGGAGCCAAGATGTATCTTTTTTCTCCATCTTTGTAGAAAACCAAGGCAATATTTGCACTGCGCATTGGATCATATTCAATTCTTTGCACGATACCAACAATATCTCTCTTTTCTCTTTTCCAATCAATTACGCGCAAACGTTTCTTTGCACCACCACCACGATGTCTAACAGTAATACGACCTTTGAAACCACGACCCTGTCGTTTCTTATGACCAGATACTAATAATGATTTTTCTGGAGCACCCTTGTGCAAATCAGAACGATCAACATCAATTCGATTGCGTTTACCTGGTGAGGTTGGTTTGACTTTTACTAACATTATTTATCTCCTCCGACATCAAAAACACTGATTGATTGGCCACTCTTGAGTTTGACTAAGGCTTTTTTGGTCTTAGCACTAAAAGTAACCACTCTTTTTTGACCAGTGCGTCTGGATTTTTTTGGACGCATTACGGTGTTAATATCAATTACGTTTACACTGTACATTTCTTCAACTGCAGCTTTAATTTTATTTTTGTCTGCAGTACGAGCTACTTCAAAAGTATAAATATTCTCTAAGTTTGCTCTTTGAAGAGTTTTTTCAGTAATAACTGGTTTGCGAATTACAAATTGATTCATGATTATTTCTCCTCCTTAGCAACTGCTTTGGAACGAGCTAAACGAGCTTCAATAGCTTTTAAAGAGTCTTTGGTAAAAATAACGGTATCGGCAGATGCAATCTGCAAAGCATTAACTTCCAAAACTGGAACTGTTAAAACTTTTTCTACATTATCTAAACTGCGACGTAATAAACCGTTGTTTTCAGCTAAAACAACCAAAATTCTTCCTGGGTTGTCAATCATCTTATTTAAGATCTTAACAGCTTCAGCGGTTTTGCCGCTCAAACTATTTAGATTGTCAGTGACAACAATTTTTTCAGCTTGCATACTCAAAGCAACACGAAGAGCTTGAGCTTTCATATTGCGAGATAAAGCTTTGGTCCAATTTTCAAGTCCTGTTGGACCATGAGAAACGCCACCACCTACAAAGATAGGAGCATTTTTGGAACCATGTCGAGCATTACCAGTACCCTTTTGTTTGTACCATTTTGCTTTTGTACGAGCAACGTTGGAACGGGTTTTGGTTTTACTAGTACCTTGTCTCAAGTTAGAAAGATAAACTCTCACTGCTTGAGCAATTAAGGTTGGATTGCTTTTTTGAGCAAAAATATCATCACTAACTTCGATAGTGCTGCTTTTGCTAGTAGCGGTAATTACATTTAATTTCATAGTTATTCTTGCACCTCCTGAGTTTCAACAGCTTGAACTTCTTCTACAGGAGCAGTTTCATTTTTTTCAATTTGCAAACCAATTAAAGCTAAATCCAAATCAACATTTTTTTTCTTGCCAGTTTTCTCAATGCGAATTGAACTGGAATTAAATCCTGGGACTGGGCCAGAAAGCCATAATTCTTGATTAGCTTTATCAATGTATAAGACGGTTAAACCATAAACGGTTCTGGCATCAACACCAAAATGTCCAGGCATTTTCTTGCCTTTCCATACGTGTCCTGGAGAAGTACCAGCACCAATAGAACCAACTGCTCTTTCACGATCAGATTGTCCATGAGTTTTTGGTCCGCCATGAAAACCCCATCGCTTCACTGCACCAGCAAAACCTCGTCCTTTGGTAATACCTTGAACTTTAACAATATCTCCAACTTCCAAAACTTGCTCTAAAGCAATAGAGTCTCCAATTTTTAAAGGAGACTCTGTGTTAGCGTCATATTTAATACCCTTGACTTGAGCAACACCCATAGCAAAACCGCTCTTCTCTAGGCGAGTGCGAAGAGGTTTGTCTACATTCTTAAGTTTTTTGGTACCAAAACCAACCTCAATAATTGTTTGAGGTAATTTTTTCCAAGTTCGGGAGGATTTGTCAGTAACTTTGGTCTCAATTTGACCAACAACAGCGTTAGGTTGTACCTTACACTTGGTTACTGCCAATCTCTTTCCGTTCTTAGACCAGGCTTGTGTCATGCCCAGCTTGGTAGCAAAGATTGCGTCTAACATACGTGTTTCCAATTTCTTTTTTTCAAAACTCTTTTACAAAAAAGTAGTGAGGGCCTCTTTTGCCCTCACCTAACTCATTTGTTTACTTTGTTACATTTTAATTTGGATGTCCACACCTGCGGGCAATTCCAAATGCATTAAAGAGTCAATCGTCTTATTAGTTGGATTGACTATTTCAATTAATCTTTTATGAGTTCTGATTTCATAATGCTCTTGAGCATTTTTATCAGAATGAGGTGAAGTCAAAACTGTAAAAGATTTCTTGTGAGTAGGTAATGGGACTGGTCCCACTACTTTAGCTCCGGTTGACAAAGCTGTTTGCAAAATTTTTCGACTTGCTTCATCTGCGACGCGATGATCGTAAGATTTTAAGCGAACTCTAATTTTGTAAGCGGTTTGTGTTCCAGTGCTTTTTGCCATAGTTATATGTACTTTTTATATATTCGATCTCTATTTTAAGACCCAACATTTTTCTCTGGATCTCCAGAGGTATTTTAAAATCACAGGGCGTGATTATATCTAAAAATCCACGATATGTATAGGGCTAATTTGCCTGGAAATCCATGCAATCTGCGTCCTAGAAAAATCGTAGCTCTCGCCTGTCACTCGAGAACGTATATTATATCAAACATCTTGAGAAGAAACAATAAAGTGATTTTATCACCAATCTAAATATTAATAATTGAATAACTAACCAAAAACCCCGCCTTTAACAGCGGGGTTTTCTTATTTGCTTTATAAAAGTAACTATTATTTAGTCACTTTGGTAATAGCACCAGCACCTACGGTAATGCCACCTTCACGGATAGCAAAGCGCAAGCCTTCATTAACAGCTACTGGAGCAATTAATTTAACATGCATCTTGGCGTTATCACCAGGCATAACCATCTCTACACCATCTGGAAGAGTAATCTCACCAGTGACGTCAGTGGTTCTGATATAAAATTGTGGTTTATAACCAGTAAAGAAAGGTTTGTGGCGACCGCCTTCTTCTTTCTTTAAAATATAAACCTCAGCATCAAATTCTGCGTGAGGAGTAATACTACCTGGTTTAGCTAAAACTTGACCACGTTGAATAGCATCCTTATCAATACCGCGAAGAAGAATACCGACGTTGTCGCCAGCTTGACCTTCATCGAGCATTTTACGGAACATTTCCACACCAGTAACAGTAGATTTAGTAGTGTCTTTGAAACCAACTAATTCGATTTCTTCACCTACTTTAACTCTACCTGATTCGATTCTACCAGTAGCCACTGTACCGCGACCCTTAATAGAGAAGACATCTTCAACAGGCATTAAGAATGGCTTGTCGAGATCACGAACTGGGTTTGGAATGTACTCATCAACTTGTTTCATGAGTTCCATGACTTGATCTTGAGCAGCGGAATCACCTTCCAATGCTTTTAATGCTGAAACACGCACAACTGGAGTGTTGTCACCATCAAAACCATATTTGCTCAAAAGCTCACGAACTTCCATTTCAACTAAATCAAGAAGCTCTGCATCATCAACCATGTCACATTTATTCAAAGCTACGATAAGCTTAGGAACGTTCACTTGGTTAGCCAAGAGAATGTGCTCACGAGTTTGTGGCATAGGACCATCAGTGGCAGCAACTACCAAGATAGCACCATCCATTTGAGCAGCACCAGTGATCATATTTTTGATGTAGTCAGCATGACCTGGAGCATCAATATGAGCATAGTGACGCTTTTCAGTTTCGTATTCGAGGTGAGAAATGTTAATAGTAACACCACGAGCAGCTTCTTCTGGAGCGTTATCGATATCTAAATAACCCATAGCCTTGTTGATTGGACTTGGGATTTTAGCTGCTAAAGTTGTGGTAATAGCAGCGGTTAAAGTGGTTTTACCATGGTCAACGTGACCAATAGTACCAATATTAACGTGAGGTTTGTTGCGGACAAATTTTGAACCGTCAGACATAATTCTCCTTTTTTTGTTTGTACTTTTTTTCTTTTACTACTTCTTACTACTAATAAAAACAAATGAACACACTAGCGAACGTTTGTTCCCTTGCGCTCTTCTACGATCTTTTCAGTAATGCTTTTTGGCACCTCGTCATAATGACTTGGCAACAACACACTACTAGCACGACCTTGGGTCATACTTCTCAAGATTGTAACATAGCCTTGCATCTCTGCCAACGGAACAAGAGCAGTAATGATCACTGCCTTACCTCGATTGGTAGTACCTTGAATCTGAGCTCTTTTACTACCAAGATCGCCAATCACATCACCCATAAATTCCTCAGGAGTCGAAACTTCTAGTTTCATAATAGGTTCAATTAAAACCATTCCTGCAGTCTTCATGGCTTCACGCATACCCAAAGAACCAGCCATCTTAAAGGAAAGTTCACTAGAGTCAACGTCATGATAAGAACCGTCATAAAGAGTAACTTTAATATCGGTCATTGGATAACCAGCCAAGAAACCTCTCTCAAGAGATTCTTTAATACCTTTATTGGTAGGCTCAATATATTCACGAGGCACTACACCACCAGTAATAGCATTTACAAATTCATAGCCAGTACCACGATCTTGTGGCTCAACTTTAAGCAATACATGACCATATTGACCACGACCACCAGTTTGTTTGATGTATTTACCTTCACCATTGGCTGCTTGAGTAATAGTTTCACGATAAGCTACTTGAGGAGCACCTACATCAGCATCAACTTTAAATTCACGTTTCATACGATCAACGATGATTTCTAGATGCAATTCACCCATACCACCAATCACAGTTTGACCAGTTTCATGATCAACTTTAATTGAAAAAGTAGGATCTTCTTCTGAAAGTTTATTCAAAGCTAAGCCCATTTTCTCTTGGTCAGACTTGGTTTTTGGTTCAATTGCCAAAGAAATAACTGGCTCTGCAAAAGTAATACCTTCCAAAACAATTGGATCATTTTCGTCAGAAAGAGTGTCTCCAGTTTTAGTTTCTTTAAGACCTACGATAGCAACAATTTCTCCAGCGCGAGCTTCGTCAATCTCCTCACGCTTGTTTGCATGCATAAGAAGCAAACGACCCACACGCTCTTTTTCATCACGAGTAGAGTTATAAACATAACTACCAGATTTCAAAACACCAGAATAAACACGGAAGAAAGTTAACTTACCTACGTGAGGATCAGTTTGAATTTTGAAAGCCAAACCAGCAAATTTTTCTTCTGAAACTAACTTGCGAGTAATTTCTTCTTCAGTATTTGGCTTAAGACCAGTAATATGTTCGATATCATTTGGAGAGGGAAGATATTCAACTACAGCATCGAGCAAAACTTGAATACCAGTATTTTTCAAAGAAGAACCAGCAAAAACTGGAACTAACTTATAACTAATAACAGCTTTACGAAGAGCAGACTTAAGTTCATTAACAGAAATTTCTTCTTCTGCAAAGAATTTTTCCATAATTACATCATCAGTTTCAGCAATTGATTCAACCAAAGCTGCACGCATCTCTTCCATTTGAGCTTTGTATTCTTCTGGAACTTCCATAATTTCTGGCTCAGTAGCAGCGGCATGATCTTTCCAGAATAAAGCTTTGCGCTCTAATAATTGAATTACACCCTTAAAATCATTTTCAGATCCCATTGGTAAAACCATTACAGCTGGAACAACACCAAATTTATCTCTAATATCTTGGACAGTAGCCAAGAAATCAGCACCTAATTTATCCATTTTATTAACAAAACAAACACGAGGAACATTATATTTGTCAGCCTGACGCCAAACAGTCTCTGATTGGGACTGTACACCTTCAGAAGCGTCTAGTACTGTCACACCACCATCAAGTACACGTAAAGAACGCTCTACTTCAGCAGTAAAGTCTACGTGACCCGGAGTATCAATGATATTAAAACGATATTCTTCACTTGAAAGATTGGTTTCAAAATATGGCTTCCAAAAAGCGGTGGTAGCAGCAGACACAATGGTAATACCACGTTCTTGTTCTTGCTCCATCCAGTCCATGGTTGCAGCACCTTCATGTACCTCACCAATTTTATAGTTACGACCTGTGTAAAAAAGAATGCGCTCGGTAGTGGTAGTTTTACCAGCATCAATATGAGCAATAATACCAATATTTCTCACTCTCTCTAGAGGAACTCTTTTATTTGCGCTTTTGTCTGACATAAATGTTTTACCTTTTTACTATTAATTAGATTAAAGAAACTATTCATACCAACCAGCTCTTTTTACTTAAAGCAAAAAGATTCCCCTGCCAGGAATAAGGAAGGTTTCCATGTTTCTACCAACGGAAGTGTGAGAAAGCCTTGTTAGCCTCAGCCATACGGTGAGAGGATAACTTCTTTTCAATAGCACCACCGGTGTTTTCAATGGAATCGAGAATTTCTGCAGCTAATTTTTCTGCGTAAGAATGATATTCTTTGTTAGAACGTTTGTTTGATTCTAGAACTAACCAACGAAGAGATAAAGACGAAGCTCTTCTTGGTTGAACAGGCATAGGAACCTGATAAGAAGCACCACCAACACGGCGAGAACGAACTTCCATTTGAGGAGTAATATTCTTAAGAGCTTCTTCTAAGACTTCAACTGGCTTTTTATTTAATTTTTCAGCTGCAAATTCAAGACCTGCATAAACCTGTTTTTGAGCCACAGATTTCTTGCCATCTCTCATTGAGCGATGAATTAAACGAGCTACCAAGACTGAACCATATTTGGCGTCTGGAGCGACTTCACGAAGTTTTGCTTTCTTTGTTCTCATGCCTTATTTTCCCTTTTTCACACCATATTTACTGCGACTGGTTTTACGGTCAGTGACACCAGCACAATCATATTTACCACGAACGATATGATATTTCACACCTGGAAGATCTTTAACACGTCCACCACGAACCATAACTACACTGTGCTCAGCGAGGTTATGACCTTCACCTTGGATGTATGCCGTAACTTCCATTCTATTTGAAAGACGGACACGAGCAACTTTGCGTAAAGCTGAGTTTGGTTTTTTTGGAGTCATGGTTTTAACCACGGTACAAACACCACGCTTCTGAGGGCTCATGGCTTTAACTGGTTTACCAGTCAAAGAGTTGAAGGCACGACGCAAAGCAGTAGCTTTAATGCGCTTGGATCGGTCGGTTCTTCCTCCCTTTCGAATGAGTTGATTAATTGTAGGCATAAATCTTATTTACTTTCTTCCTTTTTTCAATTTCGGATTGTGGGATTGTAACATGGCGAGTGAAGTTTTACCACTCGATGTTACAACCCCACAATTAATTTTACATTTCTCTAGCTCGTTCCTCACTGGTAGGAATTAATCTACCGATGATAACGTTTTCCTTCAAACCACTGAGTGTATCGATCTTTCCAGCAGATGCAGCGTCAGTTAACACATGTTTAGTGTGTTGGAATGAAGCAGCAGAAAGCCAAGAATCAGTGAACAATGAAGACCTGGTAATACCCAACAAGAGGACTTTAGCAGTAGCAGGTTCACCGCCGGCAGCCATAGTTTCATCATTAACAGCCATAAAGCGACTGCGTTCTGAAATTTCTCCAGTTAAATACTCAGTATCACCACTCATTTCGATGCGAACTTTATCTCCCATCTTACGAGCGATTACTTCAAAGTGACGATCATTAATTGAGATACCTTGAGACTCATAAACATATTGCACTTGGCTAATAATATGTTGTTGAGCATAAAGCATACCTTGTAATTGCAAAAGCTCTTGGATATCAGCTCCACCAGCAGTTAACAATTGACCTGGATGAACCAAATCACCATTCTCAACAATGATTGCAACATTAGAAGGAACGTTATATTGCTCTTCTTCGGTTGGAGGAGTGGTTGAAGTAATGGTGATGATCTTTTCTTCATCATTTTCTTCAATTTTCACTTTGCCACCAATACGAGCAATAACTGCAGGTAATTTTGGATTACGAGCTTCAAGTAACTCTTCTACGCGAGGTAAGCCCTGGGTAACGTCAAGACCAACGATACCACCAGAGTGTTTAACACGCATTGTAAGCTGAGTACCTGGCTCACCAATAGATTGAGCAGCAATTACACCAACTGGTACGCCAATCTCAACTTTTTCTCTGGTTGAGAAATCCCAACCATAGCAAGTTTGACACAAACCACGGCGAGCTTCACAAGTTAATGGTGAACGAATCACGACTGACTCAATTGCTTCATTGGTATCAAAAATCTTGGCTAATTCGTCATTAACAATATCACCTTTTTTGGCAATTACTTTTCTGCCGTCTTTGACATCTTCAGCTAAGAAGCGACCAATGAGACGGTTATAAAATGCGTCACGACGATGCTCTTTAGAAATCTCAATACCCTTGGTGGTTTCACAATCCTCCATACGAATGATGGCATCATGAGAAACATCGCTCAAACGTCTGGTTAAATAACCAGCATCAGCAGTTTTGATAGCTGAGTCTGTTAAGCCCTTACGAGAACCACGAGCGGAAGTAACGTATTCGAAAATTGTCAAACCTTGTCTAAAGTTAGACTTAGTTGGCATTTCCACGATATTACCCAATGGATCGACTACTAAACCACGCATGGCTGCTAGCTGCTTAACCTGATCTTTAGAAGCACGAGTACCTCCAGAGTCGATCATGATTTTTACAGCATTATCATTATCATATGAATTCCAAGTTTTTTCAGCTAATTCATCAGTTGTTTGCATCCAAACATCAATTGATTTTCTGCGACGTTCTTCGTCAGTAATCAAACCTTGGAAATAACTCTCCTGAACTGCTTCTACACGCTTATTAGCTTTATCAACGATAGCTGGTTTTTCATCAATCATACGACAGTCAGTCACAGATACTGATAAACCAGATCTAGTTGCAGCTTCAAAACCAAGATTCTTAATTGAGTCAATTAAACGAGCAACTTCTGAATCCTCATAGGTTTCGATAGCGCGAGTAATCAATTCTTTAATATCTTTTGCTTTAACTGGTGCATTTACATAAGCAACGCCAGTTGGCATAAGATCATTAAAGCGCATGCGACCAATGGTTGTAACCAAAATACCAACCTCTGGCAAACGCACAGTAATAGGTTGGCGTAAATTGACTAAACCAATTTGGAAAGCATGATATGCCTCATCTTTAGAAGCAAAGATGGTTGGCAATTTTTCAAGCTTCTCATCAATGGAGGTGTAATAATACACACCCATAGCCATTTCTTTATTTGGCACGGTGATAGGCTCACCGTTTGCTGGTTTCAACAAATTATGAGTAGCCATCATTAATTCTTCAGCTTCTTTACGAGCTTCTTTGGTCAAAGGTACATGAACAGCCATCTGGTCACCATCAAAGTCAGCGTTATATCCAGAACATACACAAGGATGTAAGCGGATAGCACTTCCTTCAATTAACTGAGGATAGAAAGCTTGCATACCAAGCTTATGAAGGGTTGGGGCACGGTTCAAAATCACTGGGTGATTAGCCGTAACTTTTTCCAAAACATCATAAACCTCTGGTTCTCTACGATCAACTAAGTGACGAGCACTCTTAACATTAGGAGCTACTCCTTGAACAATTAATTCACGCAAAACATATGGTTTGAACATTTCCAAAGCCATATCTTTTGGCAAACCGCATTGATCAAGTTGTAATTCTGGACCGACAACGATAACACTACGACCTGAATAGTCTACGCGCTTACCAAGTAAGTTTTGACGGAAACGACCCTGTTTACCTCTCAACATTTCAGAGAGAGATCTCAAAGGTCTGCGATTGGATCTACGTCTGGTTTGACGAGCTTGACTACTATCAATTAATGAATCAACAGCTTCTTGAAGCATGCGCTTTTCATTGCGCAAAATAATTTCTGGAGCACCAAAAGAAATCAAATGTTTCAAACGATTGTTGCGATTAATAACTCTGCGATAAAGATCGTTAAGATCTGAAGAGGCAAAGCGACCACCAGAAAGTTGCACCATAGGACGTAAGTCTGCTGGTAAAACTGGCAAGATAGTTAAGAACATCGACTCTGGACTGATATTGGCTTTTTTCAAACCTTCAATCACTCGCAATCTCTTGGTAGCTTTAAGACGTTTAGCTCCTTTGCTCTCAATCATTTCTCCGCGTAAACGCTCAACTAAAACATCTAAGTCAACTTGTTTAACAAGCTCTAGAATGCTTTCAGCACCCATACCAACTCTTAGGTGAGAAGCGGCATCGTATTCATCGAGTTTAAGATATTCATCTTCACTCAAAACACTTTGCTTTTTAATCTTCTTCACCAAAGTCTTAATGGTTTTATAGATTTCAGAAGTTTGTTCCAATTGAACTTCTAATTGTTGTTTGACATTAGAAAGGTTTTGTTTAGCTTTTAGTTTGAGCTCTTCGAGCTTGAGTTGTAATGTTTCTTTGCTCTTAACTTTTTCTTTAAGAGTTGTAACATCTTTATCAAGTTGTTCTTGAATCTTTAAAACATCTTTTTCAGCTGTTTCTCTTAATTCATCTTGAGCTGCAACCAAATTAACTTCTAATCTATCGCTAACTTCTTTTTTCTCATCTTCATCTATATCAAGAACTATGTATTGGGAAAAATACATAATAGAGTTTAAATTACGTGGAGAAATATCTAGTAATAAAGAAAGCTTAGATGGAGCACCTTTAAAGAACCAAATATGAGCAGCTGGAGCAGCCAACTCAATGTGGGCCATGCGCTCACGGCGCACCTTAGCTTGAGTAACTTCAACACCACATTTATCACAAACAATGCCTTTATAGCGAATACGTTTGTATTTACCACAATAACACTCATAATCTTTAACTGGACCAAAGATTTTCTCATCAAAAAGACCATCTTTTTCTGGTTTTAAAGAACGATAGTTAATTGTTTCTGGTTTCTTTACCTCACCATGTGACCAAGAAAGAATCTCGTCTGGAGAAGCAATTTTAATTTGTAGAGCGGAAAAATCAATTATGTTTTTCATAGTGTGTCCTCCGTAAAAAATTTACGATTCTCCTCCTTCTTCATCAGTAGCTTCTTCTTCTAAATCAGTTGGCTCTTCTGGGGTTTCTCCCTCTGGAGTTTCCTCATCACTTTCACCTTCTTCTTCAGAAGATTCTTCTGGAATTTCTTCAGGATCATCTGGAATCTCGTCTGGAGATAGTGGTTCAACAGGACCTTCATCCTCTTCCACTTCTTCAGAATCAATTGGATTAACAGTTAAACCTAAAGAATTCAGTTCACGCATTAAAACTTTGAATGACTCTGGCACAGAAGGAGCTGGAATATCATCTCCCTTAACCATGGCCTCAAAGGCATTAGCACGACCACGAACATCATCAGATTTAATAGTCAACATTTCTTGAAGAACATGAGCTGCACGATGTGCTTCCAAAGCCCAAACCTCCATTTCTCCAAGACGCTGTCCACCCATTTGAGCTTTACCACCCAAAGGCTGTTGAGTCACTAGAGAGTATGGACCTGTAGAACGAGCATGAGTCTTATCTTCGACCATGTGACTAAGTTTCAACATGTATCCGATACCAACCACTGTTTGTTCTAAGAAAGATTCACCTGTGCGACCATCAAAAAGTTGGACTTTACCAGATGCCGGTAAACCAGCACGCTCTAATTCACTCCAAATCTTACTTTCATCGATTCTCTCAAAAGCTGGGATAGCAACTCTATAACCAAGTTTTTGTGCTGCCCAACCCAAGTGAGCTTCCAAAAGCTGACCAAGATTCATACGAGCCAAAACTGATAAAGGTGAAATGATAATATCAATTGGAGTACCATCCTCTAGATGAGGCATGTCAGCAATAGGCACTACTTTTGAAATAACACCCTTGTTACCATGGCGTCCAGCTAACTTATCACCAACTCTAATCTTACGCATTTGAGCGACTTTAACGACAACTTCTTTTAAAGTACCTGGATCTAATTCATCTCCAAGGTCACGATCAAGAACTTGAACATCAATAACAGTTCCAGTTTCACCATGTGGTAAACGTAGTGAAGTATCACGAACTTCTTTGGATTTTTCACCAAAAATTGCTCTAAGCAATCTCTCCTCTGGAGAAAGTTCAGTCTCACCTTTTGGAGCAACTTTACCAACCAAGATATCGCCAGAATTTACCTGACTTCCAACGCGGATAATACCTTCCATGGTTAAATTACTCAAGAAAGCTTCACTTACATTAGGAATATCATTAGTTAATTCCTCAGGGCCAAGACGAGTATCCATGACCTTTGATTTATGTTCATTAATCTGAATTGAAGTTAATGAATCATCTTTAACCAAACGATCTGAAATTACGATAGCATCTTCGTAGCCCAAGCCATCAAAAGAAGCATAAGCAATTAATAAGTTAGTGCCCAATGATAATTCTCCTTCATCAGCTGCTGGACCATCGATAAGGATGTCGCCTTTTTCAACTTTTTGACCAGCTTTAACTGCCACTGTTTGAGAATAACAAGTACTTTGAGAAGTTCTTTCGAACTTAATAATGTGATAGGTAATTACACCCTTACTATATTCAGAATGTTCATCAGTCTTTTGAGCAAAGAAAGCCTCAGCAGCTTTGTAGTCTGCTTTATCAATTTTAAGTTCAACTTTTTGAGCATCTGCATATTCGATTACACCTGCAAATTGAGCAGCAACAGAGTGGTTCATGGAAGTAGAAACTGCTTTTTCCATACCAGTACCAACAATTGGAGCTTGAGGTCGAACCAAAGGCACTGCCTGACATTGCATATGAGTACCCATCAAAGCACGGTTGGCTTCATCATGAGCAATAAAAGGAATCAAAGAAGCTGAAGTACCAATAACCTGACGTGGAATAACATCAATGTATTCAACATCATTGATAGGACCTTCAATGAATTGGTTCATATGACGAATGGATACCCATTCATCTTGAATGAAACCTTTTTCATCAATATTTATACTGGCATGAGTGATTTTGTAATCTTCTTCAGCATCTGCTGCTAAATAGAAAATTTCATCGTAATTCACCCGAACTTTATCGCCTTTTTTCTCTAATTTAAAGTATGGAGCTTCTAAGAAACCAAAATCATTGATTTTGGCATAGAGAGCTAAGTAGGTTACCAAACCAATGTTTGGACCTTCTGGAGAACGAACTGGACAAATACGAGAATATTGTGATGCATTAATATCACGCATAGAGAACGATGCACGCTCTCTAGTTACACCACCAGTACCCATCACTGAAAGTCTGCGTAAATTGTCAATTTCAGATAAAGGATTAGTTTGATCTAAAATAGCTGACAATCTATTGCGACGGAAAAATTCAGAAATAGTAGCAATTAATGGTCTGGCGTTAACCAAAGCGGCTGGAGTTAAAGTTTCATCAGTCTTAGTTAAAGACATTTTTTCACGGATAGATCTCTCTAAACGAATTAAACCAATGCGAAAAGCACTGGTTTGAACTAATTCACCGACACGACGAACGCGACGATTGCTTAAATGATCAATATCATCTGTTTTACCTACACCATTTTGTAAAGCAATTAGGTAACGAACTGCAGCGACGATATCTTCAGTAGTCAAAACAGTAGAATTTTCATCAACATTAATTTTTAAACGACGATTGAGCTTATAACGGCCTACTGTACCAAGATCATAACGACGAGAATCAAAGAATAATTGAGAAAGATATTCTTTAGCAGTTTCGAGAACAGCTGGCTCACCAGGTCTCATTTTTTCATAAATTTCAATTAAAGCTTCAGCTTGGTTGCTGGTAGCATCTTTTTGTAAAGTATTTTCTAAAAGATTATATTGATCTTTGTCACAAACATCTTTGAGTAATGCTTTAATCTCATCATTGGATTCAAAACCCAAGGCGCGCAAAAGCACAGTTACTGGCATTTTGCGACGTCGATCGATTTTGACAGTAATCACATCTCGACGACCCACGTTTACTTCAAGCCAAGAACCACGTAAAGGACGTAATTCAGCACGATATAAGACACGACGAGTACCCGGATCTTCATCACCTAAGAAAAATACACCTGGAGAACGAACTAATTGAGTAATAATGGCACGTTCAATACCATTGATAATGAAAGTACCCACATCAGTCATCATAGGAATATCGCCTAAGAAAACTTCTTGAGTTTGTTCTTCTTCAGTTTTTTTGTTGAATAAAGTTGCTTCGACATAAAGAGGCATGTCGTAAGAAACAGACTTTGTTTTTGCTTGTGAGGGAGTATATTTTGCTAAACCAAAACGATATGCACCAAATGAAAGAGACCAGTTTTTACCGGTAAAATCTTCAATGCCTTTTTCGCCGTTAACTTCTTGGAGAGATTCTAAAATGCCTTTTTCAAGAAACCATTGATAGTTATCTTTTTGTAGTTTGATAAGATCAAGTTCTGGCAAGACCTTGTGTTGTTTTCCCCAATTTTGGCGAATCGGCTGTGACATAAAGTTTTCCTTCTCTCTAATTAACTCGTACAGATCCCAAGAGGATTTTCCTCGAGAGATCTTAGGCTTAGCTTGACAGACAAAAAGAGAGACGTACTCCTGAGAGTAGTCTCTAGTTTTTCAAAACGCTTATACGGTGTGATTGTTGTGGCCAATCATTCTGCAGAATAGATATTTCTTTTTTTGTTGCTTTGCGGTAATCTGTCATTACCCCAAAGCTCCGTTATTATTTGTTATGGTTTGAAACAGAAAAACGAAAGAACGACTTTCTTTCTCAAGCCATCACGCAATAACTGGCGATTCTAACAGATTTATCTTACTTTCGCAAGTATTTATCCACGTTGGCATTATGTTGTTCAAGAGTCTGGGCAAAATGAGCCTCTCCAGCCTGATCGTGAATATAAAATAGGTCACCATTATCAATTGGATTTAGCGTAGCTTTGATTGCATCATAACCAGGATTAGCGATTGGGGCAGGAGGTAACCCTGGGAATTTATAAGTGTTATAAACTGAGGTTAGTTTTTTATCTTCTGCAGTTGGAGTTACCCACCAAGAATCTTGAGCAGAATCATAACCCTTAACATACTGCAAACTGGCATCAACTTGCAAAGCCATACCTATTTCAATTCTACGCCATAACACACCAGCTACTCTTCTCATTTGTTCATAACCCTTAGCCTCTCTTTCAACAATTGAGGCCATGGTAATAACCTGATTAAGAGAATATTTACTTGCTCCAAAATCTTTTTCCAAACCTTTAATAATTTTTTTCTCAAAAGTTTGTTTTAACATTCTCACCAATTGATCAGTAGAAATTTGTCTAGGAACCAAATATGTATCTGGAAATAACTTCCCTTCCTGACCAACAGTCAAACTAAGAAATTCTTCTTTAGAAAAAGCTTCGAGTTCTTGCTTTGCCAAACTATCAGCGATCTCTTCTCGTCTCCAGCCTTCTGGAATAGTAATCCAAAGATCATAGGTACCTTGGGTTAATTCATGAGCAATTTCCTCTGTAGACATACTAGGAGAAAGATCAAAGCTGCCTGCTTGAATCTTGTTAGCCAAACCATCTTTTTTGGCAATAAAACGTAAGGCTAAAGCATTTTTAATTAACCCAGCTTCCTGTAGACGATTAGCTATTACACCAACCGCTTGTCCTTTAGGAATTACAAAAGTTTGGGTTTGGGTTTGAGCTAAATCTAGTGGGCTAATTAAGGTTAAGAAAAACAACCAAGCAGAAATCAACATTAATCCCAAAAAAAGAGGAATTAACAAGAAAAATCTTTTACGGAAAATACGTTTTTTATGTGTCATAAACTAGGCTTTCGCTTTTGTAAGCAACCAGTGTAGCACATTGGACAAATCTTTGCCTTGCACCAAGCTAAAACACATATAAAGTGAATCAAACCTAACCTTTAAAACCAGTCTGTTCTATCCAATTTTCCAAAATCAAGGCAGCAGCAAAATGATCGATGGGGCCAGAACGAGTAGCTTTCTTTATTCCTGCCTGATTGAGTCTTTTCTCAACCTCATTCGAACTCAAAGTTTCATCAAAAAATTCAAATTCTATTTGTTCAAAAAGAGGACAAAAGTGTTTAACAAATTCCTCTGTCTTATGAGCCATTTCTCCTTCTGACAAACCAACCACCACTTTCTGAACATTTTCTTCTCTAAGTACTTTCTCCATCTCAGAACACAATGACTCATCATTGGGAATTACTTTCAAAGGAACAGCCAATGTTCCCATGGAAATAGCCAAACCAACTCTTTTGGTACCAAAATCTACTGCTAAAACCTTTGTCATAATCACCTTTTAATAACAATCCTAATTCTTCACTAATTGAGCAGTAATAACTCCGCGCCTTAAATATGTACCTTCTGGGGTACAGGTTACCAGCTTAAGTTGTCTAGTATCATAGCGTTGAGAAAGAATATACGTATCAGTTGGTTTTACTTCAGTTTTACTCTGAATAACATAAGTATATTTCACACCTTCAACAGTTAAATATATTTTGTCACCTTTTTCCAAAGTCATAATATAACTAAAAATTGAGTTATATCTTCTGGGATTACTTTCTTTAGGATTATAGAACTGACGTAGCACTGAATGACCAAAAATTACTGGAGAACCAGCTTGACCAGGTAAAGCTGTTCCAGGATATTGAATTAAGCTATGATTTAAATCAGTGCCGCCAACAGTCACAATGGCATTTTCTAATTCTAATTTTGGAATATTAAGAATATAGGTTGTGATCTGTTGAGCTTCCTGGTCTTTAACAAACTCAGGAACATCACCCTCAAACCAATTGCTTAAATTTGTGTAGTCCAAGGCTGTATTAAGAATTACTGGACCATCATTGTTTTCCGTGTTTCCAAAATCTTCAGCAGAATTACCCTGGGTATCAGCCAAAACTAAAGGTGTGGAATCTAAAATTTGATCTGGAGGAATTGGTGCTTTTAGTTCAATAGTGTTTTGAGAAACATCAGCAACATAATATGCCAAGATTGGATAAGTGGCACTGCCTACAAGACCAATTCCCATTAGCAAAAGAAAAGTGGGTAGAATTCCAGCGCCAAAACGAACAATTCTAGGAATTGCTTGGCGAAAATTTTTTTCTTTTTGCTTAACTTCAGTAGTTTCTTTTTTATCAGCAACTAAAAAACGTTGAGTGAGTTTTTCAATTTTTTTCTCGATTTTTTCTAGAGAAATACCACCCTGCAAAGCCTCACGATAAACCTTTACCAGATCCTGACGTTGACGAGCTGATAAAGATTCATTCTTTGCCTTTTTCACCAAAAATTACTTTCTCTCTTTAACAATAATAATAATTCTTTGCTTGTCATTAGGAACTTTCGAAACTAGAGCTCTAGCCAAACTTGGTTTGACTTGATATGAGGCAGATTCAATCTCTGTTCTATCAGATAACTTGCCAGAAATAGCTTCCAATGGCAAACCCTGTAGGGTTGAAATCACATTGTTGACATCAAAATCTGGCAAAGCTTTAGTACTAACACTTGCAGCCAAAACAATCTTAGCTGAACCAGTTGCCTCTTCTTTTGGTGCTGAAACAATTCCCGGCTCATCATCAACTAGAGAATAACCAGTTGGAACTTCCTCTTTAAGCAAAGACTCTATTAATGGGCGCATATCTTCAGATAAATATTTCACTGCATCAAATTTCATGGTTAATTCTAATGCCAATTGATCTGCCTCTTCACCAATTTTCCCACCATAATCAGTGCTGACCACAACTTGTTTACCAGTTAAAACAAAGTAAATACCATTGCCTGATTTATTACCAAAATCTTCTTTAGCTTTATTGAATAGCTCTGTTTTCAGATCTTTTAAAAGACCAGCTGCATCTTCAGCAGAAACAACCTTTACCTCCCTGCTTGAACCACCAGTAAATGTTTCTTTAACTGTGGCTGAATAGGTGCCGGTATCAAAATTTTCAACACTCAAATTAGTTTCTTCTACCAAATTGCCTTCTGCGCCTATCTTGGCCGCAGTTACTTTTACATCTAATTGACCATAATCTTTAACTTCGCTTGTTCCTGATTCAGTTACTGAAGCAGAAGCAACGGTAGCATCTTCATCCAAGGTAAACTGCTGACCTCCATTGGTGAAACTAGTGCCAGCAAAAAATGTTTTTGGAGAAATAGTCTTATTTAAAATCGTAATTGTGCCTTTTGCTTTTTCTCCAACTAATTTAACTCCTGTGACATCAGCTACTTTTGTACCAGAAAACTCAGCTGTCTGTAGTTCTCCTCTTAGAATCAATTTCTCTACATTTGATGTGGCAGCATAAGGATCAACTGTTATTTCTACATCCTTGGTAATTACTTTTTCAGCTAATTGCACTGTTACTTCAACCTTATATGAAAAAATCAATCCACCAACCAATAATCCAATTGAGGCCAAAACACCACCAACTATTCCACCAAAAATTACATTTTTATGAGGACTTTTTTGGTACTTTGCAAATAATCTACTCATAAAGGTTTGTTTTTTAGCCTCAACAATGCTATTTCTTTCATCTAGCTCATTTTCTTCTTTAGCTGATTTTGATAAAGAGATTTTGTGAGATTTTTCTTCTGGAAGATTAACATTAGTAATTGGAACGCCAAAACTTGTAACAACCGGTTTTTCTTCTTTTTCTACAGCAGAAAAATTATCTCCAGTTAAATCTGTTTCTACACTTTCAAAACCGAAATCTCCAGGGTTAGCTTTTTCTAATTCTCTTTTAATCGATTCTCCACCAATATTTTTTTCTGGCAACAGCCCACGCTCTTCTGCAATGGCAGCCCCACCTTGTTCAACTACGGCCTTTAAAACTTGGTTGCTAGTATATTGCTCAACTAATGGAGCTTGAATGAAAGGATGATCTTCTGTCCAGTTATAACCAATAATTTTAGTTCTAACATCTTGGAGATCCTGGTTTCCCAATACTAATGATGCCAAAACCATTTTTGCTGGTAAATAAGCTTTATTCTCATCGCTTTTATCTAGAGTAAAACGAGCTAGGCCTTCAACAATATCTCCCACTACTTCTTCTGATCTGCCAACCGAAATTTGCTGAGTAATGTCACCTTTTTTCAACAAGATCAATGACAAGGCCTTGTCTTGGATATATACCAAGATTTGGGAAATGTTTTTATCTCTAGAGATTAGATCTTGGGTTAGGGCATCAGTGACAATCACAAAACCCACTGGTTCAAGATGTAAGGACTCGGCAACTTTTTTGACAAATGGTTTTTTTTCTTTAATCAAACCATTGTCATCAACCCAATGTGGATCAAAACCGAAAACTACGTCTTCTGTTTGCTCCGAATCAGGCCCAAGTAACTCAAGGGCCTTGTCTGTAGCAATTACTCCATCATCATCATTTTCAAAAGCTATTAAGCTTGATGTTTTTTGAACAACTACTTCTCCAGCTTCAATATTCCAAAAAGCAGTTCTGACTCCAGCATCAGTAAAAATTATACAAATGAAAGAATTAGGCAAAGCTTCCTTTTCAGGTTCAGCTGCTTTTTTCTTAGCAAAAAAAGGTAAATTAATTCCCATAGATCCTTTGTGTTTGAAGGTTGTGTCACCACAACCAAAACGCCTATTTGCGTCTGCCTTAATTAAAGCAAAGTTTCGCATGGAATTAAAGAGGAGAACCAGAGAAACTAAATAGTTAAGCGAGCATAAATTCTACGCACACCTGCTGCAACAGCTTGTTCTTTAAACAACTCGATATGACCAATTTCTGCTGTATGAGTTACATGAGGGCCACCACAAAGTTCTTTGGAAATCCAATCATTGGTTGGATTAGTGCCAACAGTATAAACATTAACTTCATCTGGGTATTTTTCTACAAAAAATGCTAAGGCACCAGCTTTTAGAGCAGCTTCTTTTTGCATTACTTGTTTGTGCATAGGTAAATCTAGCTCTATCCATTTATTTATTTGATCTTCAATTTGTTTTAATTGGTCTACGGTCAAAGCTTGTGGATAAGAAAAGTCAAATCTTAAGCGTTCTACGGTGATATTGGAGCCTTTTTGTGAAACTTCCTTACCAAGGATTTGTCTTAAAGCAGCATGAAGCAAATGAGTGGCAGTGTGATATTTAACTGTTATTTCTGAGTGATCCTGTAAACCACCCTTGAATTTGCCAACTGAGGCAGTACGTGATTTGTCTGCGTGTTCTTTTTTAATACGTTGGAATGCTGTTTCAATTTGTTCTGCTAAAGATAATCCTTGAGTCTTAGCTTCTTCAAGCGATAGTTCTAGAGGAAAGCCATAGGTTTCATAAAGATTAAATGCTTGTTCTGCAGTTAGAACCTTTGTTTGTTCAAGGTTTTTTTCAAATTCTCTTAGACCTTTTTCTAGGGTACGCAAGAATTTCTTTTCTTCTTGAGCTAAAACATTGGTAATTTCATTTTGCTTAGTTTTTACCACGGGATAAGCGTCTTGATAAACTTCAATAACGCTTGGCACTAGATCAGTTAAAAACTCATGATTAATACCAAGTTTTTTACCATAGCGCACAGATCTTCTAATTAACCTGCGAACATAATATCCCTGGTCTTTGTTGCCAGGAAAAACTCCATCTGCAATTAACATTACTGCGGCTCTCATGTGATCTGCAATGACTCTAAAAGAAGTTGGGTCGGTTTTGTATGATTTGCCAGAAATATTTTCTAACAAGGTTATCATTGGTAAAAATAGATCGGTGTTAAATACATCAGGGTCTTGCATAACAGCAGCTAGAGTTCTCTCTAGGCCACCACCAAAATCAATGTTTTTTTGTGGTAAAGGTTCAAAGCCATTGTTGGTTTTTTGGTATTGCATGAAAACTGAGTTACCAATTTCCATGTAACGACCACAGTCGCAGTTGACGTGGCAAACTTCATTTTTCCAAATAGAATTTTCATGTAATTTTAGTTCTGAACCAAAATCATAAAAGACTTCACTGTCTGGCCCCCCTGGTTCGCCAATTGGCATGTTTTTAGGAGCACCAGCTCTTGACCACCAGTTTTTGTCGCCATAAGTAAAGATTCTACCGTCTTGGGCTCCTACTTGGTCTGCTTTGTTTATTACCTTAGCTTCAATTCCATGTTCAGCAAAAATTGCTTGCCAAAGTTCAATAGCCTCATTGTCTTGAGGAATTCCTAGTTCTTCATTGCCTTGGTAAACAGTTACAAATAACTTTTCTGGATCTAAGCCCAATTCTTTAGTTAAAAAATTAAAATACCAATTTAGTTGTTCTTTCTTGAAATAATCACCCAAGGACCAGTTGCCTAACATTTCAAAAAAAGTAGTGTGACGGTTATCACCGACTTCTTCAATGTCTTGAGAGCGAAAACATTTTTGTGAATCAGAAATACGAGTGCCTTTTGGATGTTTGGCTCCTAATAAATAGGTAATCATTGGTTGCATTCCAGAGCCAGTGAATAAAGTGGTTGGATCGTTTTCTGGCACCAGAGGAGATGATGGGATAACGACGTGACCGTTTTTTTCACAAAAACTTAGATATTTTTGACGTAATTGAGAAGCAGTTAGCATAGGAGAGATTATACCAGGCTCGATCAAACTCCTTTAAACAGAGTTTTTGTTTTTCTAATTCTTTTGGTAGGATTTGTTTTTGCAGCTGTTTTTTCTTGATCAGCCAAAAATAAATTTGGTTCGTGATCTTCAATTTGTTCTGAAGCTTGATCTAGGATTTCTTTAAAAATTCCCCAAAGGTCTTGTTCTGCATCCTCGATTGTTCCTTCAGCTAACAAGTCTTTAGCTGCAATACGCCAATGATCTTTTAGGTCTTCGCGAAGTTTCTCACCTTCATCGGTACCAAATAGATACATAGCGATAGCTCCCGCAGCCATGCCAGCAGCAAAACCAGTCATAAAGTTCTCTTGCGAGTAACTATTTTTTTTTGGTTTCATTTCTTCTTTGAGTTAACCAACCTGTAAAAGATTCAAATACTTTAACTCCTGTTTGTAAGCCAGAGGCTAGGCCTCCTAAATTTTGCAATGGTGAGATTAAAGAATTAATCTTTGCTTCTGCCTGGTCTAAAGTTGTATTGACTTTGTTCAAAGTCTTTTTTACTTCTGCTAATACTAAGATTATTTGAATACCAACTACTGAGAGAATGATTGTTAAAATAATCGAAATAACTACTAAAACTGTCGGTAAAATATTTTCCATAAAAATCTCCTTGTTCTTCTATCGTACCTGAAAAAAAATATTCCTCAAAGTCTAAAACCTGACGAAGACAGTTCGTTGTTCGGTATTCTTTTTTTCCTGGCGATCAGTGGCTTCAATTGTAATAGTGGACATGCCTTCATTGGGTAGGGTGATATTAGTTTCAAAACTGCCATCTGCTTGAACAGAGACTGGTTGAGAATTAACTAAGATTTTTGCTTCTGGTTCCGTAACTCCTTGAACTAATATTTGAGCAGAGACAACTGCGTTTTCAGCTGGGCTAATAATCGAGATTTTTGGAGGTGAAATAAAAGAGTACCAGCGCAAAACGATATAGGTGAAGATAGCTAAAAATACTCCAACACCACCAAATAAAACAAAGCGAATTGATGAGTTTGCAGAGCCTCTCATTACTGGCTTGAGGAATTCTTGAGGAACTAATTTTCCTTTGGCGCTTTCCATGAAGTCTCTACGAAGTAATGCTAGCATTGGTTCTGGGTCGAATTGCAAGATTCTGGCATAGGCCTTGATGTATCCTTTGACAAATACGGCGGCCGGTAGGTCTTTAAAGCGATTTTCTTCCAAAGCATGAAGAAACACTTCTTTGACTCTGATTTCTTGAGCCAATTGAGATCGAGAGATATGACGCTTTTCGCGCTCTAGTTTTAAAAGTTCACCAACAGTTTTTGTTTGTTGAATCATGTTTTTATGAAAGCAGTTCTCTCACTATTTTTGCCACCATAGAGCCATCTGCTTTTCCAGCTACTTTTTTCATTACCATTCCAGTTACTGGTCCTGGTTGAGCGTTGGGTGTAGATTGCACTATTTCTTCAACTATTTTTCTTAGTTCTTCTTCGCTCATTTGAGCTGGTAAAAATTTCTCTAGAACAGCTAGTTTGATAGCAGCTTCTGCCACCAAATCTTCTCTGCCACCATTTTTATAGTCGTTGGTAGCGTCTTTCCATTGCTTGATCATGCGAGCAATGATTTTTTGCACCCCAGCATCATCTTGTGGGCCATTGTCAATTTCAAAGTTTTTTAGTTCAGAAAGAATTAAGCGCAATGTTCCGAGAGTGTCTGCGTCATGAGCGCGCATTGCATCTTTCATTTGTGTAGTTAGATCATCTTTTAATGACATAATTCCTTTCGTTTATAGCAATGATCACATTATATACGTTTTTTTAAATTTTCTTGAGACAGCGTAGGCAATTGCAAAAAAGTGATTTATAATACCGACCATTAACAGGGCGATTAGCTCAGCTGGTTAGAGCGCACGATTCACATTCGTGAGGTCAGAGGTCCGAATCCTCTATCGCCCACTTTACCGTCATAATTTTATGTTATTTCTTTAAGTTAGTGCTAAAAACTTTCAACCTTTTAATAGAAAAAATCTTTCCACCATGTTGCATAATTTGCCAACAAGAAAATTATTCTTTTTGCCAACAATGCCAAAACAAAATTGATTTTATTTACTTCACTCCAAAATTACCTAGCTTACAAAACTTTAAAATTAATTTTCTAATCCTAGGTTTTTATACTCCACCACTCTCAACTGTAATTAAAACATACAAATATCGAGGAGTTTACAAACTAGCTCCAGAATTAGCACAAACACTTTATAAACACTTGAAATTTTCCAAAAACATTGACTTTATCACTGCAATTCCACTTCATCCAAAGAAAAAAATGCAAAGAGGTTTTGATCAAACTGAATTAATTGCCCAAGAACTAGCAAAGCTAATTAATAGACCGTATCTACCAATTTTAAAGAAAAATTTTCATACCAAAAATCTTGCTTCCACTACTGATGAAAAAACTAGAAAAAAACTAACTAAAAACATGTTTTCACTTTTACCAAATATTGAAATTAAAAACAAAAATATTCTTCTAATTGATGACGTTATCACCAGCGGCAACACCTTATCAACTGTACTTAAAATTATTTACCCTTTAAAACCAAGTTCGATTAACTTTTGCGCACTAGCTCATGAGGGATGAATCACTGGGAGGACCTATTTCTATTAAATACCCTGATTGCCAAGCAATAGAATATCTTTGCAAAGAAATAAAACTTTGAATAAGCAAACCATATCTTTCTGGCCGATGACTAATTTCTCTTTGAATTAAATGAGCAAACATTTCTATGGTTGGCAATTTTTGAACAATAAACTGTTTAATCAATTTATAGCCAGCTTCATCATTAAGAATAATCGGTTCTTCATCATTTTCTAGATAAAGCTCAAAAATTAACCCTTTTTCTATTCCTATTTCAACTAACTTCAAACCAGGATTAGCTTCAGCACTATATTTCTCAGCTATTTCAGCTTTTGTTAAACCTGGATAATTAGCTTTTATCTTAATATTGCCCATGCTCACACCATCTTTATCAGCAGCTCCAAAAGCAATGTTCCACATAGCATCAAATGGTTTTTGGTATCTAGAAAACAATTCATTTTTCATTTCCATATCATTTAATTCATCTCCAGCCCTAGATGGTTTATAACAAGCTACTCCATTGGCAGTAAAAGCTACATCAGAAGCATAAAAAACCAAATCCTTATTTTCTGGCCACTCTGGCTGAAAAAGTTTTAATAAACGATGTAACTTAAACTTAACCGCTTCAAAAGGATCTTCTCCAGCTGGTTCCTCCTGATAACCTATTTCCTCGGTTGGCTTTTCTGGGTCAATAAAATCTATTTGTTCTGGATCAAAACCCAAAAGAGCTATTATGATTGGAGTGAGCTCTTTTCTTCGACTAGCGATAATAAGAGCTATTGTTTCTGGAGAAAAAAATGGTTGTTCAGTCATTGCTTTTATTAATAAAAGAGCACCTGCTTACTTTCGGCTCGGCTTGGTGTCCATCCTGGCCTTTTTTCCAGGAATCGTTACTTGGGAGCGAAAGCAACTAGGTGCCCTCGCAATTTCTGTGAGTTGATTATAACAAATAAATCACTTCAGTTAAATATAGTTTTTAGGGCGGTGTTGAAACACCGCCCTAAGGTTAGAT
The DNA here is from genome assembly GCA_001873435.1 of Candidatus Pacebacteria bacterium CG2_30_36_39. Taxonomy (GTDB): domain Bacteria; phylum Patescibacteriota; class Microgenomatia; order UBA1400; family PJMF01; genus CG2-30-36-39. The sequence continues at coordinate 157,119 of MNZB01000004.1, forward strand.
CTTGGTAAGCAAAACTACGATCGCAAAGATCACAATTCCGCCGACCAGAGACCAGAAAATGAGCCAGCCAAATACAATGGCCGGGAATAGCAGGGATATTGCTACCCCAGCTATGGCTGAAAAAACAGCCCAGATGAGAATGAAGTAGATTACATTCATTTTCTCAGCTCCTTTGTCTCCTTAGTGATCCAATGATCGTCGCCAATGACACACCATTGCCAAATAACCTAAGGATTATTTGGCCATGAGGTATCAGAAAAAAAGAGATCTATTATTATACACTAAAATATTGAAAAATATAATATATATAGGATATTGATTAAAACTTTATTTACCTTCTTATCTTGATTAATTATCAAATAAACTATATAATGATTACAGTTATGGGGATGTATTGCATCGACGTAACCGCTCTTTACCAATTGCAGACCATCTTTGACTAAAAGATGTAAAAAAGAGTCAAACAATTACAACTGCCAAATCAATGCGCAGCACAGTTGCTAACTTCGTGAACGAAGCCGTCGCCGGTTTCCAATCAATGTTTGCAGCTCCAGCTAAGCTTTACGCTTAACTAGGCATCTATGAAGACTCTCTCACTGACGGAACTTCATAGGTGGAAACACAGTCCGTGTGCAAAGTAATGCCATTGCACAGCATTACTCCAAGAATTTGTGCAGGTTTTTTAAGAATGGTTTGAAAGTATTTCCACTTAAAAAACAACCAAAAATTTTCTAAGTCTGTAGAAGTTGGCGAAACGTGAGTTAACGGACGGGGGTTCATTACCCCCCATCTCCACCATAATTATTTAAGATCTAAACACCGACAACGGTGTTTATTTCGTCCCTAAGCCCCTTCGCCTTTTGCGCAATAACCTCCAGATAATTCTTCTGACCATTTGCTTCACTAGGAAAGACTATGCCCCTAGAAGAATTAACAATAGCACCAAGCCCATTGCGCTGAAAAAACACCCTAATATCTTGCACTGAACCTCCCTGAGCACCAACCCCAGGAACCAAAAAGAATGAATTGGGAAGAAGCTTTCTTAAAACAGCAGCCTGCTTAGGAAAAGTTGCACCAACCACCGCACCAACATTTGAATATTCACCAACCGAAAGCTTTTCTTGTTGAATATGCTGCTGCAACATTTTTGCTAAACGCTCGGAAATAGTTTCACCATCAACCACAAGATCTTGCAAATCCTTGCTACCAGGATTAGACGTCTTTACTAATACAAAAATACCATTCCCAAATTCTTGAGTAGTTTTAATCAAAGGCGCCAAACTATCTTCACCCAAAAAAGGATTAATAGTAACAGCATCAACATTAAAAACTGAAGTCTTAGAACTAAAAACTTTTGACTGACCAATAAAAGCATTGGCATAGGCCTGCGCAGTAGAATCAATGTCACCCCTCTTAGCATCAGCTAAAACCAATAGGCCGTGTTCATGAGCAAACCTGACTGCATCATCAAAAGCCATTAAACCAGGAACGCCGTATTGCTCATAAAAAGCTAATTGTGGCTTAATCACTGGAACAAAAGGTGCTACTGCAGCAATCACCTCACGATTAAAATTTTTAATTGCCTCACCAGCTGCTTCCAAAGTTTCGCCATATTTATTAATTGCATTTTGTTTAATTATTTCAGGAAGCAAATCCAATCTTGGATCCAAACCAACACAAACCCTAGAATTCTTATCAAGAATAGCGGCAACAAGTTTTTGTGCAAACATAATTAATTCCTATCTCTGATACTTTTGTTCCCAACCCTTTGGATCATTCATCCAATCCAACATAACTTGTTTTTGATCTGGCTTAATCTTGCCATTCTCAATACCAACATCAACAATAGTTGGAAAATCTACCAAACTCAATAACCTAGCTTTGTGCTTTGAAAACTCCTCTGCTGCCACAGTAAAACCATATTCACTAATAGCAAAACAAATCTCAACCTTAGCCCCAGCTTCCCTAAGTGATTCAATAGCCGCCAAACTACTGAGTCCAGTAGAAACATGATCTTCTACCAATAGCACAGTCTTACCAGCCACATCACCGCCCTCAACCATTTTCTTTGTACCATGATCCTTTGCTTGTTTTCTCACAAAAACTGATGGCTTATTCATTGCAAAAGCCAATCCAGCACTATGAGGAATACCTGCTGCTTCTACTCCAGCAATCACATCAAATTCAATATTTTTCTCTGCAATTAATTTAATAAAACTTTCGATAATCGTATGCCACTGCTTGGGATAAAAGGGAAATCTACGATTATCCAAATACACTGGTGATAAAATTCCAGACTTAAAACGAATTGGGGCATCAGGAACAAACCCAACCGCCTTAATATCAAGTAAAGCCTTAGCAACAGCTCTAGAAACAAACACATTCTTATATGAATCATTTTTCATAAAAAAATCCCACTACTTAGAGTGGGTTCCCTTCTTTAATGTTTTTTTTATTTTTACAAACTTCCATAATCAAATACAAATTAAAAAAGATAAGCGGCAAAATTTTACTCAACACCAAAACACTCCAACCGCCATCAGTTACATAATGCCCTTTTGTACCTATCTGAAATAAATACATTAAAAAAAATGGGGTTGGCAAAATATTTAACACAGCCAAAACTTTAGCAGTTTTTTCTTTAAATAAATCATCAAAAATAACACCCAAAGCCAATAATGTTCCTACAGTAGTGTAATGATATTCAAATACCAAATCATAAAATAAAAGGTAAAAAGAAGTCATTAAAAAAGCAGTTTTCCAAAGACTAATTTTATATTTCCATTGTAAAAAAATAATCATTAGCAATGAAAAAATCTTAAGATAAATACCATATTTCAAATAAATACCCAACTCCCAAAACCTCAAAAGTGAGTCTAAAGTAAACACTCCTGGAGGGCCACCTATCGGCTGACCAATTCTAATAATTAAATTAGTCAAATAATACTGACCAGCTCCATTTAATAAAAATGGCAATGATAAAAAGATAAACATCAAAACACCTAAAACTGCTATCTTAGTTTTTTTCTGCAACACCAAAACTGGCAACCACAAAATAGTAATGGGTTTAACCATAAAAGTTAAAACCAAGCCAAGAGCAGCCAATAAATCATTCTTTAAAAATAAAAAGAAAATAACAATACCTGCATCAAGCAAAAAATGATATTGACCGTTCCACATTTCTAGAGCCTGAGGGAAATTTGCTAAGAATAAAAACAAAGCAAACATCAAATTTTGCTTATTAGTTTTTGCTAAAACCATTTTTTTATAAATCAACCAAATCAAACTAAACTTAACCAATAAATTAAATATTCTCCACAACAAAAAAGCTGTCATTGGCGAAAAAAACTGCAAAAACCCTCCAACCACAAAAGTAAAAAATGGATGATAAACATTGGTATTACCAAAAAAATAACTACTTTCACCAGCAATAGTTTTTCCAGTCAACTCACCACCATTCAAAAAAGCATAAGCACCATTGGGCACTTGGAAAAAATCAATTCCCTGGTATTCATGAACATTACCATGGGGGAAAAAAAAGAAAAATGGCTTTTGAGTTAAAGCAAAAAGAAAAAAACTAAATTGAAATAAAATGGCTAACCAAAATAAAAATCCTAGAGAAGATTTACTTATCTTGGTCCACATTACTCTCCCATGCCTTGTGTTGAATTCAAATATTCTTGAATTTTAGCAGTATAAACATCTCTTGGCTTACTACCTTCTTGAACCCCAATAAAACCAGCTTCATAAAGCTGATCCATGATTCTGGCAGCACGAGCATAACCAACAGCTAATTTTCTTTGAATTAAAGAAGCTGAAGCTTTATCAGCCTTTGAAAATAAACGAGCCGCTTCACCAAATAAAGGATCACGATCTTCACCATTTGTTCCACCAGATCCACCACTAATAGTACCAATCTTATATTTTGTTGTAATCTCTTCTTGATAATCAGGTTTTTGACCCTGAGATCTTAAGAAATCAACTAAAGCCTTAGTTTCTTTTTCAGAAATATAAGTACCTTGAACACGAACTGGTTTTGCCTTATCTGGTGGTAAATACAACATATCACCGCGACCTAGTAACTTTTCAGCCCCAGGACTATCCAAAATAACACGAGAATCTGTTTGAGAAGAAACATTAAAAGCAATACGAGTTGGAATATTAGCTTTAATTAAGCCAGTGATAACATCCACGGAAGGACGTTGTGTTGCCAATACTAGGTGAATACCAACTGCACGAGCCATTTGAGCAATGCGAGTAATACTCTCTTCTACTTCGTTTGGAGCAAAAAGCATTACATCAGCCAACTCATCAATCACAATCACAATACTTGGCATTGAAATTAAACCAGCCAACTCATTGTATGAATCTATATTTTTAACTCCAACTTCTGCCAATAACTTATAACGATCCTCCATCAAACTTACTGCCCACTTCAAAGCTGAAACCACTTTACTTGGCTCCACAATTACTGGAGTTAATAAATGAGGAATATCATTGTAACCAGTTAATTCAACTCTCTTTGGATCAACTAAAATAAATTTAACCTCAGCTGGAGAAGCTCTGAAAAGAATAGAACTCATAAAAGCATTAATAGCTACTGACTTACCTGATCCAGTAGCACCAGCAATTAAAACGTGAGGCATTTTAGAAATATCTGCCACCACCGGTTTACCGCCCACATCAATACCAAGAGAAACAGCCAATTTTGATTTATGCTGTTTCATAGTAGGAGAAGCTATCATTTCTTTCAAAGTAACAAACTCTGCAGAATGATTGGGAACTTCAATACCCACCAAAGATCTTCCAGCAATAGGTGCCTCAACACGAATCTGTCCAGTTGGAGCGGCTAGAGCTAGAGCCAAATCCGTAGATAAACTAGTAATTTTTGAAAGACGAGTGCCTTCGGTAATCTTTAAAGCATATTGAGTAACAGCAGGACCACCATTAACCTCATCAACTCTAGCCTTAATACCAAAGGAATCCAAAGTGTTTTCAATGATATGCGCATTAGCTTTCACATCACCACGTTGAGCTTTACCACCAGGTTTATCAGACAAAATACTAAGAGGTGGATATTCCCAAACCGCTGGTCTACTGGCCGGCAACATATCTGTTTGACGCAATAAATTACGACCTTCTACTGGCATTACCTTCTTATTATTAGAATCTTCAACCTTATCTTTGCTTTGGACAGGAAGTTCTTTGGGCGACATTAAAGCACCAGTTTGTTCTTCTGTTGCTCGCTCTCTACCATCATTAATAGTCAGCTTCTTACCAGGCATACCAGGCAACTTGAGTTTAGGAATACTAAAACCTTTTTTATCAGCAAAAAGACCAGCTGTTTCAGTTGCAGCTTCTTTAGCGTCTTTCTTGCGCAATAACCATTTGATAGCTTCAACCAATGACCAGCTAGACATTACTAAAAATCCAATTATTCCAAAGGAAATAAAGAAAATAACAGTACCAGTAGAACCAAGTAATACAGCAAAATTACTATATAAAGATTTACCAATTTCTCCAGTCTTCCCTAGGCCTAAAAAGGAAAACATAAGTAATAAAGTACCAAGCAAAACATGTGGCTTAGACCAAACCCATTTTGCTCTGAGCATAGCCAAACCAGCAGAGATAAAAACAAATGGCAAAAACATCATTGCCAAGCCAAGTTTCAAACTAAGAAAAGTGTTTACTTGTTGCAGAACAACACCTTGTCCTGCAAAAGAAACCATAATCAAAACACCTAAAGTCATTAAAAAAACCGCTCCAATAGAATGTGTTGTTTCTGTTGGAATCGTTAATTTTAATTGATTTTTTTTATTGCGTTTACGTTTCTTACCCATAATTCAAACTCCCTGACTAGGAAGCTCAGCTTTAAATGTTATAGGATACTTTCATTGCTTTGTCAAGCAACAGCACAAACACTAGCTTTGTGCCTGGTAAAACTATATCACAGCCAGCCGGACGCTTACACGTCTAAAATTACTGGAATAATGATTGGTTCTCGACGAATAACCTTGTAAAGTTTCTTTGAAAGCTGTCTCTCCAGCAAAGAAGCAACATCTTCATCTGTTTTTGCTTTACGACCGTCTTTCTCAAGAATCTCGACTGTTTGTAACTTGATAAAATCAATTACCTCAGTAGCTTCTTTAACAAAAACAAAACCTTTAGAAACTACATCCATTTTGCTTAAATCTAATCTTCCATTTATACGTGGCAAAATCAAAACAATCATGCCAGCTTGAGACATTGAGCGTCGATCTGATAAAACGGTTGGTCCTACATCACCAATACCAAGACCATCAACTGTTCTAGGTTTAATAGAAATCTTATCAACAACTCTAACTTCTCCATCCTTTAAACCTAAAACCTCTTCATGACCGGGAATCAAAGTAAACCCTTTTTTATATCCCAAAGACTGAGTGACATACTCCTTAAATTTAGCTCTATGACGATCCTCTCCACCGATAGGCATAACAAACTTAGGATGAAGTAACTTTACCACTTCACGTTGTTCCACCGCACTAGCATGGCCTGATTTATGCAAATCATGATTAACATCAGGATAAATCACTGTAATACCATTACTTGCCAATTCATTAATGGCTCGGTAATAAGGAATTTCATTTCCAGGTATCACATTGGCTGAAAACACTACCTTATCATCTGGCAAAATCTGAACCTGACGATGTTCACCGTAAACAGCCCTGATTAGAGATGAACCCTCTTGACCCTGACTTCCAGCGATCATAATACAAAGTTCTTTATCTCGATATTGATCCATATCTCTTTTATCAATCATTACACCATCTGGCATTTGCAATTTATTTAAATCCATAGCAATCTTGACGTTTTGCTCAACAGATCGACCAATAAATGCTACTTTTCTACCCAATTTTTTAGCTGCATTAACTACCTGTTGAATACGATGAATATGAGAACTCATTAGGGTAATAATATATTTACCCTTAGTATTAAGCATCAGCTTTTCCAATTCTGGACCAGTCTCTGATTCAGATTCGGTGCGGTCGAGATTTTCTACTCTCAAACAATCTATTAAAGCCAAAGTAATACCTTTATCACCCAATTCTTTCATTGTAGCTACATCTGTTTTTACCCCATCAATAGGATGTTCATCTAGCTTGAAATCTGAGCCATGATAAATAACTCCTTCTGGGGTATTAATAACCAAATGTTTTGTATCAGGGACAGAGTGAGTAACTGCCAAACTCATTACGGTAAAATATTTACCATACTGAACTGGTTTAAGATCTTGAAAAACATTGATTTCAGTTTCAATACCTACATCCTGAAGTTTCTTATTGATAAAACCAACAGTCAAAGGAGATGCCCAAATCATTGGCATGGTTTCAAATTCTGGCAAAACATATGGCAAAGCGCCCATATGATCTTCGTGACCATGAGAAATGGCAATGCCAACTACTTTTTTACCCTTGGCAATTTCCTCATGAAGATATGATGTGTCTGGAATTAAAGTATCAACTCCAGGCATATATTCATCTGGAAAACCAATACCACAATCGACAATTAGAATCTCATCTTCATATTCATATAAATACATGTTTTGGGTTACTTTTCCTAGGCCACCCAATGGCACCAAACGTAATTCAGACATAATTTCCTTTCGAAATTAAAATAATATTTCTTTTATTCCTTGTTTAAGACTTTCCGTTCCTCTTTGCTCTTTTATCCAAGTAAGAATCTTGGGAATTTTTTTAAAATCAGCAATGAATGACTCCATCATTCTACTAGATCTTAAGGCTGCTGCGGGATGGTACATTGGTAAAACAAAAATATCCACTCCTTCCCACTGAACCTTATGCAATCTGCCATGAACTGCTGATATTTTAACTTCTGGCAAAAATTTAGCCATACTAAAACGACCTAAGGTAACAATTATTTCAGGCTTTAAGATCTCTAGCTCCTGATTAAGATATGGTCTATATGCCGCAATTTCAATAGGAGTAGGATCTCGATTTTCTGGAGGCCTAACTTTAACAATATTGCTAATAAAAACTTTAGCCGGGGGCAAACCAACTTCTTCCAAAACTTTTCTTAATAACTTGCCAGAACGACCAACGAATGGACGACGCTGCAAAGCCTCTTCTCTACCAGGAGCCTCACCAATACACATTATCTTCGCCCGAGAATCTCCTTCACCATGTACAATATCTGTTTTTTGAGTAGCAAGAGGTAATGTTTTGTAAGCAGCTTCTAGTTTTTGCTGTAATTCCTCAAGTAAACCTGCATTATCCATAACTGTATGTTATCACAAAAGGGAGCCTTACGACTCCCTTTTTTATTTCTTTTTGTTTTACCAAAACTTATTCAGTTAAATCTTTTGCAAGTTTAACATTGTTGTAAGTAGTCTTAGCTGCTGTTTCAATGAAATCATCAGCCAAGTCAGTTAAATCATCAGATGCTTTATCCAAAGTATCTGCCATTTCACCATAAGAGTAAGCAGAAATTTTTTCTACTTCACCCATTTGAGCTAACAATTTATCTACTTTTGCTATATCTTCAGCAGACATTTGCTCTGGCACATCTTGCAAAGCAGTAACCACTGATTGATAAGTTTCTTCATCTAAGCCTTGGTTCTTTAGCTCAGCGAGAAGTTGTGTTTTAGTTGGTCCCATATTTGTTCTCCTTTAAAAATATTTTCTATTATTTAGCAAATCTACTCAACCAACCTCTTACTCCTGAAAAACTGGTAGCGTTTTGAGCAGCCTGTTGTTGCTTGGTTCTCTTTTCTTGAGCTTCCTGCTTTAATTTATCAGCAGCAGTCACAACTTGATCGCCATCTGTTTCTTGACTCTCATTGATAAGCTGATTAGCTGTCTCCAATAGAGATTTAACACCCTCAGCGGCGGCTTTCAAAGCAGCGAGTTTTAGTTCGACGACTTTAGCTTCTGCTCTAGCTGGAAGACTATCAATAAAAGCTGATAGTTGGTCCATCTTAGCAGCGGCTTTGTTAGTAATATCATAAGCACCTTGGATAACGTCTGCTTTAGCTTTTTCAATACCCATTTCAGCCTTGGTTCTTAGACTATCAGCGCCATCAACCAATTTACCTGGCCAAGAAGCAACTTCACCAGCTCCTTTTTTAACACCATCCCAAGCAGCTGCTCCAACTTCCTTTACTTTAGCCCAACTAGCACCCCAAGTCTCTCTACTTTGCTGACGCTTGGCATCACGAGCTTCTTGACGTGCTTTACCAGCATCTCTAGCATCAAATGACTTTTCAGCGGCTGCTCTTGCTGACTCAGAAGAGTAACTCTTTAGTACGTCTCCCTTTAAAAATGGTTTATTTGCTTCTCCCATATTTTCCTTTAACTTTTAGTTACTTTATTACTACTTATTCAATCCAGATCGGTATTTTTTTAATAAATTCAAAGCAAAACCAATACCACCAGTATTGCTCTTAGTTTCCATAGTAGCAGGTGCTTGAGTTGGTCGCAATGAGCTTAATGCATCAATATAGAAATCTACTTGGTCTGACTCAGCACTAGGCACTCTACCTTGTAATAAATCTTGAAGACTGTCAGCTCCATCACTTACTGAAGTTCCAGAAGATACTGTTTGTTTACTAGAAAAATCTTCCAATAAGGACAAAAGCTCATCAACTTGAGAAGCTCCTGAATCTCCATTATCTACAAAAGAATTAAGCATTTCTTCTAATTCTTTGATTGAATTATTACTAACAGTTTTTGCAACTGGAGCAGCAGCTCCACTCATCCTAGCTGAAACTTGAGCTTCAACTTCAGTTTTAATATATGCTTGTAACTCTGTAGCTAACTGAGCAAAAGCTTTTTGAAATATTTGATCATTCATATTTTTCTCTCTCAATAAATCACTGTTAAAAATTATATTCTTTTAGAGTTTTAAAAAAAATGTCTCAAAAAGTATCTTTCTAATACTTAGGCATGAATATTTTGGCATTTTCCTTAGTAATCACTACCTTATCAAAACCACGCTCAACAATAATACGCACTACTTTACGTACTGCTCCCTGCAATGTTCTTTGCAAAGTACGAATACCCATGTCATAACCCAAAGGACGAGTGATAATTGGCCAAACATCTTCATGTAAATCAAATTGCTCTGGTCTTAAACCTGCATCAGTCAATAAACCTGGCAATATATATTTCTTAGCAATTTGAATCTTCTCATTATCAGTGTATGAAGGCATAGAAATCTTTTCCATACGATCCATAACAGCAGTAGCAATCTTAGTAGTATTGTTAGCAGTAGCTAAGAAAATAGCATGACTTAAGTTAACTGGATAATCGATATAAGTATCTGTAAAAGCATTATTCTGAGCAGGATCAAGCAACTCAACTAAGACACCCATAATATCCATATTAGCTTCTTCAGCTCCACGATCAATTTCATCTAACAAAATAACTGGATTACGAACACCAGCTTCACAAATTCCTTTAATAACTCTTCCTGGCTCTGAACCAAGCAATAAGCGTGAATTACCACGAAGTTCTTTTGCTGATCCCATACCACCAAAAGGGATGCGCACCAACTGACGACCCAATGCCTCAGATAACGAATAGGCAAAAGTAGTTTTACCTGTACCCACCAAACCAACAAGCAACAGAATAGGAGCTTTAAATTCTTCCCCGGGAGCTTGTTTGTTGCGTAAATTTAAAATAGAGATATATTCCAAAAAACGATCTTTAACTTCCTGCATACCATAGTGATGTTTATCAAAAACAGCCTTAGCTTTTTCAATATCAGTCACGTCTTGAGATTCTTTTAGCCAAGGAATTTGGAGCACCCAGTTTACATAACGAGAAACTTTTTCATATTTTTCATCATAACTACCAAGTTCAACACTACGCTCAAGAGAAACAATCTCTTTTTCAACCTTACCCTTCATATCCTCTGGAAGGGAAGCTTGAATTGCCCTGTCACGAAGGTCTTTAATTTCTTGCTGAAGAATGTGTTTATAGTCTGTCATGGGCAGCTGGCAGTTTTACTCCAACTCTGTTGGTGGAGTCTCAACTGAATCTATCTCTTCTGGAAGATTCGAGACAGGCAGAACCTGCTGTGTTACTACTCCCAGACCAATTAAAAACATACCGGCCATTACCATTAAAAAAGTATTCGCTACTCCACCAGTTGCAGGTAGGGTTGCGGTACTACTCTCGGTAGCACCACCAACACCAGTGGTAGTGGTAGTTGTGGTAGAAGAAGTGCTTGTAGTAGTAGTGGAATTAATTAACAAAATATAGTCCAAAGATTCCAAATTAGAAGCCAACTTCAATGGATGGGCACTGGCTGTTAATGCAGTAATCGGCGTATAGCTCCAATCACCGGCAGAATCTGCTAGCACTGCTACCGTTAAATCATCAATTGTAATATCGATCGTAGCATCTGGAGAAGCTTTACCAATTAAAGTAGGAGTTGTATCTGTCGTGCTAATACTAATTAAAGCACCAACAGAAGTACCGCCAGCACTAATTAGCTGCAAAGTTGCTGCCATAGCAACAGCTTTTACACTAAATAAAATTACCAAAAACAAGATAGCGATACGCAAATATCGAAACATAAAACTACTATACATTAAATCATGGAAACAAAACAACCCGTCAATATAGATCAAAAATTAGTAGGGGTTTTACCTTCAATCATTTCCCTACCAAGTAAACCAGTTTGAGCACCAAAATATCTAATTACCGAACCAGCATTTCTAACACCCCATTCCACAGATTTTTTTGGTTCCAAGTGCAAATATTGAGCTGCTGAATAACCAGTAGCAAATGCATCACCAGCTCCAGTGTCATCAACTGACTTTGCTGTTGCTCCAAAAAACTTTAATTCTTTATTTCCATGAATATATACTTCACCGCCTTCAGCACCCTTGGTAACCACAATTTGAGGAATTTCTTTAATTAAATCAGCTTGCTGATCTTTTACCAAATCCCATTCTTTACTATTCAAAAACAAAACCATACAAGGAAGCTCACTGACCTTTAACTCACCACTAGCCAACAATGCCAATTCTTGCTTGCCCGGATTCCAAGATAAAACAGTCTCTGGATGAATCTTTACTAATTCAAAAATTCTACGCAAAGCCTCCAATCTTCCAGCAATACTAGAGAGATGGATCCAACGAGCTTGGGAAACCCAATATGGAGGAATATCATAGGAATCCAGCTGAGAAGCTGCTCCTCGATGAACTAGAACTGTTCTACTACCATTTTTATCAACCAAAATTACTGAGCCACCAGTTGTTTCTTGTTTTTCTTTAACTAAAAGCTGGGTATCAACTTGCTCTTTTTGCAAATTACGTACAATCATTTCTGCAAAATCATCCCTACCAATTTCACTAATCAAAGCTGCTTTAAAACCTAATCTAGAAAAACCAACAGCAGAATTAGCTGCTCCACCACCAATCCTAGAAACAAAACTTTCCATTTCAACTTTATCACCCTGAATAGTAAATCTATTTTCACCATTGAGATTTTCAACATCAAATTTTTCAGAATGAATAAATATATCAACCAAAGAAGAACCAATAGAAATGAAGTCGTACATATTTAAAATAGTTTACTCTGATTCGGTTTGACGAGGCAACCTACAACGAGTAGCCAGTTCTGACTCAAACTCATTCAATGCCTCAATTAATTCTTGTTCATCTCGAGCAATTTTATAAACTTCATGCTCCTTTTCTCCAATAAAAAAATTCTCACTAATTACTCGCATTACCTCATGCCAAAAATCACCATATAAAATCATGGGTTTATGATTACCATAATATAAATGACCAAGTAGCCAAGCAGTAGCCCATTCACTCAAAGTACCAGTTCCACCCTGAACACATATAAAAGCATCAGATTGATCCATCAAACCAAACATACGCTCAATATAATTAGTTGCTTTAATTTCTTTGTCTGGCTTATTCTCCCCATCAGCACCCTCAAACTCTGGCATATCTTTTGGGTTTAGAGTTACTGTTAAAGTCTTACCGCCAACTGACTGAGCTCCAAGTGTTGCAGCCAGCATTGTTCCTGGACCACCACCATCTACAACTACTTTCCCGTTATATGCTAAAAAACGAGCTATTTTGAAAGTTTCTTGATAAAGAGGGTGCATCTCATCAACATCAGCGCTACCAAAAATTGCCACCTTTTTAATCGTACAAGTTGTTTTAATATGAGGAATAGTCAGATTACTTTTGATCATGAATTTATGGTAACAGATTTTTAGCTACTCACCTAGTTGAAGGTAATGAGAATATTGTTCACAGAAATCAGAAGCTTGCCAAAGAGTACTACCAATAGCAAAAGAACTAATACCTAATTTAATTATTTGTGGCAAATATTCTTCTGTTACACCACCGTCAAAGATTATTTCTGGAAAATTTTCTTGCTGACGCTCTAAACGGTGAATTTGAAAAAAATCCTCAATTTTTTCGAAAACAAAAGGCACTAACTTTTCTTCCTGAAAACCCGCTTGAATACCCATAAATTGCACAATATCTAATTGATTCACAATACCTTCATCCAGAGCCTCCAAGTCAGTATAGGCATCAAGAGACAAACCAACTTTTAAATCCATTTTCTTAACCTCTGTCACAAAATCCTGCTGATAAGTCATGCGTTCAACCTGAGCAATAATTGCTCTTAAAGGCAAATGTTCTCTAACCGTGGCTATTTCCAAAATGGTATCCATTGGTTCTTCCACCATTAAATGCAAATCTAACTCCAAATCACCAAAATCAATTTCCAATAAATTATGTGGAGAAGCAGTAATATTATCTGCAAAAAAACCATCAATGATATCAATCTGCACAATCTCAACATCTGGACAAGACTTTGCTTTGTCTACTTGTTGCTGGATTGTTTCTAAGGAATCAGTTAAAACTGCTGGATAAATTTTCATGACATTTCCTCTTCATAATTTGCAATTTGACCAATACGCCTAGCATGGCGAGATTCACCTGAAAATGGAGTATTTAGAAAAGCCTCAACAATCTTTTTAGCTTTTTCTGTAGAAGCAACAAAATCTGCCCCAAGAACTAAAATTTGGGCATCATTATCTGTTTTAGCATGACTAGCTTCTTTTTCATCAGAAGCAGCTACTGCTCTTATTCCCTTCACCTTATTTGCAGCGATAGTAGCTCCACCTCCAGATCGACATATTAGAATGCCAACCGAATTGGCTTCTTGCTGAACTTTTTCCGCCACATTAAAACTTATTTCTGGATAATCATCTCCTGGATCTAAAAAATCAGCACCACAATCTTCTACAAGATGTTTCTTTTCTTTAAGAAAAGAAATTAGAGTATTTTTTAAATCATAGCCACCGTGATCGGCGCCAATAAATATTTTCATAGGCCAAGCTCCAATCTTACTTCTTCTGACATCATATCAGGCACCCAAGGGGGATCAAAGGTTAGAACTATTTCCACATCTTGTTCAACATCATCAACTATACCAAACATACTTTGACGAACCATATCATCAATGATTGGTGCCAAAGGACATCCTGGAGAAGTTAAAGTCATGGTAATTTTGACTTTTTCAGCTTTTTTGAGTTCTATTTTATAAATCAAACCCAAACTCACAATATCAACCTGTAATTCAGGGTCTATTACTGTTGCTAATGCTTGACGAATTATTTCTTCAGTTAAAACCATATTTCTTGCATTATAACTGCTGTTTTAGATAAAACTGGTAAGAGATCACACAATAAAAAACCCTCCCCCGCTGAGAAATTATCCCAACGAGGGAGGGTTCTACTTTTCAAAAGTTGAAAGCCTAGCTTTTCTTCAAAACAGGCATTCCAGTTCTCTTGGTTTCGACCACGCTGTAACCAGCTGGTACGGCTGCCAAAGAACCATCACGGACATCTCGAGCAAAGAAATAAATTCTTTGAACGCGGCCGTTCTTCAAGGTTACCTCACGAGTGTGGAGGTAGTAGGTTTGACCCTTGGAGTTAGTGTAACTGTAGGCGTCTGCCATAGTTTATGCTCCTTCTTTCTGACCCGAGTGCTCTCGAGGTCTCTAACTACTTATTACAGATTAACACACCTGGCGTCTGAATCAAGACGCAGTTCAGGTTATTCTTGCTCGCTGATCATGCCTTTTAGCAATATTTCCTCGAGTTGTGCATCATCGTTCATTTCTTTACTAACAATGATTTCGAATGGCAAAGTACTAGAACTAATGGAAGCTGAGCCAACATAACCACCCTTACTGTATTCCAAAACCATGGCTTTACGCTTACCTTCGCTGTCAGTTTCTTTTAACCAAACTTGATATTTGCCAGTAGAAAGTTTTGGCAAAACAGCGGAAACAGTAAATGAAACCTTACCATCTTTGACCTCATAACGTACTTCACCTAAATCAGCACCTGCTCCTTCTAAGTTCTCAGTTTTAAAATCTTTAGTTCCCTTCAAGAAACCAGTTGCTTCTGCTGGTTCTAAGTTTTCAATCTTAACGCCATCACTAAGAAGAGAGGTCATACCTTCTCTTTGAGTTCGTAAGTTATACCAACGAAATAATAAGAAAAATACAAATAAAAGCGCTGCAGCAGGAAAAATATATGGATAAAATTTTTTCATAGAGGCCCCTCCCAGGCTCTTATATTGTTGTTAAAGCTCAACAAGACAAATATAAACATAATAATTAATGTTGAGGGGCAGGTAATTCAACTGATCTAATTAGTTTTATAAATAATCTGTATCAGTTCGATACTATTTTGCACGAGAAATAACAGGAGTCAAGATCATTTACTTTGAGATTATGGGCCAGACCTGGTCACCAGACTCATTATCAACCACAATCACAGCAGCAGTGGGACAACTTTGAGCAGCCAAAAGCTTAGTTTCATCATCGTTGCCCTGTTGAGAAATTATGCGAGCAATTTGCTCCTCATCAAGTTCAAAAACACCAGGAGCAATTGCTGTACAACTGGCAGCACCAATACATTTTTCTCTAATAATCTTCACTGTATATTTACCAATTTTTTTATCAGTCATTTCACCTTTCAAAAAAAACTAATAAAACTTTTCGTGATGGATTGCTGTTTCAGCAATTCCCTTATTGATTAGTAATTCTTTGATTTCTTGAATCATTTTGGCATTACCACAAAGATAATATCCAGTATTACCGGTTGGTAAAGTATGAATATTTAAACAATCATTAACATGCCCTCGACACAAAGGCCACTCCTGAAGAGCTTGCGATAAAACTGGATGAAAATGGAAATTAGGAAATGCCTGAGCCAAATCCTGAAATTCATCTTGCCAAATCATATCTTCTTCATGTCTTAACCCCCAATAAAGAGTAATTTCTCTTTTATCTTCTTTCTCCCTCAACAAATTAGGAATCATGCTATGAAAAGGAGCAACTCCAGAGCCAGTAGCAACAAAAACCAAATTTTCTTCTCTTGGTTCTTCCTGAACTATAAAAACTCCCATTGGACCTAAAACTTGAACTTCTTGACCAAACTGCAAATTTTTCAAAAAATTCACCCCTAAACCCTCTGGCGTAGTATCAACAGTGATCTCAAAACTATGCTTAACCTCAGGTGAACTACAAATAGAGTATGATCTACGCTCTCCTTTGTCTGAAACTAAAAAAGAAACATATTGACCAGCAATGAATTCTAATAAATTTGGCTCCACTAACTCAAACTGAAATTTAATAAATTTACCATTTAAAGGTTCTGTATCTGCTAATTTAGCGACGTATTGTTTTGGTGGTGGTAACTGTTGCATAAAATATTTTCCTAAACTTATTTTTTTACTTTAAAAAGCTGTTGAGCAGATTCTCGACCATACCAAATACCCAAAGCCAACTTAATAATACCTTGATATTCTTCCGTACGATCAACAAATCCATTTGTTAAGATACCAATTAAACCTTCTTGTTGTTTAATTAAGTTAATATTTTTCTCGCCAATTAAATAAGCTACTGCATGACCCATTTCAACTTTTTGACGAATTTGTTCAGCAACCGCATCTGGAACTTTAAAACGAGCTCCAGCAGAAAAACAAACATTATCTTGCTGATCCACTACCGCAGCCCAAACCGTTGACCACATTTCATTACCATAATCAACAACACCACCCTCCATACCAACTCCAATAGCTGAAGAATCAGAAATCTCAATTAATCCAGTTTTTAATGCTTCTTTTGCTCGATTGAAAGCACCTTGTTTTGTTTCCTCATCACTCATTGGTTGAGCACCAACACCACTTTTAACCTCAAGTCCCTTTACTATTACATCTGGCCAAGTCTCAATTGCAGCAGCAAGTACTGCATTAACCTTAACTGGATTAGCTGAGCCAACAAAAATTTTCATTATTTATTTTCCCAATTCATAATTGCTTTTTTTACAGCCATTAAACCCATCGTAAAACACTTTTCTCTTCCCGCGGCTATATCTTCCATACCAAAAAAAGGTAATAGATCTTGCTTTTGCCAAGTTTTAACCAAATCCAAATCAGCACCAATTAATTTATCCGAAAGTAAACTCATACTGGTTTGACTCACTGAACAACCCTTACCTGACCATTTAACATCATCAATAGTTTTTTTATCTTCAGATAACTTTAAAGTAATAGTTACTTGATCTCCACAAGATGAATTGGTTTCCATATGTTCAATGTCTGGATTAACCAAAGCACCCTGGTTTCGTGGCTCTCTATACTCAGCAATCAATGCTTCTTGATAAAAATCACTCATTAATTCCTCCCAAAAATCTTCAATACCTTATCAAAAGCTTTAACAAGAACATCAATTTCTTCTTTAGTAGAATAAACATTAAAACTAGCTCTCGTAGTTGCTTGCCAACCACAAGCAATATGTAAAGGCATAGTGCAATGATTACCAGATCTAACTGCTACTCCTTCACTATCTAAAATTTGAGCTAAATCATGGGCATGAACCTCATCATGAACAAAAGCTACTGAACCCAATCTGTTTGGTATACCATCTTCATCTAAAGCTGGTTGCAAACCAATTACCGTTAAACCTGGAATTTTAGACAGTTTTTCATAGGCATACTGAACCAAAGAAAAATCATGCATCATCACTTCAGTCATATTCAATTTAGCCAAATATTCACAAGCTACCGCCAAACCTCTAACTGAAGCCACATCTGGTGTACCCGCAGTATATCGATCAGCCAAATCGTCGCTATAAGTAGCATCTAATTCATGAACTTGATTAATCATGCCACCGCCAAAAAGCCATGGCTGCATTTCATTTGCCAACAGCATTGATTTTCTAACTAATAATCCGCCAACACCCATGGGAGCTAGCATTTTATGACCACTAAAAACTAGAAAATCAACATTGAGAGCATGAAAATTAAGCGGCATATGAGGAACTGATTGAGCAGCATCAAGTAAAACCCTAGATTCTGGAGCTAGTTTACGCACTAATGACACAATTTTTTTAACAGGATTAACTGTTCCAAGAGTATTAGAAACATGACCAAAAGCCACTAATTTGACTGATCCTTGCTCAAGTATCTCCTCTAATTGAGTTAGATTTAAAATTGATTCATTTTTTAAACCAACTACTTTTAGAGTTGCACCAGTTCTTTTACACAATTCTTGCCAAACAACCAAATTAGCATGATGCTCCATAGCAGTACTAACAATTACATCTCCAGCTTTAAGTTGATGATCTCCCCAACCATATGCCACACCATTAATCGCCTCGGTGGTGTTGCGAGTGATAATTAATTCTTCTGCAGCAGCACCAAGAAATTGGGCAATGGTTTCTCTGCTATCATCCCAAACTTGAGTACTACGATCAGATAATTTATGAACGCCACGATGTACATTGGCTGTATTGTGTTGGTAATATTCAGTGATTGCTTCAATTACTTGATTTGGTTTCTGAGAAGTAGCAGCACTATCAAGATATACCAGGGGTAAACTTTGATGAACAGTTTCATTAAGAATGGGAAAGTCCTCGCGGACTGTTTTTGAGTCAAACATAACTGTGATTGTAACAAACTTATATCGTTAAAAACCCCTCGACAATCATTTCTTCAGCAGTTTTCTTTTTTATGC
Source organism: Candidatus Pacebacteria bacterium CG2_30_36_39 (assembly GCA_001873435.1). Classification (GTDB taxonomy): domain Bacteria; phylum Patescibacteriota; class Microgenomatia; order UBA1400; family PJMF01; genus CG2-30-36-39. Next base: position 176,185 of record MNZB01000004.1, read on the forward strand.
CTCGAGATTGCAGATAAAAAAGATGTTCTTCTGGGATGCTACTAATACTGGCAGCATGAGAACATTTCACATCATCGGTTTTAATTTCCAAATCAGGAACTGTTTCTGCCTTGGCTTGCTCTGAAAGCAATAAAACTCTCTCTGTTAAAAATGACTGGGTATCACCACATTTTTCATTAATAATAATCTTCCCTTTGAGTTGCAAAAATGATTGATCTGATGCAACACCTTTGAGTATTGTATTGGCCTGAGTATGAGCAGCTTGATGATGAATTATGACTTCAATTTTTTTCTGCTCAGTTTTTTGACTACGAAAAACCCCAGTTATCTCAACTGAAGAACCTGATCCAACCAATTCAATTAAATATTGACCTGGTTTAGTAAGCTTAATTTCTTGATGCTGATCTTTTAAGATTTTGAAGGTTTTCATTTAACCAATTGAACCTTCCATTTCAAAATCAATTAAACGATTCATTTCCACTGCATATTCCAAAGGCAATTTTTTAACTAAATCAGCAATAAAACCATTCACAATCATTTTACGAGCATCTTCCTCAGACACACCCCTGCTCATTAAATAAAAAAGTTGATCATCACCGATCTTAGAAACAGTAGCCTCATGTTGAATTTCAACCTGATTATTAAAAACTTTTTCAATTGGATAAGTGTCAGATCGAGATAAATCATCAAGTAATAGGGCGTCACAAACTACCGTGTTTTTACTATGATGAGCCTGAGGTGAAATATGAACCATGCCGCGATAGCTAGCTCTGCCTCCACTCTTACTAATAGATTTGGAAATAATAGTTGAAGAAGTATATGGAGCCAAATGAACTGCTTTGGCACCAGTATCTTGATGTTGACCAGCTCCAGCCAAAGCCATAGAAAGTACTTCTCCCTTTGCTCCTTTACCAGCCAAAACAAAACCTGGATATTTCATGGTTACTTTTGAACCCATATTGAAGTCTGTCCAAACCATCTTTCCCTCTTCGTGAACATAAGCTCTTTTGGTTACCAAGTTATAGATATTCTTATACCAATTTTGAACCGTGGTGTACTGACAAGTAGCTCCTTTTTTAATCACAATTTCCACTACAGCCGAATGTAAAGAAGTCGAAGAAAACTGAGGAGCAGTGCAACCCTCAACATAGTGAACTGAAGCTCCTTCATCAACAATAATTAGGGTTCTTTCAAATTGACCAAAAGCCTCAGAGTTAATACGAAAATATGTTTGCAAAGGCATTTTGACATGCACTCCTGGTGGAATATAAACAAAGGAACCACCAGACCAAACAGCAGTATTAAGAGCCGAATATTTATTATCACCACTTGCAATTACTTTGCCAAAATATTCTTTAATTAAATCTGGATAATTGGCTAATCCCTCATCCATTGAAAGAAAAATTACACCATCTTTTTCCCAGGTTTTTTTTAAAGACCCATAAACAACTTCGCTATCATATTGGGCTTTTACTCCAGCCAAATACTCTCGCTCTGCCTCTGGCACACCAATCCGATCAAAAGTTTCCTTAACCTCCGGAGGAACATCCTCCCATGATTTTGCTTGATTATCGGTTGGCTTGAGGTAATATGACAAATCAGCAAAAGTTAAACCAGTTAAATCTGCACCCCAAAGAGGATTTCTTTTTTGTTCAAATTCAGCAAAACCCTGAAGACGATTATTCAGCATCCATGCTGGTTCATTTTTCATTGCAGAAATTTGCTTGACTACCTCAACATTTAAACCCTTGTCTGCTTGAAAACTATAATCTTGAGTACCAAAAGAATACCCATGTTCGTAGGTTTCATTAACAAAATCTGCTCCTGGTTTGGAAGTTTTTTTAGCTGCGAATCTGGCCATATCCAGTTTTTTCCAATTCTGCAACTAACTCAGGACCGCCAGTTTTTACTACTCTACCTGAGGAAACTATTAATACTTCATCATAAGTTAAATACTGCAAAATACGTTGATAATGAGTGATAACAATCACCGTCATATTGAGCTGTTTTTTGAGCGCTGCTACTCCTCGAGCTACTATTCTAATTGCATCAATATCTAGACCAGAATCAGTTTCATCAAGAATAGCCAACTTTGGTTCGAGAACTGCCATCTGTAAAATTTCCAAACGTTTTTTTTCACCACCAGAAAAACCTTCATTTAATCCTCGGTCTAAAAGTTTTTTGGCAATATCAAGTTCCGTTGCTTTCTCAAATAGAAAATCACGAAATTCGACAATGGAAACATATTTCCTCTTACTTCTGTCTGGATATTTTTGAGTATAAACAGTCCACAAAAAATTAAGTACTTTGACACCAGGAATTTCTACTGGATATTGAAAAGCTAAAAATAACCCTTCTCTGGCTCTTTCGTCCGGAGACATATTAAGTAATTCTTTGCCAGCCAAAATTGCTGAACCAGTTGCCTGATAATCAGGATGCCCAGCCAATACATTTGACAAAGTTGATTTTCCTGATCCATTAGGGCCCATGACCACCACTGTTTTCCCCTCCTCAATATCAAGATTTATTCCTTGGAGAATTTCTTGGCCATCTGTTGAGGCGCGTAGGTCTTTTACAGAAAAAAAAGACATAGATTTAATTACTTTCTCTTAAGCTTTAAAAGCCTGTTGAACAATTGTTTTTACAAAACTACCAACTGGTTCACCAAAATTTAAACTATTGGCTTCATCAGCTGTTACCCAACGATATTCAGTATGTTCATCAGACAATAACACTTGATCTGGTCTAAGATCTGTAAGGTTCTTTACAACCCAACCACAAACAATTGAATAAACAGCTTTGCGCTCATCATAATAACTAAAAAAATGCACCATATTTTCTAATTCAAAAACTTCTGGCAAAACTTCTAAACCTGTCTCTTCAATTACCTCACGAGCTATTTCTGCTTGATGTAAATTACGACCAGACTCCATCATCTCAGCCGGCCATTCTACATTTCCACCAGGTAAATCCCATGATCCTGGACGACTTGCTGCCGTAGAAGGACGTTTTAACACCAAAACTTTATCCTGATGGATGATTGCTACTTTGTGTAAAAACTTAACATTTTCTGTTAATTGATGAGGAACTTTGTTCATTCCGCCTTTCCTGGTTGTAATTTATCTATGTTTTCTAAAACCCAAGTTACTTCTGAGCGAACTTCTGGAATAGTTTCCATAGTTTCTAAATCTGCTAAACCAAACCAACCAATACCATCTGATTCTTCAATATTCTGATGAAATTTTGTACTGCCCATAGCTTTGACTACGTAAGTAAAAACAAGATGCTGCTCACAACCCAATTTCCAAACATTATCAGTCACTCTCCTTGAGGGATCGTTGCTTGCTAGCCTACGCTGGTAAATTTCTTTACTAATCCAATGCAAGTTTACCGAAAAGGGAACTGGATAATAATCAGAATTATCAGTGCCAGAAAGAAGTTTTTGAGTACTCAAGGCAGTAACTTTTACTCCAGTTTCTTCCCAAAATTCACGCTCTGCTGCTTTGTGTGGTATTTCATCTTCTTCAATGTGTCCACCAGGAGCCAACCAAATACCAAGCTTCCTATGTTTAACCAGTAAAACTTTGTTGTTTTCAACTAAAAAACCAGCGGCAGTTAAACAAATTTTAGGAGATAAATTAGAGGAAGTTTGCACAGGGGAATTGTACCATTCTTTCAGATTAGGCACAGCTTATATAGATTAAGAATTAATTGTTACATTCATATACAATTATTTTAATGATCGATCATGAGAAACAAACTCCCATCGACTGGCTAAAATCAAAATTAGGAAGAAAACAACCAACTTCCGAAGCTACTTTTACTATTCCCCAAACAAATTTTGAAGAACTAATAAGAATGGTTGGGGATGGAGAACTAGAACATAAGCTAGAACCCATTGTTGATAGTGTGATTAATAAGTTAAAAGAAAAACTGCCTTGGATTAAAAAATACGCACTCACCACAGAAAGAATAGATTTGGTTAAATCAAGAACTGTCCATATTCCAAGAGGAATGCTCGCCTCTTTTGTTCAAGAATTTTTTAAAGGCCTAGGAGTTAAAAATCTAGAAAATACCCATCTAAATGAAAAATCAGTTAATGCTGGAATTTACATAGGCTTTGGTGATTTCATAGCTTTAAGCGTTGATCCAGAAGAAGAAAAAGACGATCAAGAAGGACCATTTTTAACTACTGCAGAAGAAATATTGCATTTTTTAAGACCTTTTAATCCTGATGAAATAAAGAAAATTGAAGGAAAAATGGTGAATCACCTCAATGAAGGTGCAACTCTATATTACCTTCACCAAGCATATCCAGATTTTGATTTCTTTGAAAAAATTAAAAATCCAACTAATAGAGGTGAAGCTGGACATCTTCGGTACTTGATTTATAACGTTTGGAAAACCTGGGTTGAGCAACACGGGGAGGAAAGAATGGCCGCCAGTTATTTTGGGAGAAGAAAATTTCCAAGAGAAGTAGCTAAGGCGATTGCTAATGGTCTAATTAAAGAAATGTTTGCAGCAACTGCAAAAATGCTAAATTAAACTCATCTGCACTCCAGCATTTTTCTGAGGTACAAAACTAAAATCCACCGGCGCAGTAATCAAACGATTCCACTTGTTTCTAAATTTAACCTCACCCTTGTTATATCCCCAATCAAGCAAATCCTTGGTAACTTTAACATCTTGCAAACAATATTTTTCTAATTTATCAAATTGCTTAGTGTTGTAATACTTAATAGCATCCAAACCATCACCGGTCTTACCTATTCCCAAAGTTTCTTTAGCCACAGCATCAAGACCAATACGATGACCAACAGAATCTTTGATACGAAGCATTAAATCCAAAGTAGGAATTTTACTAATATCTCCAGAGTAATATGAAGTAAAAGTTGGCATATCAAAACCATCAATATTAAAACCAACTACCACATCTGCTTGTTCTAATAAGGGAAAAAGCTTGGGAAGATCTTGCTCAAAATATGATTGATATTCACCCTCTTCACCAAAACCATGACGAACATTAACACCAACAAACGAGATTCCCAAGCGATCTGGGAAGTAGCCACCTACTTCTTCAAAAGTTTTTTTAGTCTCAACATCTAAAATCAACTGCAACATAAGGTATTACCTTACCGAATTTTAGCGTGGAAAGGAAGAAGAAAAAACTAAATCAATGCCTGATGATAAAGCTCTGCAACCTTCGCCCAATTAATTATTTGCCAAAATGCCTCAATATATTCGGGACGACGATTTTGATATTTTAAGTAATAGGCATGCTCCCAAACATCCAAAGTTAAAATTGGTTTTAAATTCTCCATCCATGGATTATCTTGATTGGCAGTACTTTTGATTTCTAATTTTCCATGGCGAACAATTACCCAAGCCCAACCAGAGCCAAAGTGGCCTGTGGCTACAGCTACAAACTGGTTTTTAAACTCCTCTACAGAACCAAATTGGGCTTCAATTGCAGAACCCAATTCATTGTTCATTTCCTGTTTTTTATCGGTCATTATTTGCCAAAAAAAACTATGATTTGCATGACCACCACCATTGTTTTGCACAGCAGTTCTAATTGTGGAGTCATCAATATCTTTTAAAGATTGCATTAATGTCTCAATTGGAAGATTTTGCATATCTGGAAGTTTTTCCAAGGCAATATTGAGCTTATCAACATAAGCTTGGTGGTGTTTGCTGTGGTGAGTTTCCATTGTTTGAGCGTCAATAAATGGTTCAAGAGCATCATAGGCATAAGGTAGTTTTGGTAAAGTATGGATCATAATTATTCCTTTTTAAAATATTTTACACAAACCAAAAGAATTGGTATATCGAAATAGTACCAGATTTAAAATTAATTCACTGTGGGTAATCTCACAAATCTGTTTGAGCTTCTTTAACAATTCTCATTAACTCAATCACTCGATCTTTTCCTGTAGTCTTTAAAAACTGCTCAATTGCTTGAAAATCAGGAGATTGATCTTCTTGTCGCATGTTATTTATCTCTTCCCAAAGAGTTTGACCTGCCATAAAACCTTGAGCACCATTTTCTGTACTAATTCTGACAAATTCCTTAAATTGATCATAAGGAATATTATCTCCGTGAACAATCCAAGGTACATCCAAAGAGCTAGTTAAAGTAGCCGTAGCCAAGGGATCTTGAGGATACTGAAGAGAAAGTATGCTGGCAAATCTTTGTAACTCTGCAACTGCTTCTAGTTGAATTTCTTGAAACTCAACCATATCTAACTCTTTTCCAGGAGGATGATAAATTACCAGCTTCAGCATAAAATCTATGCCTTCATACTGACAAAAATCATATAACTCAGAAACCAAGCGTTTCTTTTCCACCGCCAAATCCTCTGCGGGATGGTACATTAATTCTAATTTAGCCAAACCATAATTATTTCTAACATCCTCAATGCCCCATTGAGGTATAAATCTAGGCAAAGCCAAAGGATCTTGATTTTGTTCTTGTTCAAGACGAATTAATAAACCAGAATTTTTGTGTTTGTAACTTAAAAACGGTAAAGAATAGATAGGATCTAAAACCACCCCAGTTGTATGTTCTGAATAAAGCATTAAAAATCTAACTAGTAAGGCGTTAAGATTTTCAATATTGGTTGGCTCATTTAAAGTTAAACCTAAATGCTCAGCAAAAGCATAGGCTTCATCTAAAGCTAAAATACCAATACCAGATTTTTGCAGGGCAGAAACTTTCACTCACTCAGTATATCTATTTATCAGGATGAAGAAAAGTTGAAAACAAAAACCCCGCCTTTTGAGCGGGGTTTTCAAGTTTCATTAAACTTTAAGTGAATTATTCAGAATCTCTTCTGGAAAAACCACCTCTAGTAGATGAAGGACGGAAACCTCCGCCGCGGCGATCATCACGACCACCTCGGAAAGAACGTCCGCCGCCTCTGTGATCATCGCGTCGACCAAAACCTCTATCTCCGCCACGATCTCCACCATTGCGAGTCTTTTTTGTTGCAGACTCTTCAGCAGATAACATGGAAAGACCAATCTTGCCATCATCTTTAATTTCTGAGATACGCACATGAACAGCGTCACCTAATTTGGCAACTGCTTCAACATCATCAATGCGCTCAGCAGACATTTCAGAAACGTGAACTAAACCTTCACGACCTGGAAGATATTCAACAAATACACCATAGTTTTCAACTCTAGTGACTGTACCGTCAAATTCATCTCCAATATTAACTACACGAACTAGGCCAGTAACTTTGGCTACTGCTGCATCAATTTTGCTTTGTTCTGAAGATGAGATATTTACAATACCAATTTCTAATTCTTTGTCTTCATCAACATTCACATCAGCTCCAGTTTCCTCAATAATTGACTTAATCATCTTGCCACCTGGGCCGATTAATTCTCCAATTTTGTCTGCTGGAATCTGAATTTGGACTACTTTTGGTGCATATTGAGAAATCTGCTCACGAGGAGAAGTGATGGCTTTCATCATTTCAACCATAATGTGATTTCTACCCTCTTTAGCTTGGGATAGTGCTTTTTCAAGAATTTCTTTGGAAACACCTTTAAGCTTAATATCCATTTGGATTGCAGTGATACCAACTTCAGTACCAGCTACTTTAAAGTCCATGTCACCGACATGATCTTCAAGGCCTTGGATATCAGAAAGTACAACATATTTATCACCATCGCTCATTAAGCCCATAGCAATTCCAGACACTGGGCGTTTGATAGGAACACCAGCTGCCATTAATGACAGAGTAGATCCACAAACTGAAGCTTGAGAGGTTGAACCATTAGAGCTCATAATTTCTGAAACTACATGAATGGTGTATGGGAACTCTTTTTGATCTGGGATCATTGGTAAAAGAGCTCTCTCTGCTAATGCACCATGACCAATTTCTCGACGTTTTGGAGCACCAAACCTACCAGCTTCACCAGAAGCATAGGGAGGCATGTTGTAATGGTGGATGTAGTGACGAGTTTGCTCGCCATCAATACCTTCAATTAATTGACCCAAGGTTGGATCAGCTAAGGTGGTAATAGTAACTGCTTGAGTGGCTCCACGTTTAAACATGGCAGAACCATGGGTGCGAGGGAAAACATCAACTTCACACCAGATTGGGCGAATTTCAGTTGTTTTACGACCATCAGGACGAACTTCTTCTTCAAGAATCATCTTGCGAGCTTCTTTTTTGTTTAAGTGATAAAAAGCAGCACTGATTTGTTTTTCAGTAATTTGCTCTTTTTCATCTTCAATACCTTCATTGAGTTTGGCAAAAATATTAGCTTTTACTTCAACTTCTTTGGTTGGAAGTAAACGACCACTTAATTCGACATTTTCACGAATTTCTTTAGCAAAATCAGCATAAATTCTATTAGCTAATTCTTCCATTGCCACTTCTTTGGCTTTGTCTTCTGCTGAAACTAATTCTAGTTTTTCTTTGCCAAGTACCCCAACTATTTCACTAATTACTTCACAAACTCCTCCAAGCTCTTGTTGAGCAAGAACCATGGCTTCAACAACAACTGATTCTGAAACTTCTTTAGCACCAGCTTCAACCATTACAATGGTTTTACCTGATCCAGAAACAATTAAATCCAAATCACTAACTTCACGTTCGGTGTTAGTAGGATTAATTAGGAATTTGCCAGTTTCTTTACTATAGCCAACTCTTAAACCAGCCATAGGACCATCAAATGGGATATCAGAAATTGATAAACCAATAGCACTTCCTAGCATACCCAACATGTCTGGATCATTTTCTTCATCATATGAGAAAACTGTGTTAATAATCTGAACTTCATTGGTAATACCATCTGGGAACATAGGGCGAAGTGAGCGATCAATAACGCGAGCTTTTAAGATAACGTCATCTGAAGGACGTCCATCACGCTTAATCCAACGAGAGCCTTTAATAATGCCAGAAGCATATAGCTTCTCAGCAAATTCCACTGAAAGTGGAAAATAGCCTAGATCAACTTTGCGACCCAAAGCTACGGTGGTGTGAACCACTGTTTCACCACAGGTTACTAAGACTGCAGCGCTGACTTGTTCTGAGAATTTTCCAATCTCAACAGTCACTTCTTTGCCACCTAGGGTAAAGTTTTTTTTGTATGTTTCAGGATATTTTGGATAATCCATTTTTTTCTTTCTGTTCGTTTGCCACGAACTACACGTTCAAGCTTAGCTTGCGTGCACGACCAGCTCGTAATTGAGCCAACCTTTTCATAAATACTGTGGGGAAAATGCTTTAGAAAATCTGTTATTAAGATTCCTCAATAAGCAGGGAGTACCTGTGGATCAACCACTCCTTGCTAATCGAGGAAATTGCATCATTCCCGATATGGCTATTATACAGGAAGATTAAAAATTAACTTCCACCAGTTATTTTGGTAGGCTTATCACCTTCAAATACTTTTCTAACAGTGCCAGAGGTTCTACCTCTTTCCGCCTGTTTATTCCAAATATCCTTTTCTTCATCTTTTTCTGCTGGCTTGTTGGCTGCCTCCCTTATTAGTCTCATTCTTTTGGCAAAAGGATTCTCATCTTCTTCCCCTGGAGCATTAGATGCTGATTTATTTTCTTGCATGCTTTCCTTAATTTATTTTTTTAAACTAATTCAATCTTATAGTTATAATGAGTAAGATGCAATTAAACTAAAAACCCCGCCTTATAAGCGGGGTTTTATTTACATTTCAAATTTATGCTTATTTGCTTAAGCCAATACTGTTAACCAATTTTGCATAACGCTCTTCACTGCGACCTTGTAAGAAGCGGAGTAAGCGACGTCTTTTGGAAACTTGTTTAAGAAGACCACGACGTGAATGGTTGTCTTTCTTATGTTTCTTCAAGTGGTCAGTCAATTCTTGAATAGAAGCGGTCAATAAAGCTACTTGAACTTCAGGAGAACCAGTGTCCCCTTCGAACAATTGGAATTCTTTAATGATTTGGTCTTTTTGGACTTTGGTAAGTGCCATGGTATTTCTTTCTTGTCTTTGATCAGTTAGCAAAAGCCGGCTGATAAAGTAACCAATATTTTTACTAGAGGTGAGATTATATCATACCTCTCTAATTAATTAAATTTCGTCGTCATCCTCTTTTTTGTAAGCAATGATAATGTCACCTACTTGGAAATCGAGTTTCTTGTTTCTAAAAGTTAGGCCTGCTTCATTTTTGGTTTTTACTACCAAAATATCATCTTTGCCATGTTTCATATTAGCAATTACTGGATTGGCGATAATAGCTTCAGCTCTCTTGAGATGTAATAGATCAGATTTTTTAACTTCACCAGTTTTTACCTTAATTCCAGCGATGTGATCGCCTTTCATCTCAAAAACTTGCATAATTTCAGCTTCACCAGTAACTACCTCATCAATAGTCGGTTCCATGATTTTTAACATTAATTTTTGAAGATCTTCAATAAGGTGGTAAATAATGCCGTATTCTTTAACTTTAACTCCAAGACTTTTAGCAAAAATCTTAGTAGCACGAGGAACCTTAAGGTTAAAGGCTATTACCATAGCTTTGCTGGTTTCTGCTAATTCAAGCTCTTGGTCAGTGACTGGACCAACGCCAGATGAAACTAAATTAACACTTTCAGGATCAATATTTTGCTCAATTGCCTCAAGAGTACCTTTGACATCAGCTTTGACAATTAAATTAAGTTTAAATTTTTCACCAAAAGCAGTGCCAAAATCTACAGTTGCCCATGGATTGTAAGCTTGTTTCAGCTCTTCTCCAGCAACTTCCTCCACATATTCTCTATTTTTTTCTTTCACAATAGAGCCAACTTCTGGAATATCTCTCAAACCAACAATTTCTGCTGGTGATCCAGGTAAAACATTACCGAGTTGTTTACCATATTCATCACTCAATAACTTGACTCTACCTTCAATTTCATCAATAAAAATATCTTGACGAACTTTTAAAGTTCCCTGTTGGACAATGACACTAGCAACTGGACCTTTTTGAATGTCTTTGGCAGATTCAATTACAACAGCTTCCAAAGGAGCCTCTGGATCGGCTTTAAGTTCCATAAGCTCTGCCATGAGTGAAATGGTTTCTAGTAATTTATCAACTCCTTTGCCTGTTTTGGCAGAAACTTCAACTACTTCAATGTCACCACCAAAATCTTGCACAATTACTTGTTGTTCGGCTAATTGAGCTTTAACGTTATCTATTCTGATACCTTCTACATCAATTTTATTCATTGCTATTAAGAAAGGTACATTTGATTCTCTTATGTAGCGGATTGATTCAATCGTCTGTGGTTTGACCCCATCATTAGCAGCTACAACAAGAATAACAATGTCGGTAATTTGAGCACCACGTTGACGCATTTTATTAAATGCAGCGTGGCCAGGAGTATCGATAAAGGTAATTTTTTTACCCTTATGATCAATTTGATAGGCACCAATATGTTGAGTAATTCCACCTTCTTCTTTAGCTTGAACGTTAGTTTTACGAATGTAATCCAACAAACTAGTTTTACCATGATCAACATGACCTAAGATCGTAATAATGGGTGGACGTGTAATCATGGCCATAATTGGTTCCTTTAATTATCGATTAAGCCTAATAAAGCGCTATTTGGTTATTCTTTTACTGGAGTCTCGACGACTTCTTCAGTATTCTTCAAACCGGCAGCCATATTAGCACGCTCTTTTTCTCGAGCGATCTGCTCTTTCTTATCAGTTGCTACTTTTTTAGATAACATTTCTTTTTGATCTTCTTCTAGATCTTCCATAGCCATCCATTTATCTTCAAAACGCACTAAGTCATTCAAAGTAGTGAGTTTATGTTCAATTAGGATAGTTCTTGCTTCAGGTGTTAGGCCTTTAAAAGTATCAATTTCATATTCTTCTGTGCCTGTGGCAGAGGTCTTTACCTGGCCAGCAGCTGATTTAATAGTGATTAAGAAACCAGTTAATTTGGCAGCAAGACGGACGTTTTGACCACCTCGACCAATAGCCAAAGAAAGTTGGTCGTCTGGAGCGGTTACAGTTACCATCTTGGTTTTTTCATCAACTTCAATTAAGAGATTCTCGGCAGGAGCTAAAGCACCTTTTAAATAGGCAACTGGATCTTCGGAAAAAGGAATAATATCGATTTTCTCATTGTTTAATTCTTCAATTACTTTTTGGACACGAGCGCCACGCTGACCTACACAAGAACCAACTGGGTCAACTCCATCTTGAGTTGAACGAACAGCTAACTTGGTACGAACGCCGGCTTCACGAGCTACAGAAACAATTTCTACAGCCCCAGAAGATACCTCTGGAACTTCGCGAGCAAAAAGAGCTGAAACCAAATTGCTATCTGCACGAGAAACTACAACTACTTGACCACGAACAGTCTCACGAATGTCTTTAATGAAAACAGCTAAACGAGAATTGAGGCGATAAAATTCACCACGCATCTGCTCTTCTGGAGGCATCCAGCCATGACCTCTGCCAAGATCTACAATTACGCTTCTGCGATCCATACGTAAAACTTGACCAGTCATCATTTGACCGATTTTATCCTGGAACTCAGAGATTATTTGATCTTTTTCTGAACGACGAATTTTTTGCAAAATTACTTGTTTGGCAGTTTGAGCAGCTATACGACCAAAACCAACTGGAGTAACGTCTTCTGCTTTCTTTTCATTCCATTTAGTTGGTTCAAGGGTTTCTTCATCACGCTCCAAAACTGGAGCCTTCATAATACGAGCTTCGCCAGTATCTTCATTGAGAATGGTGTAATAATGGAATTCTTCGTCCAAAAAACCCATTTGTTTGCGATAAGCAGATACTAAAGCCTGGCGAATAGCCTCATAGATAGAATCTACTTCAATTTTTCTCTCGCTAGCGATTTGGGCAATAGCAGCTGCAAATTCAGTGCGAGCAACAGTTGAAACATTAGCCATGTTTTTCCCTTTTTTTATTTTTATTTTACGTTTTTACTAATTTAGCTCTTATTATGAAAAAAGACGTGACCAAAAATTAGTCCGTCTTCATCAGTGTTTAGCCAATGGCTATTGTACCACAATTCCCTGTCTAGTTGGGAGTAAATTCTTTAAAGGCCAGCTTCCTGTAGTTCTTTAAGAAGATTTTTTTGTTCTCGAGAAAGTTTTTCTGGTACATCGACCACTATTCTCACATAAAGATCACCATTTCCTCTAGATTTAAGGTGAGAAACACCCTCTCCGCGCAAACGAATTAAACTGTGAGACTGTGTTCCTGGTCTAATCTTCATCTTGAGCTTATCTTCCTTCAGGGTAGGGATCTCAATTGTGCCACCCAAAGCAGCTGTGGTAATAGATATTTTTTCAGTAATAAATACATCATAGCCATCACGTTGGAAACGATCATGAGGTTTTACCTCGATAGTAATATCAAAATCTTCAAAACGAATTCTTGTGCCATCATTTGCACCAGCGGGAATCTTGACTTTTTGTTTTTGACCTTGGATTTCAACTTCTTTTGTTACGCCATGAACTGCTTCCATAAATTCGATGGTTAGACCATAGCGCTGGCGCCTGGCTGCTCGAGAAAATCCACCACCAAAGAATGATTCAAAAATTTCAAAAGGATCGTTAAAGTCTATATCTGGACCACCTTGTCCACCTGATGTTTGATAACTCCAGGTGAATGGACCTCCCTGAGCTCCAGCGAATGGGTTTCCTCCACCTGCTCCACCACCAAAACCGCCTCGAGATGGGTCAAAGGCTGCATGGCCAAATTGATCATAGGTTTGACGTTTTTGGTCATCAGATAAGACTTGATAAGCTTCATTAATTTCTTTAAATTTTGCCTCAGCGTCTTTTTCTTTGTTTTTATCTGGATGAAACTTTAAAGCCATTTTGCGATAGGCAGATTTAATTTCTGCCTGAGAAGAGGTTTTGCTTATTCCTAATATATCGTAATAATCTCGCTTAGTTGCCATAGATTAAGAGATTGTAACAAGGAAGTCTTAAAAAATTAAGCAGAGAAAATGGATGATTGCTAAATATAAAATAATTAATATTTAGTCCTATAGTATTGACATATTGGATACTATTTGCTATAATTTCTTGTTATTTAAAAACTAACATTGCCTACTTCTCAGTAAAATTACTGGTCGGTAGGGAGTATTAGTTTTAGTCTGGCGGTTGCCGTCAGAATTAAAAATATTCACTCCAGAACCTTAACAACTTCAAGATTATTTTCGAATATTTTCTCTATTTTGGGGATCAAACTAGCGAGTCTTGATCTCAATGATTGAGGCTTGCTAGTCATATCCCCAAATTTGGAGGCTGCACATGCAGATTCAAAAAAGTTTTATCCTCTTGGGCTTTGCTTTGCTGATTGTTCTCGCGCCGTTAGGCGTGGCTCAAGCACAAGGCGCTTTGCCCCCGGTTCCGCCTGCTCCTGTAGGCGAGAACTATATTGTCGACCAGCTCGGATGGCTTAACGCCGACCAGGCTGGAGAAATCAATACCATCGTGACAAATCTCGACCGCGAAGGCCTGGCCGAAATCGCTATCCTGACTACTACGGATTGCGGTGACGACTATAAGCGCTATCGCTACGAGGTGTTCAACACCTGGGGTGTGGGACATGCAAATGATAACGATGGCTTGCTCATCGCTGTTTGTTGGGGTGAACCCGGCAAACGCAATATTGAGCAGGAACCGGGCTATGGCATGGAAGGCACTCTCCCCGACCTCTTGCTCAACAAGGTGGTTAAGGAAGTATATTTGCCTTACCAGACTGCCAAACGAAATGGCGATGGTCTAGTTGCTATGGTGAGAACCTACAACGAAATCATTCGTGGCGGAAGCTACGAGTCTGCCATGCAAAATGCCCTGCAACCGTTGAAAGATGACGGTCAATATGTGGCCCCAGAAACCAAAGAAATGACCAGTGACGAGGCTTGGGCGCTTTTATTCGCCACGCCTTTCATGGGTTTGACCTGCGGGATCTGGATCATTATTGCGGTAGTACTGTTTTTCGCTTACTACTTTTATGCCATCTCACAAGGATGGATTAAGCCTGGTACTGGAAACTATACCGGCGGCAATGATGGCGGCAATGACTCACCCTCCAGTCCGTTTGGAGGTGGAGATAGCGGTGGTGGTGGAGCATCTACCAACATCGGCTAAAGTAAGACCATATCCAAAAAGCTCAAGGAGCAAAGTAAGACCATGAATAAAACTCTCTTAACAATCGGCGCCGTCTTAGGCGTCGTGCTCGTCTGTGTCCTGGTTGCCGGCGCCATTTTTGTTAGCGCCTACAACAAACCGATGACGCTCAAGCTCAATGCTGAAGAGCAAATCGGCAACGTCGCAGTGATGCTTCAGCGCCAAGCTGATGTCGTCATTAATGCGCAAGCTGGCTTCGGTCAGATTGCCGCGTTGGACAATGCGCAGGTATTGGGATATGTCGCGGAAGCCAAGGCTATCGGCGGTATGCTTGAACCACTCTGCAAAGATGGTCAGTGCAACCTCCCGGAAGACCCGGCTGAACGACAAAAACTGTTGGACGCGATGGCTCAGTTTGATAACCAATCCCGCAACTTCATCGCTTATGTGCAGACCCACTCAGAACTGCGCGCCGCAGATGCATTTGATGACATGATGATCAGCATTGAGGGTTCCGCCAACCGCGTGAGCACTCAGCGCTTAATCATGAATCAGTACATCGGCGACTACAAAGAACACTGCGTTAATTTCCCTGGCAGTTTCTTTTGCTCGATGCGCGGGCTGACTGGAAACGAGTTTGGGTTCTACACCGTGGATGAGAGCAAACAAGAGGCTCCCACTCCCGGATACCCAACACCCGTTCTGCCCTAAACCTCACTCGCTCTGAGGGCCTATTTAACAAAAATATGCATCAAGAAATTGGATGCAAGTAGAAGTCTCGCTGAAGACTCTGTTAAAAGGCAAATGAGTGCCATATCTTGAAGTTTTAAGTATAAAAGGCTGCCGGGTTAAACTGGCAGCCTTTTTGCTGCTAATTTCACTTTTTATTAAAAACATTAATTAACTAAAATATTTTGATGACCTCTTTTTCGCCAAATCTCAACACCATGATCTTCAACAGTAAAAGCATCATAATGATCTCCTGCAGCATTAGTAGCTACTCTCTCAGTTATTTGATTAACTGATTCAGTAGCATAAAGCAATTGACCACAAGTCCAACAAAAAACTACCAAATCATTTTCTTTTAAGAAATCTTGTAATTCACTGGGGATTAAATCTTCTTCCTTGATTGGAGCAGTTTTTGCATTTTCAATCATAATTTGCCTTTCTTCATATTTAACCACCACCAAATACCCATACTAATTGCTGTTAAACCACTAATAATAAAACCAA
Organism: Candidatus Pacebacteria bacterium CG2_30_36_39; assembly: GCA_001873435.1. Lineage (GTDB taxonomy): Bacteria > Patescibacteriota > Microgenomatia > UBA1400 > PJMF01 > CG2-30-36-39. Next base: position 192,516 of record MNZB01000004.1, read on the forward strand.
AAATAAACCATTTTGGATAATAAACAAAAGTCACTACTTGTTCTCCATCATCAAGCTTTACTTTACGCATCCCATTAAAATTTTCAATGCTCTTTTCCTCATTATTAATAAATACACGCCAATTATCATCATAACGATCAGCCATAATTAGTGATTCATATCCTTCATTATTAATAACCAAATCAACTCTTCCAGGAGTTTCTTTTTTTGCAGTAATACCTTGAATACTATTATCTTCGAATCTAAATCTATCCAAAGCTGTTGGTCTCTCTAAAACCCACCATCTATTATCTTCTCCCACCACTCCAATTAAAGAAAAATTGCTTAAATCTTCATCTAACTTAAACCAACTATCTACTAAATAGTACTTAACAGCCCAATCATCTAGTAGCTTATTATTTGGATTAATTTGATCAACAAAATTTATTCTTGGCTGGTCTGTAACTTGCCAAATCTTTGCATAATCAGATGGTAAAAGAGTTGCATAGCCATTAACTACTGGCAAACCAAATACCATATTCCAATCGGGGGTCATACCATCACGTAAATTCTGCACATGCTTAAAATCTACCAATTCCTGCTCATCAACAAATGAATCAGAGAATGGAACACGAACAACCATAGCTTCCCAATATGAACCATAGTCTGTATATGGCATGTTGGAATTACGAGTTAAAGCGCGATAATGAAACGGCTTATTTTCATCACTTTCCATACCCATTTTTTGCAATAGTTGCTGTGAATTTGGAGTAACAAGATCATATATTTTATTTGGAGCAAAATAGAAAAGACCCTGTGTATTTACCAATAGTTCCAACACTAGAATTAAGGCTACTATTCGTGTTTTCTTTGTCCAAAAAAAATATATTGATGCAATAAAGAATATGCTGTTAAATAGTATATTTCTTAATATTTCGAATACAATAATTTTGTCTCTCTCAAGAGTATGAAAGCTACCACTCGAAAGCGAAAATGACACGAAAGAATCAAGCCAATGCCAAGCCCATTCAAACCCATAATGCCATCCCAATAAACCAAATAAGCTAGCAATAAACAACCCAATTCCAAATAATAACCACAACCTAAATTGTTGCTTGGAAAGCTGCCATTTTTGTAAAGCCCTAACAGCCCACAAAATCATTACTACATTAGTCACGATCATCACCATACTGGGATAGCGTGCAATTCTAAATAAAGGAAATAGTTTTTGAATAAATTCAAATCCTGGTAGATACTGGCCTAATGAAAAAATCAAGCTAAACAAAGTTATTAGAAAAAATAGCAATGTCTCTTGGTCTTCTTTAACTAATTTCTTACGATTAATTAACTTAGTTAATGTTACAAAAAAGCTAGTGGCTAATGCCAACAGACCCAACCAAGTCACATAAATACCAACATTAGGCTGTCCACTCCAAGCTGGCCCCCATTTCATACCACTAGCTGGATTATCAAAGAAATATGGTAAAACAAACTTAATCAACATTGCTGGCTGCAAAGAACCAACCAATGCTTGGGTAGTTGTTTGCTCCATTCTTGTTGATTTAAATAGCATTTCTGTAAAAGGAATCCAAGCTATGGCTGAAAGTAATAAAGTTAATAAAGCAGTAATTGTCCAGGGAAAAAACCAAGATTTAGTCCAAGTAGAAAAATTGGTCTTATTATTTTCTCTCAACCAAACAAATAAAGACAAACCAACAGCCAAAGCAATACCATAAATCACATGCTGAGGATAGCCACCTAAAAATTGTAAGGTAACTGCCAAAGCAAAAAGAATTTTAGCTGATTTTTCTTTAACAAGCTTTAAGCCTAAGTATGATAAAAGAGGCAGCCACACTAAGGATTGCACAGTAGAAAAATTATTCATACTCCCACTTACCTGGGTAGAAAACATCCATAAACCACCAGCTACTAAGGCCCACCAATGATCTTTAAGCCAATGCTTTACAAGCAAATACATTCCACCATAGGCAATTAGAGCGTGAGAAATTAATAATAAATTAAGAGCAATGGCTGGTGGAAAAAAGATAAAAAAGATTGTGCTTGGATAAATAACAGATTGGTTGATGTCTGAAAACCAAGGCATACCAGCAAAAACATGAGGATTCCATAATGGCAATACTCCTTGTTTTAGCCATTCAGCAGTAAAAATTTTGCCTGGCATCATCAAAGAATAATTGTCTCCAAAAACTAATGTTTTGCCGAATATAAAGGGAAAAAATCTTATGGTAATAAATATTATAAAAAACAACCAAAACTGCCAATGCACTGTTTGCCACCATTTTTGCTTTGCTACAGTTTTTGTCATAAAAACTTAAATTAAAAAACTAATGTGGCAACATGCGCAAACCGATAATCATTCTTAACGCATCTATGCCATCACGCCACGAAATCTTTTTTCCTTCAGCAAAATCACGACCAACATAGGTAATGGGTACTTCAAAAATTCTCACGCCACGCTTTAATAGCTTACAAGTAATTTCTGGCTCCATATCAAATTTATTTGATTGGATATCCAACTCACGAAAAACCTTAGTTGGAAGCAACTTGTAACAAGTCTCCATGTCAGTGAGAGTTGTATCGTACAAAATATTCACAAGAAAATTTAATAAACTATTTCCCAAACGATGCCAAAATAATAAGTTTGAGTGAGGGCCAATAAAGCGAGAACCATAAACAACATCTACTCTACCTGATTCAACATGTTCCAATAGAGCTGGAATATCACTTGGATCATATTCCAAATCAGCATCTTGAATTAAAGTATAATCACCAGTTACTTTCTTCAAACCATATTTGATGGCTGTTCCCTTGCCACCATTAGCTTTTTTAAAATAAGAAATTTTTTTAAGATTCTTATTCTTTGAATTAAGAAACTTTTTAATTTCTTTTTCAGTGCCATCAGTACTACCATCATTAACCACAATCACTTCATTGACAGCTGGAACGATTACCAATCTAGTAAGAATTTCTCTTACTGTTTTTTCTTCGTTATAAACAGGTACTATCACAGAAAGTTTCATTAACTGAGCATATCAATTTTTTATAAGATTTGGGAGGTGGTTTTGACACAGAAACCTTGACTTTATTGCTATTTTATCCTATAATATATAGATATTGGATATAAATTACCCCTCTTAACCCATTGCGGGTTGTGGTGGTGGTTTAGCAACCAATAACAGTTCTTTAACTTATTGAGTAAAAGGTGTTTTAAAAAATTAACTTTTAGCTCACAAGTTTGAAAATTTATTTTATTTGTTTTCAAGCTTGTGAGTTAAAACAACCTGAGTTGAGTAAATCAACTCAGAGATTAATTTGGAGAAAATACCGTGAAAACTAGTAAATACATCCTAACCACTTTGCTCTTAATCCTTGCTTTTGTCAGCTTCGGCTGCGGAGCAGCCATTGATGATGGCATCTATCAGGTTCAGATCACACTGGAACTTGAAACCGAAGGAACTTCGGTTGTATCAGCAACGGATCAGCAAAGACAGGACCAAGTTGTGAACTTTGCGCCAGGAGGATATTGGGACTCGTATTATCAAAGAGGAACGTTGAGAGGCACTATTGTCTCAGTCGTTTCTAAAAACGAGAAACAAGTCAAAAATAGCGCAGGCTTAGACGCCGGTCAAATCATCATTATTGAGACCATGGATGAAAAAGTGCTCAGCCTAGTGGCTGGTGACACCGTCAAGCTCGACTGCAGAACAGTACTATTGGACGATGATTCCACACCGGAAGGCGTGCGATACAACGCTCCACACTACTGCAAAGTCGTTGAAATTGTCACTAAATAAACTCAATGGTTCAAGACTCAATAAAAAAAGCCTTGCTGCAAAGCAAGGCTTTTTTACGTCTATTTATGTTTTAAAAACTTATTAAATCAAGCACTTTTATCCAGAAACTTTGATCCATGCCTGTAAAATCTCCTGTTTCAGCATCAACAGTATATTGAGCTGCAACTTCAACTGGAATAAACCACAGCAATTTTTCTTGTTTTTGAGTAGCAACTTTATATTCCAAGCCATTACCACCTTCAACTAAATCAATATTTTCTTGGTTATAACTAAAGTCAGCTTGTTCTTCTAAAATTTGTTTGGCTTTATCAGGTGAAATGCCAAGTTTCACCAAACCAACCACAGTTTCAACAAATACCTCACCATTATCAGGATCGACTGTTAAAGGTAACTCCACTTGAGCACCCAAAACGCCATCGTTAATTTCCAAATGATCATCTTTATGTCTAATATATAGGTTTCTTTTTTCTGAAACTTTAATTTTCAACTCTTGTTCTTTAACTTTATATTCAAGTTTTGAAGGTTGTTTTGGATTAACACTTTGTTTAACAGTTACCTCTAATTCTTTACCTGCTTTAGTTTTTATCTTCAACTCCTTTAGATCACCAGAACCATAAACCTTGTTTTCCAACTGTAACTCTTGACCTTCTTCGTCATCATGATCTTCACTTTTTAATTTTCTTTCTTCAATTAATTTACCTGATGAGTCATAAGTCTTCATTTCAACTTCAACTTTACCAGCTTCTTCTTGTCTCTTGATGTAAGTAGTACTACCCATAGCATTTTTAATTTCTTCTTCTGAAGAATGATCATCCGCTTGCTCATCTTCATCATCTTTTTCGTCTTCCTGCTCATCCTCATCGTTTTCTTGTTCTTCTTCTTGTTTATTCTCCTGCTCATCCTCATCGCCCAAAACTTGACCATCACCAAAGATCATTGCCACCAATTCGGTTGTATTTGCTAAAGCTGGCTTTGAAATATGTTTACCAAACAAAGCAAACATAAATATAAAAAAAATTATTAATAGTAATTTTTTATTATTCATAGTTTTCATTATATGGGTGAAATCTAACAAATTTAAGTGATAAATCTTACAAAAAAGCCCCTACCTTAAACAGTAGGGGCTTTTTATACCTCATCTTTAAAAACTAAACCCTATTCATTAACCACTTCACCCTCTTCAGCTTCTTTCTTATCATCAGCCTTATCTTCTTTCTTTTCATCTTTGGCTTGACCAGCAGCTCCTTGAGCTTGAGCAGCCTGTGCTTTTTGCATAGCCTCACCAAGTTTTTGAGCAGAAGTCAAAGTCTCTTCGGAAGCCTTATCTAAATCCTCTTTGGAAACATCATCCTTAGCAGCTAATTCTTTGAGTTTTTTAATATTTTCCTCAATAGCTTCTTTATCCTTAGGATCAACTTTATCACCATAGTCTTTGACTTGTTTTTCCATCTCAAAAGCAATGCTATTGGCTTTGTTTTTGGCTTCAATCAAATCTTTTTTGGCCTTATCCTCTTCAGCATGCTGCTCTGCATCGTTCTTCATTTTCTCAACTTCTTCATCAGAAAGATTAGTACTATTTTGAATAGTAATCTTTTGCTCCTTACCAGAAGTTTTATCTTTAGCAGAAACATTTAGAATACCATTTGAATCAATATCAAAAGTCACTTCTACTTGAGGAATACCTCTTGGAGCTGGTGGAATACCATCGAGTACAAAACGACCAAGAGTCTTATTATCTACAGCCATCTGACGTTCACCTTGCAAAACATTAATCTCTACCTGAGTCTGATTATCAGCCGCAGTAGAAAACACCTGTGACTTGCTAGTTGGAATAGTGGTATTGCGCTCAATCAAAGGAGTGCGAATTCCACCCAGAGTCTCCAGACCTAAAGTTAAAGGAGTAACATCAAGTAAAACTACGTCAGTTACATCTCCACCAATAACACCTGCCTGGATAGCAGCGCCAACAGCTACCACTTCATCTGGATTAACACCCTTATGTGGTTCTTTGCCAAAGAATTTCTCAACTTCTTTTTGAATCTTAGGCATACGAGTTTGACCACCAACTAATACAACCTCACTAATATCTTTGGTTTCAACCTTAGCATCTTTCATGGCCTTACGAACTGGTTCAAAAGATTTTTTGATCAAATCATCAACTAATTCTTCAAGCTTAGCTCTAGTTAAAGTCATAGTTAAATGCAAGGGTTGACCGCCATCACCTTGGGTAATGAAAGGCTGATTAATCTCTGTTTGTTGAGCAGAAGACAATTCAATCTTGGCTTTTTCAGCACTATCCTTGACACGTTGCATAGCCTGAGGATCTTTGGAAAGATCTTTGCCTGAATCTTTTTTAAATTCAGCAAGAATATACTCAATAACAGCATTGTCAAAATCATCACCACCAAGAAAAGTATCACCATTAGTAGATTTAACTTCAAAAACACCATCTCCAATCTCTAAAATTGAGATATCGAAAGTACCACCACCTAAGTCATAAACAGCAATGGTTTTACTACCTTTTTTATCAAGACCATAGGCCAAGGCAGCGGCAGTTGGCTCATTAACAATGCGCTCTACTTTGAGACCAGCAATTTCACCAGCTTGCTTAGTAGCCTGACGTTGAGAGTCATCAAAATATGCTGGCACAGTAATAACAGCTCTCGTAACTGTCTCACCCAAGTAACTTTCAGCATCAGCTTTGGCTTTAGCTAAAACCTTAGCAGAAATTTCTTGTGGGGTATAAGCCTTGTTATTAACTTTAACTACCACCATCCCATCTTTGCCATCAGTAATATCATAAGCAATATGCTTAAGAGCATTCTGTACAGCCTTATCATTGAGTTTGCGACCCATAAAACGTTTAACAGAGTGAATAGTAGTTTTTGGATTCATCACCATCTGACGCTTAGCTGCATCACCCACCACTGAATCTTCACCTTTAAAATTTACAATTGAAGGAAAGGTATTGCGTCCTTCTGCCGTGGCAATAATCTTTGGTGAGCCACCCTCCATTACTGCTACTGCTGAATTTGTGGTACCCAAATCGATACCGATAATTTTGCCTGAGTTTGCCATATTTACTCCTTTTATATTTATTCTTTTTTTACTTTTTAAATTAGTCCAAAACTACCTTGGCATGCTGGATTACTAAGCCATTGAGACGGTAACCTTTTTGGCTTACTTGGACTACTTTTTTACCATTTTGTTGTTTTTCAATTACTTCCATAGTTTCTACATCAAATTCTTTATTCAATACTTCTATTTCCTCCAAACCAAAATCAGCCAAAACCTTTTTTAACTGCTCAGTAACCATTGTTAAACCTTGATCTTGTAGTTGTTGAGCAGCTAACTGTAAATGTTCAAATGGCTGTAATAAAGATTCAATCAAATCTCTATTTGCCATTTTAATACTGCGCAAGCGCTCTTCTTGGGTTCTACGCATTAAGTTTTGATAATCTGCTAAAGAACGTTTTTCTTTTTCAAGTTCTTGAGACAACTTTTCTTCTAGCTCTGCAACTTTTGCGATAGCCACTACCAATTCTTCCGATTGATCGGCGACAACATGATCAGTGTTATTACTTATCTTTGTTTTTTTCATTTAACCTTATCCGGTAATTTCTTCAATTAAACCCTTAAAATATTTCATCATTGGAATGATGTAAGGATAGTCAAAACGATGTGAGCCAATTACACCTATTTTACAAAGTTGACCTCCGGCTGTAACTTCCATATAAATTAGACTTACAGGTTCAAGATTTTTGTTTCCCAGCTCTTTGCCATAAACTAGATGAACTGGGTTTTCACTTTGACCAAGATCAAAGACATCTTCCATCATCCCAGCTTCTTCAATTAAATTGAGCACATTGCGAGTAACACGAATATCAAAAAATTCTGGCATATTTAATAAATTAGCATAACCAGAATGATAGATGCGATGATCTATGGGAGTCATAGCTACTCCGACAGCATGAGCTTTTTCAGCCAAGATACGAGCCGCTTCATAAAGCAAGGCGTCTGTTTGTTGACGATACTTCCAAATTTTTTCTTTTGCCCCTACTTCATCTGCCACTGACAATTCTTTTTCTTTCATCAGCTCATTAACGTATAAACGTAAAGCCAAAGGTGTAGGAATACGCCCAGCAGAAATATGAGATTTTTGTAAATAACCTTGCTTGGTAAGATAAACCATTTCATTGCGAATAGTGGCCGGAGAAACACCAATGTTGAATTTTTTATCAATAGTATCAGAGCCAACTGGCTTAGCTGTTTCGATAAACTCCTCGATGATAGCGCGTAATATTTGGATCTGACGAGCAACGAGATCAATCATAATATTAGCAATGATATACAAAGAGTGCTAACAAGTCAATCAGAAAATAAAAACGAGTGCTAATTTGAAAAAGAAGCAACTAAATCACGAATTTTACTCTGGAAAACTGCTTTACTAAACTTTTCTGCCCAAACCCTAATAGCAACTGGAGAAAAATTTTGCAACTCAAAATGTTTAATACCCTCCTCCAAACCAGCCTCATTAAGCTCATTAAAAAGAATACCAGTTTTATCATTTTTAACAGTTTCTTTGGGACCACCAGAATTGTGAGCAATCACTGGAGTTCCATAAAGCATAGCCTCAACTGGCACAATCCCAAAATCCTCATACTCCACTGGATATAATAAAGCCTTAGCTCCAGCATAGAGCTCAGCTAATTTAATATCATCAACTGCACCCAAAAACTCAACTGAAGGACCAGCCATAGCTTGTAATTGAGACAACATCTTACCAGTTCCAACTACTTTTAAAGGCAAATTAAGTTTTGTGCATACAGATACAGCCAACTCTGGATGCTTAGCTAAAGCCAACCGATTTACATAGAGAAAATACTTTCTATCTTTCGGTTCAACTAAGGTTTTTTTATCGCTTCCATTCAAATCAACGGGAGGATAGATAACTATTGATTCTCGACGATAAAACTTGGTGATTCTACCAGCGGTTTCTTGAGAATTTGCAATAAATTTATCAACATTATTTCGAGAAACTTTTACATCAATAATTCTCATAAAATGATTTAAAAAATATCCAGCAACTCTCATTAGTGGATTACTCTTCCAATCAGACATAGCGGAATAACCATACAAAACTCTAGGAGGAGTATGACAATAACAAATATGTTTACCATTGATAACCCTTACCGCCTTAGCAAAGTATGCATTGGAAGAAGAAATCACTAAATCATAAGCAGATAAATCTAAACTAGAAAAAGCCCATGGAGCTAAAAATCTCAATGGAGAATGCAATTTTTTAAACCCAGGGATTTTACTTAGCCATGTTTCCCTAATATCCCAATCAGCAAATCTTGATGCGTGGACCCCCAGAGATTTTTGGTCATAAAAAGCAGTATAAACTGGGGCTTCTGGATACATCTCATGTAAAGCTTCCAAAACCCTCTCTGCTCCACCAAATTCTCTTAAATAATCATGAACCAGGGCAATTTTTTGAGGAAAATTTTTTGACATTAAAATAGTGCCTCCTGAACTGAAGTTTCAAATGCATCCTGAGGTAATAAAGAAATAAGTGATTTAAAATTCAGTTCCGTAAATAAATCAGCAATAGTTTGTTTGTTATATGAAGAAACTCTACAATCCTCAAGCACAAACTTAATTGGAGCATCAGTGATAATGGTAGCTAATTCTTTACTAACCAAGGCACTTTCTTTATCAGTAATTAATTTTTTCTTAACCGATGGAGTAAAAATTGGAGACTCTTGATCTGCCTCTAAAGCCTGATAAACACCAGCCACTGTCTTGAAACTCTGAATCAAAGCAGCTGCGGTTTTGGGACCTATTCCTTTAACACCAGGAATATTATCAGAACTATCACCCATTAAGCCCTTAAGATCTGGTACCTGGTCTGGAGCTACGCCCATTTTTTCCTTAACAGCCTGAATATCATATTCTTTATCTGTTTGAAATTTACCCCTTCCAGGCATATATACATGAGTATCATTATCAACTAATTGGAACATATCCTTATCACCAGTTAAAATTACAGTTAATAACTCTTTATCCAAAGACTCAATAGTGCGGTTAATTGTTCCAATCAAATCATCTGCCTCATAACCTTCTATTTCAAATTGTGGAATATTCAATGCTTCAACCACACTTTTAATTATACCTATTTGAGACTGAAGTTCTTCTGGCATAGTAGGACGATTAGCCTTATATGCCTCAAACTCCTTATGTCTCATTGTGGGTTTGGGATGATCAAAAGCCACTGCTATATGAGTTGGTTCTAAATTTTGAATTACAGTTAATAAAATTCTAGAAAAACCATAAACAGCATTAATCAACTGACCAGTTGGAGTAGTTAGTTCTTTGGGAAAACCAAAAAAACATCGATAAATCAATGCATGTCCATCAATGAGAAGAAATGTTTTTTGGGACATATTGTCTGTATTCTACTACAGACGCCAGCGTTGAGGAGGTAATGAAGATTTACTGTCTTTATTCTTAACTAAATAATCAGTCTTGTTCTTTAGGCTACGCAACTCATCCTCAATACGATCAAGCTTCTCATGCATTCTGCGCCACTCATAATCTTCTTGCATCTGATTAAGATAAACAGTAATCGTACCAACTAAAGCACCGAACATTACCGCTCCAGAGAGTTGTAATAAGGCTCCTAAAAATCTGCCAGCATTAGTAACAGGCACTACATCACCATAGCCGACAGCAGTAACCGTTGACATCGCCCACCACAAGCCGTCGCTTGCTGATTGAATATTTGATTGTGGATCCATTATTTCTAAAGGAATAATCACCATACCAGCAAAAATTGTAGCGGTAAAAATTATGATCAAAATCTTACCTAAACGACGAGATAAAGGAAAACGACGCATTAATGGGACAGTCATTATGTTCTCTATGATACGAGAAAATCTTTAGAAGAACAAGTTCGTTTGCTAGCTACGCTTAAGCTCTTTGCGAGCCTTAGGCATACCCATAACTCTTTCAAACTCATCACTATCCATAGTCTCTATTTCCAAGAGTTTTTTGGTTACAGCATCAAGTTCTTTACGATGTTTCTTTAATAATAAAGTAGCTTTTTTCTGAGCTTCATCAATGTATTTACGAATTTCATCATCAACTTTTTCTTGAAGTTGACTAGAAATCTTTTGTGGCTCGCCCCAGGCTCTGGCATATGTTTGGTCATATTGAGGGGCGAAATTCATTGGACCCAAATCACTCATACCATACTCCACCACCATAGCTCTAGCAGCTCTTGTGGCGCGCTCAATATCATTACTGGCACCAGCTGTTTGCTCGCCATAAACCAACTCTTCAGCTGTACGACCGCCCATCATTACCACCATATCATCCAACATCTCTGATTTGAGCAATTGCACTCTATCTTTTTCTGGAGGAGTAAATGTATATCCCAAGGCATGACCTCTGGAAACAATAGAAATTCTATGAACTGGATCGGCATAGGGAAGAATATGAGCCAAAACAGCATGACCAGCCTCATGGCAAGCAGTCATCTCACGCTCATAATCATCATGAAGACGTTTTTTGCTTGGACCATATTTTACTTTCAAAGAAGCCTCTTCAATATCTTCCATATTAATGAAGTCTCTGCTTTCGCGAGCAATAGCAATAGCAGCCTCATTCATCATATTTTCTAGATCTGCTCCAGAAAATCCAACTGTTCTCTTAGCTATCTTTTCCCAAGTTAAAGCTGGATCCATAGGTTTGCCTTTGGCATGAATCTTTAAAATAAATTTACGTTCTTCTAAATCAGGTAAGGAAACAGTCACACGACGATCAAAACGACCAGGACGAACCAAAGCTGGATCAAGCATGTCTCCCCTGTTTGTAGCAGCCATAACAATTACGTTTTCATTACGAGCAAAACCATCCATTTCAACTAAGATTTGATTTAAAGTCTGCTCTCTTTCGTCATGCCCACCCATACTGCCTTGGCCACGAATGCGACCAATTGCATCAATTTCATCGATAAAAATAATAGCTGGAGCTAACTTTTTAGCTGTCTCAAACAAGTCACGAACTCTAGAAGCACCAACACCAACTAGCATTTCCATAAATTCAGAACCTGCAATAGATAAGAACTGTACATTTGCTTCTCCAGCTACAGCTCTGGCCAATAAAGTTTTTCCTGTACCAGATGGACCAACCAATAAAACACCTTTTGGAGTACGAGCTCCCACTTTAATATATTTCTTAGGATTCTTTAAAAAGTCGACAATTTCTTGTAGTTCTTGCTTAGCTTCATCCATACCGCCCACATCACCAAAAGTAATGCTTTGCTTGCCTTTAACAAAAACTTTGGCTTTACTACGACCAATACCCATAATTCCGTCTTGAGCTCCGCGAGCCTGTCGGAACATCATTAAGAAAAATAAAATCATTAAACCAAGCGGCAAGAAATTAATTATCAATTCCCAAAAAAGTTGACCAAAAGCCACATTCTCGATGTTGAGATCTACTGCAGTAATATCAATACCAGCAGAATCTAAAATTGAGAGAGCTTCCTGACCTTCTTCCTTAAGAGCATATTTTTTGCTCTCATCTTTATAAATACCTCTTAGTTCAGTGCTAGTAACCTGAATTTTTTCAATTTTTTCTTCACGAATATCACGCACCATTTGGCTTAAAGAAACATATTCAGTAGAACCACCAAAAAGATTGCGTATTGCAGGAAAAAAGATTAATAAAAGAATTAAAAAAATAAAACCTTTATTAAAGATATTATTCAAATTCATATTAAATTGGAAAATCTTCACATTTTTTGGCAATTTAGGCATTTGTTGTTGAACACCAGGCTTTTTTTGAGTTTTTTGAGGATCAGCAGCCTTATTTTGAGGTGAAATATTTTTTTTATCTTGTTTTGTTCCAGGCTTGTCAGTCATAGTGAGAGGTATTGTAACATGATCATTGATTCAAAAAAGAGTTGCAGGATTACAAATTTTAAACCTTTATATATCAAAAAAATTATCTTGGCAGATCTTTTTCATATTTAGAAAAAAGTGCCTCAACTTTGTCCCTATACCCAGAGTAGAGTTCCCAAAACTTTTCCCCCGACCAAATATGTAGGGAAATTAATGCCCCAAGTGCTGAAACATTATTATTTTTTTCAGATAAACCAATATCTCTGGCATTGCCAATGTGTTGTAAGTGCCACTCGGCCTCACATTTTGGACAATGAAGACGCAGGTTGCTTAAAGCATTATATCGATTAAGTTTATGACCATTTTGGTCTGAAATTCTAGTATGATCCATGTGACCAACAATACTCTCGTCTTCATTCAAACGAATACCACAACTCTCACATCTACCACTAGCTCTTTCGCGAACTTCTCTCTTAGCTCCTTGCGAAGCAGAAGAAAAAGCTACTCCAACTATCGCTCCAAGAGCCAATAGCCACCACAAAATCTTCTGATTTTTGTTTTCCTCAGCAGAAGCCAGTAAAACAGACTCTCTTTCCAAAGAGAACTTTCTATTGAATTAATAAACTGGGGCAGATTTATGTAAGCTTAGCGCACTACAGTGCCAGCTGCAACTTCTGGTTTTAGGGAAAAAGGAACTGGTTGATCATCACCATCAGCCATAATCATCATTCCTTGGCTAATTGAGTCACCCATTTTGCGCTCAGCCATATTAACAATAAACATATATGAGTTACCAATAAAATCTTCTGGCTGATACCACTGTTTAATACCAGATAAAATTGTTTTTTCACCAATCTCTGCACCAAAATCTACCCTAAACTCTAGTAGTTTTTGACTCCACTCTGGGGCTGCCGCGGCAATTATCTTGCCAATTCTAATATCTAATTTTTCAAAATCACTATATTCTATGGTTGGTTTCATATTTTTCCCAAAAACTAATTTTTTACTCCAATAATTTTATATACTTCAGTTAAAGTAGCATTTGCCACTTGGCCTGCCTTGTCGGCTCCCATAGCCAAAATCTTGGTTACTAGTTCCAGATCGTTCGCCAAAGCCAATCTGCGCTTACGAGCCGCTTCAAACATTCTTTGATGAGCTAAAAATAGTTTCTCTTTAACTTCAACATCGCCTACTTGTCCTGCCTGGTATCTTGATTTTAAATCAGTAACTTCATCCTGATTATCATTAATCAAATCATGATAGATAAAGATTGGATTGCCATCTACTTTCCCTGGATCAGTAGCTTTTTTGCGGTTTGGATCAGTGAAACAAGACATAATCTGTTTACGAATTACTGCTTCATCTTCAAAAATGCCAATAGTATTACCCAATGATTTACTCATCTTGCGTTGACCATCAGTGCCAACAATCTTACCAACTTGCTTGGAAATTAGTGGTTCTGGTAAAGGAAATTCTTCTTGTTGATAAGTACGATTGAAGTTTTCAGCAATATCACGAGTTAACTCAATATGCTGACGTTGATCTTCACCAACTGGAATACCAAATGGTTTGTAAAGCAAAATGTCTGCTGCCATTAAAATGGGATAGTTAAATAAGCCCATATTAATTGATTCAACTCCAATATCTTTTTGAAGTTTATCTTTAAAAGCATGCATTCTTTGCATCTGGCCAAAAGAGATATAGTTTGCCAAAACAATGGCTAACTGAGTATGGGCTGGAACTTGAGACTGGCGAAAGAAAACACATTTTTCTGGATCAAGGCCTAAAGATAAATAATCAAGAACCACGCCTAAAATATTTTTTTCTAGAGTTTTTTGATCATGTACTGTGGTAAGAGCATGTAAATCAGCAACAAAATAAAATGTTTCTTTACTGCTGTCATTTTGTAGCTCAATTTGTGGTTTTACAGCACCAAAATAATTGCCAATATGGAGAGAGTTGCCGCTTGGAGTAATGCCAGATAAAATTCTATTTGTTTTTGTTGTCATAAAGTTTCCTAATTATAAATGAATACGTAAGTTTTGCAGAGGCATATCTGGAATTAAATCCAAAAAACCCCCAATTTTAGGGGGTTTTGTTTCAAATTAATTTCTTTTAAATTTTATAACACAACAAATACACCCCTCTTATTTTGAGTGGCGCCACCAAGAAAATTTAATTTGTTGGTAAGTATTTGTCATATCCATGTTTTATTCTAATTTATCTAAACTTATTTACCATTACTGGTTTAAAGTTCTTCAATTTGAACATTAGGAGCCATATCTGGAGCATCAATTAATTCAAGATATTTCTCAGTAGTAGTAATACGTTTGTGACCAACTAGTTGAGAGACATAAACCAATGGAGTGCCAGCCTTAAGCTGTTCAACAATAAATGTATGACGTAAATCGTTTACTTTGGCTTCTTTGATTCCAGCTAAACGGAAATAACGATCAATAGCAGTACGGATATTTCTAACCAAGAAAGGACGACAAGTCTTGGTTAAAAAGACAGTCTTCTCTTTTGAACGAGGACGAACTTTCAAATAGTCCATCAAAGCTTTTTTAGCAGCTTTATTCAAAGGAACTTTGCGTTCTTCTCTAGAATTTTGAGCTAAAATGTTTACAACACCTCTATCCAAATCAACGTCATCAGATGCCAAAGCAGCTAGTTCACTAATTCTCATACCAGTTTGAAGTAAAACTTCAACAATGGCAAAAATACGAGCATCTCCACGACATGCGTCGCGCAAAGCTCTGTATTCTAAACGACTCAATACTCTGGGAGGAGATTGTTCAATTTTAGGATGAGAAATAGTTTCTGCTGGATTTGCTGCAACAATGTTTTCTCCAATTAAATAACGGAAGAAAGCTTTAATAGAGTTGATTTTGCGAGAAACTGATTTACTTGTATAACGTTTTTGTTTTAAATCACTCTTAAAGTTATCAATATCATCACTAGTAACCTCGGCCACTAGGGTTTTACCCTTTTCGCCGACGAATTGAACTAATTGTTCTATGTCTTTACTGTATGCGATGACTGTTGCATTGGCTTTACCCTTCTCTCGAAGGTTTTGCTCAAATTTAACATGTGCATCAACTAAAACTGTTTGTTGCATATATTTTCTCTTTCCCTCTTATACAATGGCACTAAAATATAGCGTCAGTGTATGATGTAGGGCAGAATACTAATTAACTTATATTAATCTAACGTCTTATAATATCATAACCAGGGATTTTTAGCAAGCAGTATGAAACAATTGCTTACCAAGCCCATCACCATCCTCTTTCTTAGTGTTATATCACTGCTGTTTTTTATTTCTCTTCGAAAAACAGCACAAAAAAGTGAGCTATCACAGAAAAATGTTGAGATACTAGAACAAAAAATTGAGGATAATAAAATTGAGATTGAAGAAGAAAAAAAACAAATATTTTATGCGTCATCAGAATTTGCTATAGACAAACTTTGGCGGGATGAATTATTAAACTATAAACCAGGAGAATATGTTTTACAAATTCCACTTGAGGAAAAAGTAAAAAAAGATGAAAGTTTTACTGAAAATAAATCAGCTTGGGAAAATTGGCTTAGCTTATTCCAAAAATAAAAAATTAAATCGAGTTATAATTATATCTATATATATCTAACTAATGAAAAAAAATAAAAAAGAACAAAGATTATCTACCAAACCTACTGGAGAAACTGCTTTTTTGGCATACTATCGAACTCTTTTCGCCAATGAAGCTGAATTTCAATCCTGGGAAAAAGCTTTAAGATCAGACAAAAACCCAGTTTTACGCTTTAATCCTAAATATGAAGAAATATTAAAACAACTTTGGAGTGAAGCTGAATTACCGTGGAAAACTCTTTCTTGGCATCCATACGCCCTAGAATGGCCTAAAAATGTTCCTCCAAAGACAACATTGCCTGGTTTCAAAGAGCGCTATTTTTATGCCATGAATGCCTCTTCCTTGTTGCCAGTACTAGCTCTTGATCCTGGTCCTGGAGACTTAGTGTTAGATGCTTGCGCTGCTCCAGGAGGAAAAGCCTTGTTTATTGATGATTTGCTTGATAAAAAAGGATTACTTATTGCTAATGACCTTTCAAACTTCCGTCGAGGTCGAATGCGTCAGATCTTCAAAGCCTATGATAAAGAGCACATTGAGATTTGGGGACAAAAGGCAGAAACCATTTTTTATAACCAACCAGAGTATTTTGATAAAATTCTCATTGATGCTCCATGTAGTAGTGAAAAACATATTATTAGAGAACCAAAAGAATTAAAAAAATGGAGTTACACTAGAATTCAAACTCTATCTGCTAGACAAAAAAATCTCCTGAAATCTCTTTGGTTGGCTTTAAAACCTGGTGGCACCATGGTTTATTCCACTTGTGCTGTTACTCCAGAGGAAAATGAGGGAGTTGTTGAAGAATTTATTAAAGAGCAACAAGATGCCATACTCCAACCATGGACTTTGGATACTCCTGGAGGGGCTGGTTTGTCATTTCAAGAAAATTTGTCTTTTTCTCTGGAAAAAGTACGTAGAGTCCAACCACATAAAGATGGTTTCGACCCCATGTTTGTAGCAAAATTTGTAAAAAAAGTTTAGGAATCAGCCTGATTGGTTGTTGAAGTCAAATTTTTCTGCTCGTAATCCTCTATTTCTGTTAAGAATTTTTCTAATTTGGGTAAATTTTCTGCATAAAACTGCCCTGCTTGATCAACTTCCATAGCTAAGAACTGACCTAAAGTATCAATATCTTGTTCAGTCATTTGTGGAATTTTATAAACCAATTCTGGTTTTTTGCTCTCATCCAGTTGGATGCTTTGACGAATCAATACTTCTAGAGCTGCTTTTTTTTCTTCTAAACTAGGCATTACTTACTCCTATTGCTGGCGTACGAAACATACTGGCAGCTTTTTGTACTTCTGTTGACTTGACTGTTGCCTGATGAGCTCTCCAGATTTCTGTAGCTCTTTTAACCCCGGCTTTCATTCTTGGAAAATCTTTTACGAACTGCATTGTAGTTTCAATGGCGTGAGTTGGTAGTGCTCCACCAGTAAATAACTCCAATACTTCGCTGCCCCATGCCCAAGCTTTACTAACATCAGGTGTTAAGTCAAAAGAAGTAAGCTTTGCTAGATCTGCTCCGATTGATACTACTTCACCAATTCCTGGTACTAAATCGACTACTGAAATACCAATGTTTAGGACTGTCCTAGCAAATGCTATTAGAGCAATTTTTACTTTTTCGTCTTGCAACATTTTTCCAAGTAGAAAATTACTTTCTTGCTTGGACTGAAACATTTCTCCGATGCGGCCAGCGACATCTTTTAAGCCAGACTTAACGTACTCTGGTATTTTGCCGAAGCGCTCTGATCGCCATTCTGAGTTGTTGTTTGGTTTCTTTTCTTGTTTTTGCTCTACCATACTTCATTAGTATATAGTGAAAAGCGTGCTAAAAAAACTTCTAGAAAAAATATTCATAGGTTCTAAAAAACAATCAAATTCTTCCGAGTTAATTAAAAAAATCAAAACTTTTAGTAAAAGGCTCTATGTTCTAGAAGATGAGTTTTTTGCTAAAAATGAAAATAAACAAGGATAATGCCAGAGACAGCATCAACTGATCAGCTGACTGAGTGGAGAGAAAAACTAGAGCTTAAAAAGATAGATGTTTTGCGGCTCAAGCAAGAAGCTGCTTCTTTAGATCAGGAAAAAAGTCTTAGGGCAAAAAGAGTTTTAGATCAATATTGGAATGTTAAAGAAGGTAAATCTTCAGAGGATGCAGAATCAAAAGATTTAGTTGCTCTTTTTGAATCACTACCGCCTGAGCTTCAAGAGCAGGTTCTAGAAAATCTTATCAGTATCCAATTAACCTGGGGATGTAATGGTCTATGTCCATTCTGTGCCTATGAACCAGATAAGGGTGTTAAAGCAAAATTTTCTTTTGAGTCTCTTAAGGCGTTTTTAGCTAAGTATGGAGAAAGATTGAAAAAAGCCAAAGAAAGTAGTTCTGGCTCTATTCCTCACTATTGGGATAGTGATCCATTTGATTATCTGGATCAAGGCCATGATTATTTAGATTTTTATCTTGAATGGAGAAAATATTTTCCCAATGAACCTATTTTTATTAGCACAGCTGTTCCAAAGGGTTCGACCGATGCTTTCAAAAGATTTATTATTTATGTCTGGAATCACTATTATAAAGAAAATCAAATGGTTCAAGTTCGTGTTTCTGTTTCCAAAGCTAATATCCAAAGAATTGAAGCTGTTTTTGAAGAAATTAAACAAGAGATGGGATGGCCAATTAATAAGGATATCGAAGAAATACTTAGTCCTTTCTTGAGTTTTTCTCCAAGAATTGAAGATGATGAAATTGATGATCTAGGACCAAGAATTAATAAACATGATGATTTTGCTAGTTCAAATTCACCCTCATGTTCTGATGGAGTTGTTTTGACTCCGTTACAAATTAAGGCTATTACGATGACTGCTGCCAATGTCTATGAGCCTTCTGGTGAAAAAACAATGATAATTAATCAAGATACTCCAGTTAATATGATTCCTAGTTACACTAGTAAGGCGTATTTTAATGGTTTTAGTTCTAATACAGATTTGGTTTTAAGAACTGAGATGCGTCAGGCATTTTTGCCAATGGTGATAAATTCTGATGGTAGAGAAATTATTTTGCCTGATAAATATGAAAATACTATTTATAGACTTGGTAGATGGAGTTTTTCTTTGGATTTAGTGTTAATTGATATTGCTAACTTAATTAATCCCAATTCTCCAGCATATGAAAATACTACTAGAGAAAAAGAAGAGTATCAGGTATTGGCTTTACAAGCTGCCAATATTCATTTGGATGAAATAAAGGATGATCTTAAAAAAGCAGAAGAGTTATTTAATAGCGGCTTACTTACTCCGGAGCAAATGAGTAAACTTGAGTTTTATTATATGCTTACCTATTTGCGTGTTATGCAAATTTCGCTAGTAACTAATACTGCTAGCGGTTTTTTTGTGAGTGCAGAAGAAATATCTCTTCAAGCAAATATTCTTAAAGAAATAAATAAGAAGAATATTGATCAAATCGAGGAAATAATAGAGCTTTTAAGGGTTAGTGTTGATTTAAAGGCGACTGCGGAGAATAAGAAAATTTCAATTGAGTTGTTAGTTAAAACTCTTGGTTTTACTGAAGATAAAAAGCCAAGGTGGCTGGGTATATTGCAAAGAAGGGCTGGGGTAATTAGTTAGAAAATTGTTCGACTGCTGCAATAACGTCTTCTAGTTTGGCAGTTCCCTTTACAAAATATCCTTTTGCGCCAAGTGCTGCAGTTTTTTCACGATCTTCGTAGGAGTCAACTGCGGTAACCACTAGGACTGGAACGTCTTTTGTTTCTATGTTTTCTCTTAGTTCTTTTAAGACTTGAAAGCCATCTTTTTCTGGCATTAATAAATCTAATATTATTACTGCTGGTTGGTTGTTTTTTGCTGAATCTAAAACTTGATTGCCATTTTTAAAGTATTCTACTTCGAAACCGGCTAGTTCAAATTTTTTCTTTGATAGCTTGCTTAAAAATAAATCGTCTTCTACTAAAAATATGACTTTTTTCATTTTATGAAATTGCCTTTTTTAAATATTCAATGATTTCTGATAATTGTGTTTCTGATTTTACAAAATATTTTTTTACTCCCAAGGCAGCTACTCTCTGTTTGTCTTCCTCAGAGTTCAGGGCGCTAACTATTATTATCAAAACTTTTCCAGCCGAAATTTCTTCTTTTAATTCTTCCAAAACCTGAAAACCATTTTTTTTGGGCATTACTAAATCAAGTACTATTACTGCAGGGTTTTCTTTTTTTACCTGACTTGCTACTTCTAAGCCATCATCAAAAAATTGAACGTTTAGTCCTGCTAATTCAAATTTTTTCCTTGATAGTTTACCCAAAAATAGGTCGTCTTCTACTAAAAATATTTTTTTATTCATATAGTTTTATCTCCGTAAATAGTGATTTGTTCTCAACTAAATATGGGCTTGTGAGGTCTAGGGCGCGCAACCAGCTTAGCTTAATTTTGTATACAGCATAGTCGTGTCCAGAAATTTGCAATACTGGTGGCCAAAAATCCTCGTGGGTTGCAGATGATTCAACTATTTTGTCTAAGGCTGTATTTAGTTCTGCTGGATCATTAATTTTTGAAATTGAGCCATTGGCCTGAACTAGCATTTGTTTATGTTCCCAAACTGAAATGCTTATTTGATTGTTTTCTTCAATTGCCTTGGCTTTATAGCTTGAAGATAGAGTTGCAAAGTACATTGTGAAATCTTCATCGATAGCAAATAATAAGATTGTTGATAGAGGTTTGTTGTTTTGATGACAAAAGGCTGCCGACATGATGGAAGTCTTTTTCATGAATTCGTACACCTCTTGTACTGAGTATGTTTTAACCATGAATCAATAGTAGCGGAAAAGTAATTAAATAGCAAAAAAATTAATATATATTTATTCCTCGTAAAAAGAGGAGTAAATAGTATCAGTTCCATAGCTCAAATCATTTGAATAAAGTCTGTAATGAGAATTATTTGGCTTAACTTTGAACTCTCCAATTAAAATAGTTTTTTTATCATTAGTTTTAATAAAAGATTTATTTAAATATTCACCAGATGATTTTATGAGACTTGCATATGTGTAAGCCCTGCTGTGCACACATATTAATTCTCCATTCCAAATACATGGTCTTGCTTGGTCGCATATTTCAACAACAAATAAACTATCTTTGTTTATTTTTAAGTTTTCTATTTTTTCCAAACCATATATGTAAGTATTTATATCGTCATCATTGTAAAAAATATATCTAACTTCATTTCTATTTATTTCATTCGCAATAAATGATACTGATGATTTTAAATCACCATAACCATCTTTTGCTTTTATTTTCCCATAATAAAAGCCTGCGTGAAAAATGATAAACAAAATAACAATAAAAAATATTTTTTTGTATTTTTCAAACAAATAAACCAATAAAAAGGATGGAAAAATATATAAAGTACTCAAGTAATAGTCAAGCTTGTCTCCCTTGTAAAATC
The DNA here is from genome assembly GCA_001873435.1 of Candidatus Pacebacteria bacterium CG2_30_36_39. Classification (GTDB taxonomy): domain Bacteria; phylum Patescibacteriota; class Microgenomatia; order UBA1400; family PJMF01; genus CG2-30-36-39. The sequence goes on from MNZB01000004.1 coordinate 214,301, forward strand.
TTAAAACAATTAAAAGTAAGAAAAAGTATATTCCAAGATAAAGGTGAAGTATGTTATTTTTTCTCGATCCAATAGATTTTATAAAAAGAGTAATACCGCCAATAAAAAATATTAACCTACCAAAATATAAAAAGTAAAAATTCGTGCCAGTTAACACTCTCTCAAAAAAAGACGGGAAAAAAGTCAGTAAATAGTCTGGTTTTGATACACGATCATAATATCTACTGTGCTCACCAGTAAAATAATTAATAATTTGATTTGTGTTATTCCAACTATTCTCTATTTCTATCAAAATATATGGAAATAAAGTTAATAAAGACAACAAAATACCAATAACCCAATACTTCCTTGAGCTAATATTTTTCCAAAAACTCCAAACTAAAATCATTAATGCAAATGGAATAATTATCACAGCTTGATAATGAAAATGAACAGAAATAGCTACAGACAAAAGACCTACAATTGGTTCCCAACCAATAATGCCCTTATTACTAGTTAAAACCTTAATTATTCTTACCCAGGAATACAAAGCCAACGTTGAAAAAAATGGAATAGTATTAGGATTCCATGCAAATGAACCAAATATTGTTGGAATAGGCATTAAACCATACAAAAAAGCCACAACCCAACGTTGATTAATAAAACCCAACTCACTAAAAAGCAAAACTAAAAATATTGGAGTTGCCGATTCGATAAATATAACAAAAAACTTCATTACAAATGGATTATTTGCTGATAAAAAAGAAAGTACTAGATGAACTTGGTAATATAATGGAGGTAAATAAAAATCTCCAACACTAGCTTTTGGTCCATATCCAACAAGCCAGTCATTTTTATTTATTTTTGATTCCATTAAAATTAAATCTCTTGCGCCATCTTGTCCAAATGAATTTGAATAAAATCCATACCAAAGCCTAAAAGATAAAATTAATATAAATAATAAAAATAATTTTTTGCAAAAAGAAAGATTGTTTATAAAATTAAAAATTTTATTTGGCATTAAAAGTTATGTTTGTTAATATAACGACTATTAACTTTTATAACAATTATCATAAAAAAAGACCTATTTCTAGGTCTTTTTAAACATTGTTGCGGGACTAGGAGTCGAACCTAGCCTGCGAGATTATGAGCCTCACGTGCACCGTACACTATCCCGCGATTTTTAAAGAAGAACCGTATTATAAATCAATGTCCTCTGGAATGCAAAATCATAACTCGTCAAAAAAAACAGAACTTGGTATAATCCACCACTAGATAAGCCAGGGTAGCTCAGTTGGTTAGAGCATCGGATTCATAAACCGAAGGTCGTGAGTTCAACTCTCACCCCTGGTACAAATCATAAAAAGACCCGCAATTACGCGGGTCTTTTCTTTAAAATTTGCCTTTGGATTTATTTGCTACGATAATCATTCTCAGGAGAAACAGTGAAATACTGCTGCATCCTAGGATAGATCGTGTCGCAAACATAATCTCCTGGATAGACCACTGGATTAGCAGAAAGAAGTGAAGTCCAATCATAGAGCTCAAGCCAATCATCAGTGATTGAAACCTGATTCTCCATATGAACAACTTCTATCACTTGCCCAACAGGACCGCCCAATTCATGAGCAGAATTCCCTGCCAAATCACTGAGAGTACCAACAACTCCTTTATCCACCACAAAACCGCAGACATGCCAATCAGTTGACAAATTATCTTCGTTAGAGAGACTCTCAACATATCGAGAGACATCACTAGTGGGGGTAGGAGGAGGAGCCTCAGTTACAATGGGGACAATCACTACTTCCGTAGCTATCACAGGAACAGGTGGAGGTTCAGTTGCAATAGCGCCACAACCAGAACTCACCACCAAACCCAAAAAACAGAAAAACAAAATTACATGGTAACGCTTCATACGTCACCTCCTATTAGAATTTCTGGTTTCTGGTTTTCCAAAGTTATCTTAAAGTGCGATCTATCTCTCCCTACCCGGGAGACGGCAACCGTCTTTAAGGCTCAGGAGAAACTTTTCACCAGACCCTCCATTGTAACTAAAAACAACCAAAAAGTCAATATTATAGGATATAAATATGATTAAAAACCCCTAGAAACAACAAATCCCGCTCTTGCGAACGGGATTTTATGTAATTATCTCTATGGCCTCCTGTCCGTGCCCCAAATACCCATAAAACAAAAGATCTTCATGGGATATTCCTCGTCCAGGCAAGCCTGGTTGAGTTCGGTGCGAGGATCTGAACTTGTGGAAGGGCTACTGCTATTTGAACAAGCAGGAAGCACAAACAACGAGAGCAGGAGAACAATAACAAGGAGCAGTTGTGCTCCACGACTCATCTTAGTCATGAGTTTTACTAAGCCTCTACTTTCTTGAGATAAGTTAATGCGCGAGTACCTGAAAAGTTCATCTTATTGGACAACCGCGTCGGCCATCCAAGAAAACTAGACAACTACTCACATCAAGTAATATAGCACAATAACTAATAATTTGCAATACTATAGGATAATAAATATTAAAATAAACAAAAAAAGACCTCACTCCAGAAATGAAATGAGGTCTCTCAAAATTACTTTCAAAAACTACATCATACCTGGCATACCACCACCTGGCATAACTGGTTCATCCTTCTTTGGCAAATCAGTAACCAAACACTCAGTAGTCAAAATCATTGATGCCACAGAAGCAGCATTTTCCAACGAAGAAATAGCTACCTTTGCAGGCTCAATAACACCAGCCTTAACCAAATCCTCAAACTCATTAGTCACGGCATTAAAACCCCAAGTATCACTATTCTTAGCCAACACCTGACCAACTACCCAACCGGCATCTTCACCAGAATTGGTAGCCAACATACGCAAAGGCTCTTGCAACACCGAACTAATCAAATCAACTCCGGTCTTTTCATCTTCACTAGAAGTCTTAATTTCTTTTAAAACCTTAATAGTACGAAGCAAAGTCACGCCACCACCTGGAATGATACCGTCTTCAATAGCAGCCTTAGTTGCTTCTTTGGCATCCTTAACTCTCTCCTGAAGATTCTTCATCTCAATCTCTGTGCTTGCACCAACCTGAATCACTGCAACACCACCAGTTAAACGAGCCCTGCGTTCTTGAAGCTTCTCAATATCAAACTCAGAAGTGGAAGCCTTTATCTCTGCCAAAATTTGAGCTACACGAGCATTAATATCATTCTTGGTACCCTTACCACCCACAATACGAGTGGAATCTTTGGTACACCTAACACTATCTGCTCTACCCAAAGACTCAATAGTAATATCTTTGAGAGCTCTACCGGTTTCAGTACTAACGAAATCTGCTCCAGTCAAAACAGCAATATCTTGAAGCATAGCCTTACGACGATCACCAAAACCTGGTGCCTTAACTGGCAAAGCCTTGAAAGAACCACGAAGCTTATTTACTACCAAAGTAGTTAGAGCTTCACCCTCAATATCATCGGCAATCATTACCAAACCCTTGCCAGCATTAACTACTTGCTCAAGAACTGGCAAAATCTCCTTAATATTAGTAATTTTCTGGTCAGTCACCAAAATAAATGGATCTTCAATTACTGCCTCCATATTTTCAGAATCAGTAACAAAATAAGGAGAAGCATAACCTTTATCAAACTCCATACCCTCTTTGTGTTGAATCTCTATTTCCATGGTCTTACCCTCTTCAACCTCAACAACACCATCCTTACCCACCAACTTTAGAGCTTCGGCAATTTTCTTACCAATCTCTTCATTTTGAGCAGAAATAGTAGCTACCTTCTCCCAATCACTTTCAGTAACTGGCTTAGCAACTTTACGGATCTCATTAACCACAGCCTTAACAGCCTTATCAATACCACGCTTCATAATCATTGGATTAGCACCAGCAGTTACATATTTCATGCCTCTTTCACTAATTTTCCAAGCCAAAAGAGTTGCAGTAGTAGTACCATCGCCAGCTACATCATTAGTTTTAGAAGCAGCTTCTTTAACTAATTGAGCACCCATATTTTCAAATTTATCCTCAAGTTCAATTTCTTTTGCTACAGTTACACCATCATGGATAACGTTGGGAGCACCCCAAGCTCGATCTAAAGCCACATTGCGACCCTTAGGACCCAAAGTTGTAGTAACTGCTTGAGCCAATTGGGTAATACCAATTAACATTTTTTGTCTAGCATCACTGCCGAATAAAAGTTGTTTTGCCATAAAATAAATCCTTTCAAAAAAATAAAATCTATTTCAATTATTTAATAATTGCCAAAATATCTTCATACTTAAGAAATTGATACTCAACATCATTCATAACCACTTCATTGCCACCCCATTTTTTATAAATCACAGAATCACCCTTTTTCACCTTAATTGATCCAGGTGAACAAGATTTTCCATCTTCACATTTGCAATCCAATAACTCTCCACAAGCCAAAACCTTACCATATTGAGGTTTTTCTGTCTCATTTTCTGGAAGAATAATTCCAGAGACAGTTTTTTCTTCAACCTTAGTTGGCTCCACCAAAACATATCCTGGCATTGGTTTAATTTGTGATAAAGAAAAATCTTTCATAAAACATTCCTTTTATCTTTTATATACTTTTTAACAATAGCGACTGACTTATAACTGCTTTTCTTTATTTTTTCAAGCCAGCCTAATCAGTCAAATTAGCAATTATAATAATCGACTGCTAAAAACTTGTCAACTACCTTACCTCAATAAAAAAACAAAATTGCATCAAACAATTATTCTTTGGGGGCAGTTTGTTCAGAAACCTGATGATTTAAAGGTGGAACCTCTGATTGCAAGACTGTTTGCTCGCGACCACTTGCAGATTTAGATCTAACCTCTGAAAGCAAAAAACCTTCACAATTCAATCCTCTATCAGCAAAATGTTTATTCAAATCATCACGGATAATGGCTTCAACTTGGGAACGATTATTCTTGATTTCATCAAGAGTATATTGACTCATTAAAGAAGAAATACGACTACGAGAAAAAGGTCTAACAACCTTAGAAACTACATTTTCACCAATATTTTCCCAAATTTCTGGAGCATTATGACGATCAATTCTAAAAAGCACAGAGCCTTCTACAGAAATATCTTTTCCGTCTTTGGTAGAAGTAAGAACTGGTTGATCTCCCAATGCCTCTTTATTAGCCGAAATATCAAAATGCTTATCAATAGAATACTCAAGGACTTGAGCATTAAATAATTTGGCAACTTGCCAAAATGGAATCTTCAAATGGAGACCTGGACCCCAAACCTTGGGCAAAACACCTCGACCACGATCATAAACACAAGCTACTTGGCCTGGTGGCACAGAAATAAAAAAGCCACCTACTACTTCATCTACAAAAAACGAAACAACTAGTCGATCAAATTCCATAGAATACTATTCTACCCTAAAAAATCATTCTTGGGAAAAGAATTATGCATCCAAACCATCATCACCAGATACAATTGCTTGAAAAAGACCAAGCGTCTCCCTAAGTTGGGTCATAACTTCTACTGACAAACGCACAGTCTCACTATCCATTTTTACACCATCCAACTGAACTAAAGAATCATCTACAAAATCCTCAGCCATACCAGTTACAAACTCTTCATTCTCCCTCAACCATTCTTTTTGCTCATTTCTGCCCCTAGCAGAAAGCTGTTGCAAAATCTTTGAGATTTCTTGAATTTCTTTTTGGCGACGATATAGATCAAAACGAACTTTCTCCCCTTGCTCATCATTTGAATCAGGATCAGAAAGCAGTTCATCCATAAAAACTTTAATATTACGTTTTCTTGGCATGCGGCGCAATTATACTGTAGTTTTTATAACAAGGGGATGAAATTTTAAAAACTGGTACAATATATACCTCTGGTGCAAATCATAAAATATAACCAAACCAACCAAAAAGAAATCATTCCCGTAGTTTGCAAAACTCTAGCGGCAGGTGGTCTAGTGATTTATCCAACTGAAACAGTCTATGGAATTGGTGTTGATGCCACCAACCCAATTGCCGTAGAAAAACTCTTAAAATACAAAAGCCGCCGAGAAGGAAAACCACTTTCAATCGCTGTAACCGATAAAAAAATGGCTCAAAAATATGTGGAATTCTCAAATCAAGCTGAGCAATTCTATGACCGCTTCCTACCAGGACCATACACCCTTGTTTCCAAAGGCAAACATTTAGTAGCCCCATTTGTAGAATCAGAATTTGGAACTCTAGGAATAAGAATTTCCAGCCATCCACTAATTTCAGAAATAGTAAAAACATTTGGCAAACCAATAACAGCCACATCCGCCAATGCCTCAGGTGAAAAAAGACCATATTCAATCCAGGACATCCTTGACCGTTTATCAGAAAAACAAAAAAAACTAATTAACCTAATCATCGATGCTGGAACCCTTCCACCCAATGAACCATCAATAGTAATTGATACCACTCTCTCAACACCACTAACTGTTAGAGGACAACTAGATATCAGTAGATCTCAAACATTCACAACCAACTCCAATCAAGAAACAAGAGATTTGGCTGGAAAACTCCTTTTAAAAAACTGGAACACCCTAAAAGAAAAAGGCCTAATCATCGGCCTAAATGGCGAATTAGGAACTGGTAAAACTGTTTTTACCCAAGGCATAGCCCAATTTTTGCAAATCAAAGAACAAATATCCTCACCAACCTATACCTACATGAACGAATATCACTTCAATCGACACAACATTGATGGTCAACTCCTTCACTTGGACGTTTGGAAAATTGATTCTAAAGAAATGTTTAACCTACTAGAAATACCAAAACTAATTAAACCAAACACCGTCGTAGTAATTGAATGGTGGCAACAAATTGCTAATTATTGGCCAACAAACTTACCAATTACTTTTACCATCAACCTTGAAGAAACTGGTGAAAACTCCAGAAAAATTCTATTACAAGAAAACCAACAATAATGCCACACAACAACCCAATTATCTTAGCAATAGATACTTCATGCGATGAAACATCTATCGCTGTAACCCAGGGACAAAAAATCCTCAGCAATGCCATTGCTTCACAAATAGAATTACACAAACAATATGGTGGAGTTTTTCCAACAGTTGCCAAACAAGCACATAAAGACAATATCGAACCGACAATTAAAGCAGCACTTAAAAAAGCTAAAATTAAACTCTCAGAACTAACTGCCATTGCCGTAACACAAGGACCTGGATTAGCGCCTGCTTTAGAAATTGGTATTACTAAAGCCAAGGAATTAGGCCAACAACTAAAAATTCCTGTTCTACCAATAAACCATATTGAAGGCCATAGCATTTCTGTTTTAGCCCAACCAACTCCAAAAAATAAAAATTTTAAACCAATAAATCCTCAATTCCCAGTTCTAAGCATCATAGTTTCTGGAGGACACACTGAATTCATTTTAATTAATAAAATTGGTTCCTATCAAAAACTAGGTTTTACCCTAGATGATGCGGCTGGAGAATGCTTGGATAAAGTAGGTCGTCTATTAGGGCTTGGATATCCAGCTGGCTCAGTTGTAGAAAAATTGGCAAAAAAAGGCAACGCAAAAGCATTTCCATTCCCATTACCCATGACCACTAGTAACGATTTCAACCTAAGCTTCTCAGGCATAAAAACTCACTCAAAAAATGCAATTAAAAAACTAGAAACAGAAAAAAAACTAAATCCTAAAACAATCGCAGACTTCTGTGCCTCCCTTCAATTTGGAGTTTTCAAGCATTTAACTTATAAACTAAAAAAATTACTAACAAAAATTGAAATTAAAGAAATCTGGTTGGGTGGTGGCGTAGCTGCCAATGTCTTATTACGTGCAAACTTAAGAAAAATAGCACAAAAAAAACAAATAAAATTCAGAGCTCCATACTCAAAAAAACTAACTGGTGATAACGCAGCCATGATTGGTGTTGCAGCTCACTATTTATATCTAAGATCTTCAAAAAAAGAGTTAGAAACCTTGAAAAAAACTCCTATTGATCGCAAACCCCACTGGAGCATAGAAAACAATAGTATATAATCAAAATGTGTCAAATCTACAGGTGACACCTATAACCGGCCTGCCTCAAGTCGATGGTTGGTCTCAAGTCATTTCCAATCCCTCTGGTTCCTTATTTTGCGTTTTAGGCGTTCAAGGCCAAAATGCCAATTCAGTTGGTAAAAACCTCAGCGAACTACTATTAAATAGTTCAGCCAATTCCAGCTCAGAACTCCATAACTTATTACTGGATTTACTGCAACGAGCTCGTGAAGAACTATGTCAAATCCAATGTGCTTGTTTGATTCTCACCCCAGAAAAGAAAATTATTATTGCTGCTCAAAAAGGCTCCGTATTTCTTAAAAGACAAGAAAAGGTAGGAGAAATCTTAATTTCTGATGGATCTCTAGAAATGATTGAGGGCAATTTTAAAAACGGAGACATATTTGCCCTAGTCACACAACAAGCTAAAGAAATATTTCCTCAACTAAAAAATTCTCTAATAGATGAATCTGAAGTTATAGCAACAAAACTAGTAGCAGAACTTCAAGAGCAAACTGACTCATCTCTAACAGCCATAGCCTGGTTGGAGCAGGATAAAAATCAAGACCATTATATTGAAAATCATACTCCAACTAAAAAAACACGCTTAAAACTAATTGGAATTATTCCAAGCCTCAACAAACTCAAAACACAAAATTCAATATTATTAAAGCAAGCAAAACATCTTATTTCAAAATTTTCACTTAAAAAAATCAAACCAATCAACTCAAGAATAATTGGAGAAAAAATTGAAAACGACCAAAAAAATAATTTTCCAACATTTATCAAAATAGGTATTATTTTGATTTTGATATTAATAGTGGCAATCTTCTGGAAACAACAAGCTATAAAAAAAGAACTAGCTCCAATTCTACCAACCCTTCAAACAATTGATGAAAGATTCGATAAAATCAAAAAAGAAGCCAATCAACAAACAGTGGAATCTAGAACTCAAGCAAAAGAAATGCTTAAAGAACTAGAAACTTTAATTACCCAAAACCAAGATAAACAAGTTGTTGTAGAAGAAATTAAAAAACATTACCAAAAAATCCAAGAATTCTTAGTTACAGTATCTGGAACAGAAACTAAAGAAACTTTAGATCCTTTTTTTGACCTTCGCCTAACAGAACTAGAATTTATTACTAAAAAATCAAGCCTAGCCAATAATAAATTATTTTCACTAGACGCCAGTGGAAAAAATGGCATCATCCTAAATCTAGAAAATAGACAAGCTCAAAAAATATCATTAGAAGAAATAAATGGCGAAGCCAAAGCTATTGCTATTAATAATAAAAATATTTTTGTACTTGGAAATGGACTACACTCCTTCTCAATTAATGGAGAAAATTATAAAAAACTCAAAGATGAAGGAGACTCAGACAAAGCAGGCACTTTACTTGAAGGATACAGCGACTACCTTTATGTTTTAAATCCAGAAAAACGCAATATCTATCGTTATACAGTTAAAGAAGATGGGTTAAGCGAACCAATTGGCTGGCTAATTGATAAACAAGGCATAGATTTTTCAACCATTGAATCAATGACCATTGACGGAGATGTTTGGCTTAGCACAAAAAATGGAGAAATTTTGCGCTACACCCAAGGCAAAAAACAGGATTTTACTATTAAAGATCTAGAATCTCCTCTTACTGGGCCAATTAAAATAACCACTCACGAAGAAACTGACCTACTATTTGTTTTAGATAAAAACAATCATCGTGTAGTAGTAATTCGTAAGGATGGAACTTTTGTTAAAGAAGTAGTCAGTGAATCATTGGCTGCTGGAGACAACATAGTTACTCTGAATAATGAAACTGGAGTTTTGGTTATAAGTGGATCTATTGTCTACAAAATTTCTCTTTAAACATTAGTTAATAATTTATATCCCATATTTGCCTACATTTTTTCTAATTCAACCTCTGGTATACTACCAGCTAGATTATGTTGTTGTTAAAAAATAAAAAAGCCTTCCATCAGTATGAAATTTCAGAGCAGATCCAAGCCGGCATCATGCTCACTGGTGCCGAAGTAAAAAGCCTTCGTAATAAAAGCGGAAGCCTAGCAGGTAGTTACGTCAAAGTTCTCAATAATGAATTATTCCTAATTGGAGCCCAAATCACACCATATAAATTCTCCACTAATGAAGATTACGATCCCAAAAGAACTCGCAAGCTCCTCGTTAAGAAAAAAGAGGTTTTCCATATTATGACAACTACTGAAAAAAAAGGTTGGGCAGCCATCCCATTGTCAATAGATTTGGCTGGAAGACACATTAAACTAAAAATTGGTCTTGGTAGAGGCAAACAAGAATTTGAAAAAAGAGAAGTTCTAAAAACAAGAGAACTAAAAAGAGAACTACAAAGAGAGATGAAAAAGGCTCATCTAAAGATCTAAATTAATTAATTTTCACTTTTTTAATCAAGCTTTTTTTCTACTATTAGTTAGATAAAAAAATATCTATTATATTGACTAATGGCATATGTAAAAAAACTCAAACCAATTATTCCCTTTTTACTTTTTTTCTTATTAGCTTTTACTTATACCTTCATTCTTGCAAAACCAATCAACTTAGCTGTCACCGACATCGGACGCCACTTAGTTAACGGAAGAGAAGTTATTGCTCAAAATTGGCAAATTCTTTACAAAAATACTTATTCTTTTTCAATGCCAAACCAACCTTTTGTAAATCACCACTGGTTTTCAGGAGTAGTTTTTTGGCTTGTTTATTCAATTGGCGGCTTTCACTCCCTTCATCTATTTCACACTGGAATACTTTTAGCTTTTTTTGGCTTGTTTTTTGTCCTACTAAAAAAACACAGCTCTTGGTTAATGAGTTTTTTACTCTGCTTATTTAGTTTGATTTTTTTAGCAGGCAGAACAGAAATTAGACCAGAAAGCTTTGGGTTTTTACTCTTAGCAATAGTTTTGTTGATTATTCAAAAAATTAGAAGTGAAAAGCAACTATCTTGGAAAACCTCCACAATATTAATCATCACCCAATTAATTTGGGTTAATCTTCATATTTCATTTGTTTTTGGCATGTTTACCTTTGCCTTATTTACCTTAATTGAAAAAACTATTACTAAAACCCTGAATAAAAATAATCAAAACAAGCTAATTGTCACCACAATATTAATGGGACTAGTCAATCTAATTAACCCAAATACCATTCAAGGAGCTTTAACTCCATTTATGATTTTTCAAGATTATGGATATCGAGTATACGAAAATCAAAACCTTTGGTTTCTGAGAAATATGTACCAAGGACCAGTTATTCCTTTGGTGTTTATCATTTCTTTAATAATCTTCCTCATTATTTTATTCATGGAATTCCCTCGAAACTATATTTTTGAAAAAGCCATGGCAATAACAGGTGTTTTTCTTGGCTTAAATGCCCTTCGTAATACACCCTTATTTGTAATTTTTACTTTTCCACTATTGGCTCAAGCCATGTATCAATTAGTAAAAATCATTAGAAAAAAAATAACTTTTGAACAACCAAAACTCACCTCATTTTTAGCTATCACTATTCCCTTCTTAATAATCTGGATTTCTCTTGGATCAACAGATGTTTTTAGAAAAACAAATAAGGGTTTTGTCTTTGGGCTAATTCCAAATCAACAAGAAGCTCTAAACTTTTTAAACAAACTTCCCAATAATGCAAAAGTCTTTAATAACTACGATGTTGGTAGTCTCTTGGTTTTTAGTTTTTATCCAGATAAAAAGGTTTTTGTTGATAACAGACCAGAAGCTTTTTCATCCGACTTCTTTCAAAATCTCTATATTCCAATGCAAAACAGCGACACCATCTGGCAACAAGCTCTAGCTAAATATGATTTTAATTTCATTGTTTTTGGTCATAAAGACCTCACTCCTTGGGCCCAAGCATTTATGAAAGCTAGACTCAGAGATCAAGCCTGGAAAATAATCTATATTGATGAAACTATTATTGTTTTTGCCAAAGACATTCCAGATAACCAAGACCTAATTAAACAGTTTATGGTAGAAGTCCCCTTGTCTCGCTTGCGAATTTAATTTACTATCAATATACGTTGTCTGCCTCTTCCCGCAGCAGAAATTGATTAAGTTGGGAAGAACAACAGGAGTTTATCTTATGCCCAAAAAAGTATTTTGGCCAATCAGCTTAGTAATTATGGGTTTTGTCTTCTTGGCTTCTAACATGGGCTATCTGCCCACTCGTTTTTGGAATCTTTGGCCAGTAATTTTAATAGTAGTCGGCTTGGGTGGCCTCTTGACCTCAGATAGAGACGAATGGTTGGATGAGCCAAAAAAAGTGGCAAAAAAATCCCCCTCTCGCAAGCAAAAAACCACTAGAAAAAAATAATCTATGACCCCAACCTTTTTCCATATTGCAATTGATGGACCAGTAGCAGCAGGAAAAGGAACAGTCTCCAGATTAGTCTCACAAAGACTAAACTTTCTGTACATCGACACAGGAGCTATGTACCGTATGGCTGCTTATTTAGCTCATACCAATAACGTTTCCTATGAAGATGAAACGAAAATTGTGGAATTAATAGAGGGCTCGCATATGGACATGCGCAATCCAACCGAAGAAGAACGCGATGGTAGATTGACTACAGTCTTTCTTAATGGAGAAGATGTCTCTTGGAAAATTCGTACTGAAGAAATCAGCCAAGGATCTTCGAAGGTAGCAGTTTTGCCTGAGGTTCGTAGGGTTTTGGTGGAAAAACAGCAAATTATTGCCAAAGGCAAAAACGTCATTATGGAGGGTAGAGATATTACCTACCGTGTTTTGCCCAATGCTCAATTGAAAATCTACCTAACTGCAAAAACCAAGGAAAGAGCAGAAAGAAGACTCCTTCAACTTCAACAAAAAGGCTTTGATTTAACCCTGGAAAAAGTCATGAGTGACATAGAACAACGTGATCAGAGAGACATGAGTCGCCTGGCAGATCCTCTTAAAAAAATTCCAGAAGCATGGGAAGTAGATACTTCCAAACTTTCAATTGAAGAAGTAGTGGAAAAGATTGTGGCTGAAGTAGAAAAAATTCGTAGTTCCAAATCATAAAAAATGTTTATGAAAAAAATTGAAGACGAACAACTTGACGACAAACAAGAAGAAATAAAAAAAGACGAACAAGAACTATTAAAAAAACAAAAAGAACGAAAAAGAGAAAAAACCAAAGAAGAGACTTCAACTCAAGAAAAATTAATTGCTCCAATTATTTTAATAATCACCCTTCTGCTTTCATACGCAGTTATTCTATTTAGCAAATAAAAAATCAACTAACGCTGAATCGAAGCTCCTTGCCCTATCTGTCCACCTTGCTCTAAACTAGTTTCTTTTGGAATAAAACTACCAGCATTACAAACAGTCTTTGGTTCAGAACCAACAGCAAAAACTTCCTTACTAACCCTTGGACAACCAGCGCAAGCTAATGTACCAGTAGTTTTACAGATCAAAACTTCAACTATATTATCTGGAACTGGAAAAACATGAGGATTGTTTTCATCCAACAATAATCTTATTGTCTTATTCCAAATTGGTGAAGCACCAGTGATACCAGAAGCCACCTGATTCATTGGAGTATTATCATTGTTCCCAACCCAAACAGCTACTAAGAGGTTAGAAGTATAACCAACTGTCCAGTTATCTCGCAAACTATTAGTTGTACCTGTTTTAACTGCCACCTCCTGACCTGGAATATTTAATACTGAGTATGGGCCAAAGGCTGGAGTACGAGCCAAATTGTCAGAAAGAATATTTGTAATTAAATAACTTGTTTCTGACTTAAAAACACGTTTACTAAAACAATTAAATCGATCAAAAACACAATCATTTTCATACCAAATTTTTCCATCATTAGTTCCAACCTCCAACAGAGGATTTAACAAAACCAAAGAACCTTGATTAGCAAGCGAACCATAAACCTGGACCAGCTCTAACATAGTTACATCACCACCACCCAAAGTTAAAGATAACCCGAAGCGACTTCGATCTTTCCAAGTAGTAATACCGGCCTCTTCAGCCTTATCAATTAAATTATTAACCCCTAACTCAGCTAAGGTTTTTACCGCTGGAATATTATATGAAGAAGCCAATGACTCTCTAATAGTGACTTTGCCATGAAATTTACCATCATAATTTTTGGGGGCATAGGGTGGACTACCAGCTGACTGATAAACTACTGGAGAATCATCAATGATCGTTGCTGGAGTCTTACCATTTTCCATAGCCAAAGCATAAGTTAGCGGCTTAATTGAAGAACCTGGTTGACGAGGTCTCAAAACCACATTAACCTGTCCATCATGGGTAAAATCAAAGTAGTCCTTAGAGCCGACCATTGCCAGGATCTCCCCTGTTTCAGGCTGGGTAACCAATACAGCGCCATTTCCCACATTTAAAGGTTTTAAACGATCCAACTCTTTGGAAAGAATTTCTTCAACTTGGTGCTGTAAATCCAAATCCAATGTCGTTCTTACTTCCAGCCCAGCAGTTCTGAGAACATCTTCACCATATTTTTCTGCCAAAAGCTTTTTTACATACATCACAAAGTGCGGTGCTTCAATTTCAATTCTATCTTCAACAAAAGTAATTTCAGTATTTTTGGCATCTTGGAGTTGCTGCTCATTAATATAGCCATCCTCCACCATACGACGCAAAACCTCTTCTTGTCTTGCATAAGCAAACTCTGGATTAGGACCAAATGGAGAATAAACAGATGGAGCGGCTGGCAAACCAGCTAATAAAGCAGCTTCTGCTAAATTTAAATCACTAGCTCTTTTTCTGAAATATCTCCAAGAAGCCTCCTCTGCTCCATATGTAGAACCACCATATGGCACCTGGTTTAAATACATCTCCAAAATTTCATCTTTGGTATATACGCCTTCCGTGACCACTGATAAAACTAATTCACGAATTTTTCTTTGGATGGTTCTTTCTGGTGACAATAAACGATTTTTAACTAACTGTTGAGTAATTGTTGAACCACCCTGTTGAATCGTTTCTTGCTGTGAATTTGCTAGGCCAGCTCTGATAATTCCAGTTAGAGAAAAACCATGGTGGTGATAAAAATCTTTATCTTCAATAGCAATCGTAGCCTGAATTAAATATGGTGATATTGCTGACAACGGCACTAAGGTGCGATTTTCATCTTCATAAATTCTAAACAAAACCTTACCATTTCGATCTAAAATTCTAGTTGTTTGAAGTGGTTTCTTTTGAGTCAAATCTAATACAGATGGCAAACCTTCAAAAACAAAACCATAAACCCACCAAGAAAAAACAATTATAGAAGCAGTTAAAACTAAAGAAGCTATTTCTTTCCAATGTCTAATTGGATTAAAAATATTTTTAGATTTAGCTACTATTTTTTTCTTAGGTCGGCCACGTTTTTTGGGTGGAAAAAAAATATTCTTTACTCGCTGTTTAAAAAACCTCAGGTTTCTAAAATAATTATTTTTAGTAAGAGATATTTTTTGAAAAAATCGATGTTTTATTTCTTTGGTCTGTTGAATTATTTTTAAGTTATTTCTTGGACGTCCTCTTTTTTTATAATAACCTATTTTTTGCAAAGCAATAAAACCCCGTTTATAGGTTAAATCTAAAAAATTATTCCAATCTTTATGAAGCTTTTTGAAGTAAAAAAAGAGGTTTTTTCTACAATGAAACCAAGCAGATTTTCGTGGTCTTCCCCTTTTTCTTTGAGCCATGTTAATTGGGATTATAAAAGTGAAAAATGTTATACACAAGCCTGAAAGTATAATTATTAAAAAAGAGCGTTGATTTTTTTGTCAACGCTCTTTATTTTTTTAAATCTATTTTTATTTTAATAAAAATTTATATTGGACAAGCTCCGCTATCACACTTTAAAGTTTCCATATCAATATCTTCCAATAAACCATCTTCATCGCTAATTTCACGAATCACTTTCATAAAATCATTAATATTAATGGCTTCTTCAGGTTGATACTCATAAGCAGTAGCATCAATCTTTGGCATAACACTACAAGTACGAATTAAAGGTTGATATTTGTTAACCATCGCTTTGAATTTTTTGAAACTAACTTTATCAGGCTCATATTTCAAAGTATAAGAAACTTGATTTCCAGTATCAGGCTCCAATGGCGATCCATTTTCATCAACTCCACGAATCCAATATTTTTCTAAAAGCATGAGCCACTTATATTGTTCTTCTGGAGTTGCTTCTGACGCAGTAACTAATTGACCATTCATTCCTAAGCGACAGATTTCTGGTTGAGTTGGAAAACCAATAACAGTAGTACCTTGATAGCTTTTAAGATCTTTAGTTGGATAACCCATTTTTTTGTATTTTTTAACTAAAGGATCATCTTCTCTAAATTGCACCCAACGAATGTATTCGCGCATAGCCGGTAAATGAGCTCCTTCAGAAAGACCAAATAATTTTGAAGTAGTGCCAGCTGGCTTAATGGTTGTATTTGTATGAGGCACATTAACACCCAATTTTTCCGAATACTTCTTTGCCTCATCTACAACAGCTCGTTTAAAACGAGAAATTGTTAACCAAAAATCCTTAGCTTTTCTTTCATCAATTACATCTCTAAAACTTAAACCAAAAGCATTCCAAGCATATTCGTGAATACCAGTCATACCAACACCAATGCGATTGGTACGCTTTACTTCTCGCAGATACAAAGAATCCATAGTATTAACACGAATTAACGCCCTAGTAGCAACCCTAAATGCTTCTTCAGCTGAGTCTACGTCTGGAGCATGATAAGGAACTACATCGGCAATCACACAATAACCACCAAGCATATTTAAAGTAATCTCACCACATGGATTTGGCATTTGTGTGTAATATTTTGCTGCCGCTTGTTTGGCTATTTTAGAAAGCATTTTTCTAGTTCTAGCAGTTGGCTTGTATTTTTTGCTATCAGCATATTTACCATCAGAATAACCAGAGAAACCTGTGTCATTCTGAACATATTTATGTTGATTCACAAAACCAGGCTCACCAGTTTTGTCATAATATGAAGCCTTTAAAATTGCATCTAAAACTTTTTTGGAATGCTTAGTATTTTGTGTCCAAAACTTATCATCAACGGCAACGCTATTATTGGCCGACCATAAAAACCCGCCTCTTTTTATAGAAATAAAATCAAAAATTCCCGAATCAGTCCAAGTTTTAACAGCAATACGGGCGGCTCTTCTAGCTCCTCCAACCAAAACACATTCAGACAAATAGTGATCAACAAAAATAGTTTGTTTCCATGGATCCATGCCAGCATTTTTGACAGTAGCAACTTTTTGAATTGCTTTCATTAAAGGTCTTGGTCCAGAGGCTGGCCTATTTTGCATACCTTTAATCTTGGATCCCCTTGGACGAACCTTGGAGAAATCAATAATCAAGAGATTGTCTTTGTATTTTTTTTCAAAAGCCATAATCTCAATTTTTTCTATTGCCTGAGCCCAACCTTCACGAGTATCTGGAACTTCAAACCAATGAACTTTGCCGTATTTATGTCGAGCGTCTCTAACACTTTCATCTTCTCCCCAAATAAAATCGGGGTGACTTTCATCCAACACACAACGTACTATTGGCATGTAATCCCAATCAACAACCATCAAATCATCATCATAAGAACGACCAACCCCAGAACCATTTAAAAGCAAATAAAAAAGTAAAAATGAACTAGAAGCCGTACTACAATTTGTAAAAACTTCCATGTTGCGCCCAGACTGCGTTTCATCGCCATGTTGTAGATGACGTCCACTCATCAATAAGGAAGCATTGGCAATATGTTTTTTTAATAGCTCATACTCAGAAGTTTGATGTTTTTTATCATTGGAAATCAATGACGTATTACCCAAAGCCACACGATGAGCAACATCACCCCAAGATTCTATGTTGCCTTTTTCATCAGTGCGTAGAATTGTACGTCTAGCCACAGCCTCACCTAACCCTTTAGCTAGTCTGCGCTCAGTAAACTTCATTTTTTTCTTTGGTAGCGCGGTAGCTACTACGGGTTGGGGCATCCCTTCCTTTCCATTAATCTTACTATTTTTCTAATTTATTAATTTCTTCTTTAAAATCTGCCAAGCTATCAAAATCTCTATAAACAGTAGCAAAGAGTAAATAAGCCAGAGGATCAAGCTTTTTCAATCTATTAATTACTAAGTTTCCTATCTCCCAGCTCTTAATTTCAGTCAGATTCTTATCCCTTAGTTTAGATTCAACCTCAGCGATTAAGTCTTCAATGTCAGCAATTGAGACTGGTCTTTTCCAGGTTGCTTTAATCAAACCTCTACGAATCTTATCGCGACTAAAAAACTCCTTAGAACCATCTTTTTTAATCACCTTCATGTCAATGCCCTCGGCTCTTTCATAAGTTGTAAAACGACGGTCGCAACTCTCACACTTACGACGTCTTCTGGTCGCTTCGCCCATCTCAGCATCTCTGGAGTCTATGACTGAGAGATTGCTGTTTTTACAAAAAGGACACAACATTTTTGCTTTCTATACCACTATATGTAGTAGTACCTCTTTAAAATCTGCACAATAGGTTGTAAGCAGGTTTTACAGGGTATAAAGAATCTCACACCTAACGGAAACGAGTCAATAGATAAATAGTAATCAAACATTATCAATTAAACAATATTTAAAACAAAAACAATTAAACTAGATGGGATATAGTCGAGACTAGTTAAGCAATAGCTCAGTCAAATGGATCTGATCAGCAAACAAACCATTTATTTCATGTTGTTGTTGATCAGTAAAACTACCAACAAGAGCCTCAACCTCTATTTGGAACTGTTTTGCTTGATTAAAAACAGCCTTTTGTTCTTCAACTGAGAGTTGTTGCTTTGCTGATAACAAGCCGGCATTTTGGTATTTAAGAGCCTTGGTTAAAGTAGTAAATGAAAGAGATTGATAACCTTTATCCAGCAAACGCTTAGTAGCATCCAAGCGCTGCCATCCATAAGATATTTGCAATCTAGATTTTTCGCTATCACTTGCTGTTGTTAAGCGAACTCGATCAAAAACCATAAAGATAGGATAAAAAACATGATCTGGAAGAATTTCTTTATTAAGATACATTTTTCTTTGAGCCAACGGCAAAGAATCGCTTTGAGAAATAATAGAGTTTGCCGAAACAAAAGAAATTACCATGATTACCACCCCTATTAAAAGGAAAAGGAATTGGGGAAATGTTTTTCTAATAAATAACGGCATAATAAGTCAAGAAAGAGTGAATTATACCGTTTATTGGCTAGAAATGAAGGAGAAGGACCATTCCCCAGAGGGCATGGGAAATTACTAGGGTATAACCATTCTCTTCAACATAGAAGAGCAAGGCCTGACCAAGAGCGAATAAGCTTAGCAAAATAACCTGGAAAACAACAGCTGGACCAGTGAAACGCAGTAAAATATTTGGTAAGTGAAAAATTAAAAATATCCCAGCAACAACAAGTAATTGTCGCATTAAATACCACTTGGGAAATTTAGCTTTAATTGCCAAAAAAACAAAACTAAAGAAAAAGAGCGTCTCCCAAAAACCAGTCATAATTGCCCAAAAAAATTCAGCCCAAAATATTCCAGACTCAAATGGAAAAGCAGGCTGAATAATCCCTTTTTGAGAAACAGCCAATAAGGCAGCCAAAAAACCATAGATGCCACCAATGGCGATACCCAACATTAAACCACGTTTAACCTTATATGAAGCAAAAGTGTCAGAAATTGCTCTCTGTCCACTAACCAGAATATATAGCCAAACTGGCAAACCAAAAAATATTCCTTTACCTATTGTTTCATCAAACCAAACTGGAAATTGGAATAAACCTCTATATAAAATCCAAAAAATAAAACTCAAAACCAACAATGGTAAAAACGCCACGTGAGAAATTTGTGAAGCTGGTTTGCGCTTAGTTTTTTTTGTTCTTGAGGGCATCCAAGACCTTTTTGAGTGTTTGTTCCTTATTCATTGAATAAGTATCCACTACTACATCGTAGAGATCTGGGCGCCAAAAATCAATTGGTTCATCTTTGTTAACCTTACCAGTATCTACCACCCACTCTTGCCATTCTTTAGCATAAAGTCTTGACCATTTACTTAAATTTTCATTATATCTAGTATTAACATTCTCTTTTGCTTCTTGGACAGTTACATCATCTCTATTAATGATGCGATCAATTCTTACTGCCTCATCACTACAAATTACTAGCACCTTAAGAGTCCCATCTACTCCCTGAGCCATAAATCCAGATAGCCAAGACTCAATAATCCAACGTCTTTCGGAAGAAAGTTTTTCTCTAATGCCAAAATCAACTTGTTTATCAAAATCCTCAGCATATGCCATAGAAGAATGATGAAGTTTCAAGCTAGTATCAAATAAATTATGTTCAGTAGCATAGGCACGCATAAACTCTCCGCCACTAAATCCTGCCCATTTATCAAACTTTAAAGCTTCCTTTAACATTGCTAACAAGGTTGTGGACCCTGCTCCTGGCAAACCAGAAATAGTAATGTTTTTAAATGCGAAATTATGTTGAGTATCCATAAAATGTTTTCCTTACTTATTAGTGTATTTCTCCGTTTTTATGTTCAGCAACACAAACCTGAGCTTTCTCCATAGTTGTTACTAACATTTTAACTTTACTTTCTGCTTGATTAATTGAAATTAATGAATCTTCTCCAGGGAACGAATGAACCACCCTATTTCTTCCCTCAAGCCAAGCTTCCCAAAGAGAGTTACCCATTTCCAAACCACAATGTCTTACAACATCATCATAAAGCCACCACTCATCACGATGGTTTTGACTCACATCAGGATTAAGAGCACGACCAATACGAAAACGTTTACTATGATAAAGTTCTGAAGAAATTAGACCAGCATCAAATAAATACTTTTTAATAAAAGATTCATAAACTTTTGCCATTAAAAAAACAATAAAAGAATAATCACCAATTTCTCCTAAAGAATCTTTCTTTTCCCACAAATTTACCGCCGTCCGTACTAAAACCTGATCCTCTGCATCTAAACCAATAAACCACTTGCTTGTGAGAAAATCTTGCCAATTCATAGGGGTATACACCATAATTCTATACTACTATATACTCTTATCACTGCAATAATACGCACTCCATAAATAAGATACAAAAACTATAACACAAGATTAGAGTGAATGTCTCAAAGATTAAATCAAATGAAGAAAAAAACTAATAAAAAACATCAACAACACTCAAAACCAATTTTTGAATCATCCAAACTAGCTTTTCTAGGCAAAAAAAACTCAGAAACTAGAAAAAATAATTCAGATTTAAACTTGCTTGGAAGATTTCTATTAAAAACTCTTTCCATAGGAAAAAAACTATTTACCAATTCTCTGGCGCGTTATAGCCTCTTGGCTTTCATAGTAGTTGGAATGGCAGGTATTACCTATATCATGAAAGACCTCCCATCTCCAAGAAAACTAACTTCTCAAGAAAACTTTGCCGTCAGTACTCAAATTTTCGATAGAAATGGAGTCCTGCTTTATGAGATCTATGTGGATGAAAATCGTATTCCAATTAAAATAGAGACTCTACCGCCTCATGTTCTTCAAGCCACCATCGCTATTGAAGATAAAAACTTCTATAAACATTGGGGTTTTGATATTCAAGGAATATTGCGCGCAGCAAAAAATAATTTAATCGGTGAAAGACTAGAAGGCGGCTCAACTATTACTCAACAATTAGTAAAAAATGCTCTTCTTAGTCCAGAAAGATCCTGGCAACGCAAAGTCAAAGAAGGGATGCTTTCGATAATGACAGAAATTATTTACTCCAAACAAGAAATATTAGAAATGTATTTAAACTATATTTCTTATGGCGGAACCGCTGTCGGAATTGAATCAGCAGCCAACAAATATTTTGATAAAAGCGCCAAAGACCTAACTCTAGCTGAAACCTCAATTTTAGTTGGATTACCACAAGCACCAAGCCTTTATTCACCTTTTGGATCGAATCCGGAAAGAGCTAAAGATAGACAGGCAGAAGTTTTACGTCGCATGGTTGAAGAAGGATTTATTACTCCGCTCCAAGCCGAAAATGCCAAATCAGAAGTTTTACATTTTGCATTGGAACAAAATGATATAAAAGCTCCTCATTTTGTTTTTTACGTTCGAGATTTGCTTTATGAAAAGTATGGCGAAGAAACAGTAGAAAAAGGTGGTCTAAGAGTTACTACTAGTTTAGACATAGACCTTCAAGAAGCTGCTCAAGCTTCTCTGTCAGCAGAAATAGAAAGCTTAGAAAGACTCAGGGTTGGCAATGGAGCAGTTATGGTTACTAAACCAAATACTGGAGAAATACTTGCCATGGTTGGTTCCAAAAACTATTTTGCTACCGAAGAAGATGGTCAAGTTAATATTGCCTTAGCTCATCGTCAACCTGGATCTTCAATTAAACCAATTGTTTATGCAACAACTTTCCAAGAAAAAACTTTAAATCCTGGAACTATTTTACTTGATATTCCAACCTGTTTTAAGCAACCAAATCAAATTGATTATTGTCCCAAAAACTACACAGGCAAATTTAATGGACCAACATCTGTACGTCAATCACTAGGTAACTCTCTTAACATTCCTGCTGTAAAAGCTATTAGTACTATCGGTGTACCAAAATTAATCGATCAAGCTAAAAAAATGGGCATCACTGGTTGGGATGATCCATCCCACTATGGACCATCTTTGGCCTTGGGCGGCGGCGAAGTCAGAATGATTGATATGGCTCAAGCATTTGGAGTTCTTGCTAATCAAGGAATAAAAGTTCCGCTAACCCCAATTATTAAAGTCGAAAACTATAAAAAAGAAATCTTAGAAGAAGTTGATTTTGATGAAAGAACACAAGATCTTAAAGACATGCAACAAGATGAATATTCTATAAGACAAAATGATTTAGAGAGAGCTATGGACTCTGCCCCAGCCTATTTAGTAAGTCATATTATGCAAGATAATAATTCCAGAACAATGGCCTTTGGTGCTCATTCACAGCTGGTTATCCCTGGCCAAGTTGTTAGTGCTAAAACAGGTACCACTAATGATCTAAAAGATAACTGGACAATTGGTTTTACTCCAGAGTTTTTAACCATTGCTTGGGTTGGAAATAATGACAATACCCCCATGAGTTATGTTGCTTCTGGTGTCACTGGTGCAGCTCCAATTTTTAATGATGTAATGAGTTACATCCTGAAAAACAGAGAACCAGCTTGGCAAGAAAAACCAGCTAGCGTTTTAAAAGGTTCAATTTGTGCTTCTGGACTTCCGCCAGAATTGAATGAAGAAAGTTGTGCAGTTGTCGGTGAAGATTATTACTGGAAAGAAAGCAACCCATCAAGATCATCAAAAACAACCAAAGAAGTCTGGATTAAGCCAGAGACTGGCTTGCCACCAGAATTCGGTGAACAAGCAGAAGGCTTAGTTTTGGAAAATCGCACCATCTATCAAGATCCAGTAACTGAATCTTATTGTGCAGACTGTACTAGATCCATTGATGAAAAAGGCGAAGTAGTTTATGAGAAACACTTTGTTGAACCACAATAAAAAATGCAATAGTTTGCTATACTCCTCTCAATAGTGAAAAAAATTATTAATTTATTACTATTGGTATGTTTAGTATTTCTTTTTGCTATTTTGTTTTTTGTTGACCTACCATTAAGTTCCCCTTTATCAAATTACAATTTTACCGAATTACTTACTGTTCCAAAAAACACAAAAAAACAAATAGTTTATGGGTTTTTGCCTTTTTGGAACTTAGAACAAGTCAATCTACAACCAGAGCTAACAGATTTATCTTACTTCTCTCTTACCCTCAATGCTGATGGTAGTATAAAAACCAGAGAAGAAAATTATGCAGATCCGGGATTTAATAAATTAAGTTCAGACAAATTTTTATCTCTACAAAACTATGCTATTGAGCACAAAATAAATAATCAAATAACTATTTCACAACTCAATAATACAGATATAGAAGAATTTATAAATTCTCCAACAGCACAAGAAAAGTTTTACCAAGAGCTTGATTCACTTTTTTTAGCTTACCCATTTAATGGAGTTAATATCGACATTGAATATGTAGGAGAAGCATCTGATGAATTAAGAGAAAAATACGCGGAATTTATAAAAAATACCCAAGAATATTTACAAAAAAAATACTCAAAAATTACATTGAGCATTGATGTTTATGCAGCAGCAGCAACCAAAAAAATGATTTGGGATATTCCAAAACTCCAATCATCTGTCGACTATATGATTGTTATGGCCTACGACTTTTACCGTAGCTCCTCATCTCAAGCTGGACCGGTTGCTCCGCTGTTTATGAAAAAAAATAGTTGGCAAGAAAGTATCCATCTGTATTTAAAAGATTTTGCTGAAAAAATTCCAACAAAAAAAATCATTCTTGGAATTCCTTTCTATGGTTATGAGTGGCAAACCACTACAAGAGAACCTGAGTCATTTACTTATCCCAAATCAGGAGCAACTGCAAGCTACTCAAGAATCCAAGAGTTAAAAGCAAGGGGCTCTGAAATCAACCTTCAGGATGGTTGGGATGAAACTGCATTGGAACCTTACCTAACTTATAGTGAAGATGATAAATTTTTTACTATTTATTATGAAAATGAAAAATCACTAAAATATAAATTGGACTTTGTTAAGCAATTGGATTTGGGTGGCATTGCAATTTGGTCATTGGGATATGAAGGAAATTCCAGAGAACTCTGGGATGTTATAAAACTAAATCTTTAAGAAAAATTACTCTTCGTCAGTATGGGCACTCACCTCGTGAGCCAACCACCAGCTCCAAGCACCTGTAAACATAAAGAACAAACCACCAATTACCAAGACTAAAGTATTTCCAATCGAACCAGACTTATAAGTTCCACTATCTGTTGCCACAATGGCTGATCTAGTTGCCGGAGCAACAGTTATAGCAGGAGTTGGTGAAGTCAGTGGGTATGGATTGCCAGATCCAAATGGCGAAACATTTTCTGCAAAAGCATCGGTTGTTTGCACCATAAATGTTTGTGTTTTGGTCACAGCTTGATTAGTCAATGGATCAGTATAAGTATAAGTAACAGTGTGTTCTCCAGGGGATAATGTTCTTTGTAACTCAATAATATTTAAAACAAAATCTCCTGCTGCATCAGCAGAAACCGTTTGATTAATTACTTCATCAGAATGAACTTCAATAGTCACCACAACATTGGGCGCTGCCTTACCTTTAATAATTGGTTGAGTAACCAAGACTGGCCTATCTGCTTCTTGAGTTTGTACTAAATCCAAAACCTCTTCAGCTACAGCCATTGAAGTATTCTCAACTGAAGCGGTTAAATTGGTGGCTTCATCAGTTGCTGTTGCTGCTCCAGTAGTTATAGCTGGAAGATCAACGAAAGCAGCAAGATCTGCTAATGACTGAGCGCTTGCATCATCATCAGCACTGGTGACTAATTTGTCAGCCAATTGCTCTGGAGTTTGAGGTAAAACCGCTTCTTCAACCATAGCAGAAGCAGAAGCTTCTTGAACAACAGGTACTTGACCCAATACTACCTCAGCAACAGGTTGCGAAGCGGAAACTAGACTTGTAAAACTAGAGACTTTATTAGGTTCAACTCCTTGCACCACGATATTTAACAAACTTTGATCAGTTAACTCTGCATAGCCACTGCCATCTTGCTTTCTAGCATTTGATAAAGCCAAAGCCCAACTACCAGATGATTTAATTAATGTAGACATTTCTGCAACCCCATCAGCTTTGACAAAAACTACACTACCTTCTGCAGGAGCTCCTGCCTCAGTAGAAACCGTACCATAAACAGTCTTGTTGGTTGGTGGAGCACCACTTGGCGTTGAATATGTTTTAGTTGAAAAAGGAATACCGCTATTATCAAAACTCGAACCAGAAGCAGTACCTAAAACAAACTTATAACTAGTATTTGGAGTAAGACCTCTAACAGTGACATGATGTAAACGATAATTACCAATAGAACCAGAAAGTTGATCTCTATCGTCGCTAGACTGAGTCTTCATTGAATCTTCGCTAGTACCATATTTAATAAAACCATTGGTACTTTCATCTGTATAGAAAACTACCGTAAAAGACTTATCAGTCAAATTGGTAACCTTAACATTTTTTGGGGTTGTTTGCGGTGTTGCTCTTGGAGCAAAAACTCCAGTGCCATCGCCAAACATCAATAATCCGGCCACAAGAGAAATAAGCAAAACCCCAAGACCAAGTATGGTTGGGATTTGTTTCTTGGCTAATGGTGTTTTCTTTACTACAGGTTGCATATAAAACAAAAGTGTTAAAACACTCCTGCTAATACTCTAGTGAAATTTTAATAAAACTACAAGGCGAATAAAACACAAAGTTAAATAATACACATATCTGGCGAGCTTCAAAGTTTCTCAACATAAAAATCTATTAACTAAAAATTATCAACAGAAGCTGTTGCGTCTTCCGTTGGGCTGACATCAGCCCTAGGAGCTGGTGTTGGCTGACCATCCAGAGGTATTCCCTTGCGCATGTCTATTCTCTCTAGTTTCCCAGCGTTTTGATACATTACATAAATTGGAAAATCCTGTAGTTCATAATCAGAAAATTTTCTTTTTTGCTCAATCTTATCCAAAGTATCAATATCAATATTTGGAGTTAATGGTGCAGACATTTTCTTTTGCTCTGGAGTAATACCTAGCTTCTGTTGAGAAGTAAACAATCCCAAACCAATCCAAA
Organism: Candidatus Pacebacteria bacterium CG2_30_36_39; assembly: GCA_001873435.1. Classification (GTDB taxonomy): domain Bacteria; phylum Patescibacteriota; class Microgenomatia; order UBA1400; family PJMF01; genus CG2-30-36-39. The sequence goes on from MNZB01000004.1 coordinate 241,048, forward strand.
ATATGACAATTACAAACAAAAACAACAAAATAATCAAAATTTCTTTGCGCTGTTTCAATTTGCCAATTTGGTCTTTTATTGGGTTATTTGCCATGTTTATTTACTTCCAAAATATGGTGCTGTAACCAACAAGGTTGCTTCTAACGACTTTTGTCCTCGATTGTCTTCTGTTGAAAAAGTAATTCTATCAACCACAAAACTTCTTCTAGAGTTTCTTAATCCCTCCACAAAACCACGAATAGAATTATATGAACCAACAACAGTTAGCTGAACAGGCATCGCCTTTCTCTCTAGCTCTGCCAATGAAGAATTTGGCTTAGGATCTGGTGGCAAGTCTAATAAAGTTAGATTATTAATTACTAAGTCTTGTTCACTTGCTACCAACTCAATTATTTTTAAAGTTTGAGTTACTTTGGCCCCCAAGGGTAAAGCCTCGCTCAATACCGGCAAGCGCTGTTCTACACCAAGATATTGTGCTTGAGCTGTTGTTAAAGCAGCCACTTTTTGTGCCATTTGAGTATTGAGCTTTCTCTTATCTTCAATTTCTTTAATTAGTTCTGACATTGTTAATAAGGTTGGCCTAATAGCAAAAACTGCAAAGAAAATTACCACTGAAATTGAAAGAAATAATTCAAATGAAACAATTGCAACTGGATTGTGATAAAAACTATCCAATAACTGTGCCAATTGTTCTTGTCTAGTATTTTTTGGTGGCATATTATTTTTTGTTACCCGTGGGAACTACCTTTTGCGTTACTTCCTCTTTAGTTGAAGCCGTTAATTGAAAAACAAATCCAGAGGCTTGGGTTCCATCAGACTCTATTGTGCTTACTGATACGTTATGGAATTTTGGTGAGATCTGCAAATTATTAATTAAAACATTCAATGATTTTTGTGATATCACCGTACCCTTTATTGCTATCTTATCAACATAAATTACCAATTCATCTAATTTTATCCCTGTTGGAATTACCTCAGCCAATGCCGGAAATGTATCAACAATGTTTTCTTCTTGTTCTATTTGTTGATATTGAGATAAGCGCTCCTGCACATCTCTAAGCCTAACTTCAAAATCTCCAAATGACTTAATAACGGCTTCTTTTTGAAACAAATCTCTATTTAAATCTGTCACCTGACGATCAAGATAAAAACGAGTAACAAAACTCAAAACAACTATCAACTCTGTAAACATTACAATGTAACGTCCAGCAGAAAGAGCCCACTTCAAGCCACGACCCAAGAGAGTCTCAAAAAAAGGATCTTTTGGAACTAAATTAATATCAATAGTAGCTGTTTTTTTAGCTGGCATAAGGGCAGTAATCTGTCTTTATTGTAGGCTGTTTCACCATAACTAACAAGAAAAACTAAACTTCATTGCCTTCTACGCTAGTATCAAGCAAAATTTCTTTCGAGTCAGCCAACAAAGGTTTCCACTTGGTTACTTTGGAAAATATTTTAGCCAAATATCCAAGTTCTTTAATATCAAATAAATACGAAAAATAAACATAAACCAACATTCCAATAGTGCCAGTTGAAGCAGTTAAAGCAACTAATTCCAAAGTTCTTGATGTGTCAAAAACAACTTCATCCAAGATGCGAAAAGGTAAATAAAGAAACACTGCCATCAAGAAGCTAGCACCAACCATTTTTAATTGAGGCCACCAAAAACCAGAACCACTAAAACAACCCACTCTCTTATTTAGCAAGAGTATAAATAAAATTAATTCCAAATAGGCACTTAAGGTTGTAGCCCAGGCTAAACCGATCACACCAAGATTAGTGAAGAAAACAAAATAACCACTAACGGCAAAATACATTAAAACAGTAATTATAGTTATGTAAAAAGGAGTTTTGGTGTTCTTCAAAGCATAAAAAGCTCTGATTAATAGCTGAACCATTGCCTGAGCTGCTACTGAAATTGCCAAGATAGCCACTACTTTTCCAGTTAAAACAGTTGATTTCCAAGGAAAATTATCTGTGCCAAAAACCAAACGTACAATTGGAATCCTTAAAATTAATAATAGAACTGAGGCTGGTAGAGCAAAAAATGATATTTGATGTAAAGATTGATTCACTAAAGAACCAAAACGTTTTTTTTCTTCATCATTAGTTTCTTGAGAAAAAAATGGCAATGAAGCCTGACCAATAGGTACACCAAACAATCTAATTGGAATTGTCATTAAACGCAGGCCAAGTCTAATTACTACAAAACTCAAACCACCTATAGTAGTAGCAAAAAAACCCAAACCTAAATTTTGTAATTCAGAAATACTTAAAGCCATTATTCTTGGAGGCATCATTCTAAATAATTTTTTCACCGACCAATCCTTAAAATCCAAAGTAAAGCTATAGCGAAAACCAAGTTTTTTTACAGATGGAAGTTGAACTAACATGTGAAGGAAGGCGCCAATAATTACACCTACTCCAGCAGAGTAAATACCCAAGGAATCTTTAAATAAAATTACACCAAGAATAATGCCAAAATTATAAAAAATAGGCGCCATGGCTGAAACAATAAAGCGTTGATAAGACTGCAACATGCCAGTCAAAAAATTAGAAATTGCAAAGAATATTTGAGAAAACAACATGAGTCTAGTTAAACCAACAGCAATCATTATTTGTTCTGCAGTAAATTCAGGACCAGTGCGCCATCTGGTTAATGGTTCAGCAAAAATAGCCACAAAAGCTGCAAAAAAGATAAAAACAATCAATAAAATATTCATTACTGATGAAGTAAAGCGAAAAGCACTTTTTTCATCATTATTCTTAAGATCGGTAAATAGTGGGATAAAAGCTGCAGATACAGCTCCCAAAACAATCAATTGAAACAACATGTCTGGAATCTGAAAAGCAATTTGAAAAGCTTCATATGCTTGTTGTGATCCTAAAGAATCAAAAAAATGAGCTATTAAAAGACGCTCTCTTAAAAGTCCTGCAACTGAAGATGAGATATTGGCCAAAGTAATAATAAAAGCGGCAGATAAAATAGAAGTTTGCTGTTTCTCCAACCATTGGGTATTTTTGTTAAAAAAACGTGATATTTGCAGAAACATATTATTTTTAATTATAAGAGTTGTCCTGGCAAACTTCCATTGCTAAAAATAAGTTTTCCCTGTATAATTCCAGATCTATGCCTATCTTACACAATGCAAAAAAAGCCTTAAGAGTTAGTAAGAAAAAAACTACTCGCAATAAAGTTACTAAATCACGCACTAAATCTGCCGTGGATAAAGTCAAGAAAACTCCAACCATGGAATTCTTAGCTGCTGCTTACTCTGCTATCGATAAAGCCGTTAAGAAAAATATTTTTCATGCGAACAGAGCTGCTCGCTTGAAAACTCAATTAGCCAAACTAGTTAAGCCAGCTAAAATCGAAAAAAAAGTTGCTCCTAAAAAAGCCGTGAAAACTGCTCCTAAAAAAGCAACCAAAAAAGCTGCAAAGTAACAGCTTTTCACTATGGTAACACCACTGTCCCAGATTCGAAACTTCTCGATCATCGCTCATATAGATCATGGTAAGACTACCCTAACTGATGCTTTTCTCCACGCCACCCATACTATTTCTGACTTAGAAACCAGAGAACGAGTTATGGACTCCAATCCAATAGAACAAGAAAAGGGAGTTACTATTAAACTAGCTCCTGTTCGCATGGATTATAATTATCAAGGACAAGATTACGTTTTAAATCTCATTGATACTCCTGGCCATGTCGACTTTGGTTATGAAGTCAACAGATCTCTTGCTGCTTGTGAAGGAGCTCTTCTTTTAATTGACGCCACTCAAGGAGTTCAAGCTCAAACCTTAGCCAACTTTGAAAAAGCCAAAAACTTAGGTTTAAAAATCATTCCAGTGATCAATAAGATTGATTTACCATCTGCTGACATTGATCAAGTGATGTTGGAAATTATGGATTTGCTTGGAGCGGCAGAAAATGAAATTTATAAAACTTCTGCAAAAAATAATCTAGGTATAACAGAAGTATTAGCTGCAATTATTGAAAAAATTCCAGCTCCAGTTGGAGATGCAAATAAACCAGCCAAAGCTATGATTATTACCTCTTTATTTGATAATCACCAAGGTGGAATTGCCTACGTTCGCATCATGGATGGAACATTAATAAAAGCACCATCCTATTTGCTTTCCACAAAAACAGTTTTTCAACCAGTTGAAATTGGTGTTTTCAAACCAGAAAGACAAAAAAGAGATCAACTAACCGCTGGAGAAGTTGGTTATATTTCTACAGGACTTAAAGATATTTCCAATTTAAAAGTTGGTGATACTCTAACTCTTCAAAAAGATAAAGATTTAATTGAAAAAGTTCCTGGCTATAAAGAACCAACTCCAATGGTCTATATGGAACTTTATCCAATCGATGCTGATGATTTTCCAGCTTTAAAAGATGCTTTTGAAAAACTTTCTTTACATGACTCAGCCCTCAGAAGCAAACCAACCCACTCTGTCGCCCTTGGTAATGGACTAAGAGTTGGCTTTTTGGGAATTTTCCATGCTGAAATTGTTAGAGAACGTTTGAGCCGGGAATTTGATCTTGATTTAATTGCCACTGCTCCATCAGTTAGTTATCAACTTGATACCAAACATCACGAAACAATTACAGTTAACAGTCCAGCAGAATTTCCTGATCCCAGTCTTATTGATGGTATTAGTGAACCAGTAGTAAAAGCAATGATTTTTACCCCAGAAAAATATGTGAGTTCTGTTTATAAATTAGCTAGAGAAAAACGTGGGATCTTAACTAATACTCAAAGCACTGGCACTAGAGTAAGACTAGAATATACAATTCCTTTAGCAGAATTAATTACAGATTTTCATGATCAATTAAAATCTGTAACTTCTGGATTTGCTTCACTTGAATATGAATTATCTGGCTATCAAAAGGTCGATGCTATCAAAGTTGATATTGTAATTCATGGTGAACCAATAGAAGCTTTGAGTTTTGTTACTGTTAAAGATAAGGTTGATCAAAAAGGTCGAGATTTGGTTAAAAAACTCAAAGAGGTTGTTCCTCGTCAAATGTTTGAAGTACCAATTCAAGCTACTATTGGTGGCAAAGTAATTGCTCGAGAAACTATTAAAGCTTATCGCAAGGATGTTACTGCCAAACTTTATGGTGGCGATGTTACTCGCCGTATGAAACTTTTGCGCAAACAAAGTCGCGGTAAGAAAAAAATGAAATCTATTGGTAAGGTTGAACTCAATCAAGAAACTTTTTTGGCTGTTTTGAAAACCTAATAAATACCGAATTAATTATTTAATTATAATTACTCAATAAGAACAGAAAACCCCGCCGTAGCGGGGTTTTGTATTTCGGTAAAAAATATTATTTATTTGTAAGCTTAGTATCGTATTCTTTTAAATAAATAATCTTAGCTTCATCTTGCAAACCCTGCACCCAAGTTTGAATCTCTTGGTTGAGTTTTGAAGAATAAATTTGTTGTCTAACAGTTTCGCGGAATGATTCTGGATCAGAATCAGCTGGAAAATAATCAGCATTGTCTTTAAGGTACTGTGAAATTTCATCATCAGTGACAACAACTTTGTCAGCAACAATTTTCTCTGCACTTTTTTGCATCACAATATCTTCAATGAGAGCGGCTCTAGTCATACCCTGCTCTTGCAAGGCTGCATCAAGAGTTAAGCCTTGAGCCACAATTCTATCTTCAAGTTCTTTAATTGCTGCATCGATATCCACTTGATCAACTGTTACCTTGGATTTATCAATAGCTTGTCTTACTAGGGTTTCAACTATTAATGAGTCAAGAACTTGCTTACCACCCTGCTCTTCTAATTTATTAATCATTGTCCAACGGTAAATAGGCTTACCATTTACCATAGCAACAACAACTTGATCTTTGGCTAAATAAACTACACCCATAATCAATAAAGCACCAAGAACTAAAACAACATTTTTCTTCTTAGAAAAAAATTTCTGTACATTAATCAATGGATTGGCCATCTTCATCATTGGCTCTACTTTGGAAACAACAGTTTTGGTTACTGGTTTCTTAACAGTCTTAATTACTTTACTAACTTTTTTAGCTACTGGTTTTACAGCTGCTTTTGAAGGTATTTTTTTCATTTGTTTTTTTTCTGCTCCAGCGATCTTTTTTGTACGAGTTGGAGCTTTTTTGGTTGTTTTTGACATGCCTAGACTGTATCAAACCTCAAGCAAAATGCATAGTCCTGATTTACTCAAGATGCAGTATAATAAAAATATGCCTGAAATCTTTAATGCTAGCCAGGCCCAGGAAGACAAAATAATGTCATCTCCATCTATTCCCACCACAACACCTGAAAAAGAAAAAGAAATTATTAGTAAAAAAGCTAGGAATGTTGATGACTATTCCGAAATCATGAGACGTGAAAAACCAAGCAGCAACTGTCTTCAATCTTTCTTACCAAAACCAATTAAATTTGGTTTTGATACCCAATTAAATCAAGAAAAAGTTATTTTAGTTTTAAGACAACATCCAATTACTTTATTGAAAAAAATAGGAATTATTATTTTTGGCATAATATTTCCACTGTTCTTTTCTCAATTCCCTTTTACAGATTTCTTTCCTACTTCATACCAATTCGCTATGATTGTCGGTTGGTACACCATCACCATGGGCTTGGCTTTGGAAACTTTTTTAGTTTGGTTTTTTAGCGTCTATATTATTACAGATGAAAGAATTATCGATGTAGATTTTATTTCTTTACTATTTAAAGATGTTTCTTCTGCAAAACTAGATGATATTCAAGATATTAGCTCGAAAACTGGTGGCTTGTTGGCTACAGTAGTAGATTATGGAACAGTTTATATTCAAACTGCTGGAGAAAAAACAGAAATTGAATTTGAAAATGTACCTCAACCAGCAAAAGTAGCAGCTATTCTAAATGAATTACTCCTAGAAGAAGAACGAGAGAAAATTGAAGGGAGGGTAAGTTAATGAATCCAAATTTTGGCTCCATTGGTTCTAGCTTTTCACTCCTATTATTATTCAAAGTTTTAATCATTATTTTATCTGGTTTTTATGTGCTATTTTCTATTATTGTAGTACGACAAATAGCTGTAATGAAAAAAACTTTAATCACTCCCTTCTCGGCAAACATAACTGTTTTGGGTTGGTTGCACTTTCTTTTCGCAACTGGTGTTTTATTACTTTTTCTTTTCTTTGTACAACCATAGTTATTAGTATTGTTTTACCAGATGAAACTTGACTATAATGAAGTGTTTCATGGAAAGAAATTCTTCAATACAATCAGCTCCAAACTACTCAGATAATAGTAATTTAATTAATAAAAAGTTTTCTGTTCAAAACCCTCGTTCTAATAATCATTTTTCAAAAAAAATATTTATTAGCTTAATTACTTTTTTTATTCTTTTTATTGGTGGGGTTGCTGCTTTTTTCTTATTGCAAATTAATCAAGACATTAGACAACAAGCAAGTGATGGTGCTTATATTAATCCTGTTGTTGCTAATGCCAACGATCCAGGAAATGCAGAATTTGGCTGGAATTATAATACGAACAAACCTGCTACAGCTGAAGATTGGACTAAAATATATGATGAAAATGGCAAAGAAATACAAATAGCTGGAACATATATTCACTGCCAAGAAGGTAAATGTGAAAGATATGTTGTTAATTTACCGGCTACTCATAATGCTTTAAACCAATATGCTAGTTCTCACCAACAAGTTGGTGCTGAGTGTGTTAAAACTCTAGAAGGTGTTTGTGTAGCCTGGAAAGATAGACCAAAACCAACTGCTACACCAGTGCCAACAATCAAACCCCAGCCAACTGCTGCCGCCTCGCCTACTGCTTCACCCACTGCCGCACCAATCTCTAGATGTTCTGGATTGAGTTCTACAGCATGTGGATTTGGAAGAGCTTGTGTTTATACACCCTATGGATATTACTGCCAAGATATTTCAACAATTACTACTGCCGAAGGAACCAAACAATGTGACGGAGATATAGTCATGGAATTCAAAAGTAACTCTTGGAGCAAAAAATATACTTGCATGTATGGTTGCGCCAATGGCCAATGCAATACTGCTCCAGTGGCAACAGCCACTCCAAAACTAACAGCTACTCCAATTCCAATTGATTATAGTAATTATCCTGATTGGAATGAAACATGCCATCAATCATGTCAACCTGGTCTTAAGTGTGTAAATAATAAATGTATTGCTGATTGTCCAACTTCTCCGTCTGGAGATTGCAATAATTTTGGGTTACTTTGTGAAGACACAACAGATAGATTGATTAATAATTGGGAAGGAAATATGTATATTTGTAATGGTGGTTCTTGGACTCAAAAAGGAGAGTTGAGAATTAATTTTGATAGTAGTTGTTCAGAAGAAGATAAAAGTGTTTATAGGGAGTCTTTTGCCCATGCTCCAGAGAACCTACTACCAAAAGAACATATTGATGTTTCCTGTGGAGATCCACCTCCAATAACAACAACCATTGATGGAGTTGATTATGAAGGTGTGGCTTGTGGGCAGTATTCAACTGACAATTATAATTCAGATCACCTTTACCTATATTGTAATGATCCTCAGTGTCATATTCCTGAAGCTGGCTATGATTGCGATTACACGACCACTCATGAGTTAGTCCATAATCAGGCCAATGAAACTCAATGGCTTGGATCCGCAGAAGTTACTAGTTTTAATGAAGCAATTGGTTGTAAGAGTGCTGGAAAAGGAAAATTTGAGTTTTCAGAAAACCCAGTCACTACGTATGGAAGAGCTAATTGTGCTGAAGCCTATGCAGAGTTGGTTACTGTTTATTCAGAAAACCCGTGTTATATAAAGAATAGTGGCGAATATCAGAATCAACATAATTGGCTTATGACAAGCAATGATTCTCCTTACCAAGGACAAGATAATTGTCAGGAAGGAGGAAAAGGATAATGAAAATGAAAAAAGCTTGGCTGTTCTTATTATTTATAATTTTTTTAGGATTGCCTCAAAAAGCAATTGCAAAAGATCTATTTCCTGAACTAGAAAGTCTAGAAATAGACCAGAAATTACCACAAGAAATTCAAGATCTTGGTAAAGAAACTAAAGATGATGTGCCTGAAACTATATTTTTAGAATTTGAATCAAGTTCAAAATCCTATCCACATTATATAGAAATTACTCCAATGGGAAAAATTGTTTATATGGAACTTAAAATTCCAGATACTCATGTAGAAATTTATCAGAATATATTAACTTCACTTGGAGAACCAGAAACAAAAGAAGAAACCACGCCATCATATGTCTTGCTTGCATATCCAAGCAAAGGAATAGGTTTTATTGTTAATGAGAGAAATAGAAATTTTCTTATGCAAACTAGATTTCCTAAGAAATCTGTTACCAATTTAAAAGCCAATGAAGCTAAAAACTTTATTCAAGTTTCTCAACTAGCCACCTTTCCCACAGGGATATTAAGTCCAATACCAACTGAACCACCAATTCCAAAAGATTTAGCTATTATTAATGAGCAAAATCAAGGAAGAAATAATTTAATCAAATATGTTTTGTATACAATTATTGGACTAATAGTGCTTTGGGCAATTGAATTAGTAGGATCATACTTTAAACGAAAGAAACAAGATCCACCCAAACCTAAAATACCTCCTACTCCTCCAATGCCGATAGATCCACCGATAATATTGGAACAATAAAAAAATGTATTGGAAAATAGTGTTTTAGGCGCAAAAAAAGCGCTTTATTCTGGCCTCGACCTATCTTCGCGTCCCAACGAGGGGATACTATTGTCGGCGCTGAGGCGTTTCAAGACTCTGTTCGGGATGGGAAGAGTTGGTTCCACCTCGCTCCGGAGACCAGAATAAAACGCTTTTTGTTAATTTTAGGTTATGTTCCCTAAAAGGTGAAGAGAAATTGTCATCTGCCAGTAAAAAATTGAGAATTCATTTTTAACGCATCTTTATATACTAATTATGTTCATTGGACACTTAGTGCGGTTAAGCTCAATCTGTCACCAGACTTGCACTTACCGTCTATCAACGTGGTAGTCTCCCACGGGTCTCATTGAGAAAACTAATCTTAGAAGAGGTTTCCCGCTTAGATGCTTTCAGCGGTTATCCTTTAGGATGTAGCTACCCTGCAGTGCGCTTGACAGCAACAACAGGAACACTAGGGATCCTCTCACCCCGGTCCTCTCGTACTAGGGGCAAATTTCTTCAGTTTTCTAACGCTAGCAGCGGATAGAGGCCGACCTGTCTCACGACGGTCTGAACCCAGCTCGCGTACCGCTTTAATAGGCGAACAGACTAACCCTTGGGACCTTCTTCAGCCCCAGGATGCGATGAGCCGACATCGAGGTAGCAAACCGCGCCGACGCTAGGGACGCTTAGGCGCGATGACTCTGTTATCCCCGGAGTAGCTTTTATTCGTTAAGCACTGAACCTTCCACAAAGTTCAAGTGGATCACTATAACCTGCTTTCGCAACTGCTCGGCCTGTATGCCTCACAGTAAAGCACCCATATGCTATTGCACGTCCAGCCTGATTTCCATCCAGGCTAAGGGTACCATTGCGCGCTTGCGTTACTCTTTAGCAAGCAACCTCCCCAGTTAAACTACCTGCCTGACAGGGTCCCTCCTCACGTTTGCAGTGAGGTTAGGTGAGATTTTATATATAAAACGAGCGGTATTACATTGGTGTTTCCATACTAAATAAGGAAACTCCCGCCTATTCTAGACAATTCCACATACAAAATCAGTGCCAAGGTGTAGTAAAGCTTCACGGGGTCTTTTTGTCCTGCTGCTAGTAGGCCGCATCTTCACGGCCATTTCAATTTCGCCGAGTAATAGTTTAAGACAGTATGAGGCTTGTTATACCTTTCGTGCGGGTCGCCAATTAAGCGACAAGGAACTTCGCTACCTTAGAACAGTTATAGTTACTGCTGCCGTTCACCGGGGCTTCGATTGAAAGCCCTTGATCATAAAGACCAAGAACCCTCGCAATTAACCTTCCGGCACCGGGCAGGCTTCAGCCCGTATACTTCCTCTTACGAGTTTGCACGGACCTGTGTTTTTGTTAAACAGTCAACCTCACGTCATTTACTGTGCCTCATCTTGCGATGAGGAGGGCATCTTTCGAGATTACGCCCAGCTATTTTGCCGAATTCCTTAAACTACCTTCTCTCGCTCCCCTTGGTCTACTCGACCTATCCACCTGTGTCGGTTATCGGTACGATTTGATACAAATCTTCCTGCGAAACTTTTCCGGGATAATGAAATCAGACATATCAAGAGTCCGAAGACTCAAGACCCATCACACTTCGAATAAACGCCTTAACGGATTTGCCAATTAAGACTGTCTTAGTGATTAGATTCGAAATTCACTTCCGAATATATCTTATCCATCATCGTCCTTCCCCAGGTCAAACGATTCATACCATGGACTGGAATATTAACCAGTAATCCATCGGCTACCCTTGCCCTTTGGACAAGGCTTACCTTAGGGTCGCCTAACCCGCACACGACGAACGTGGGTGCGGAAACCTTGGATATACGGGGTTGGGGATTCTCACCCCAATTTCGCTACTCATGCCGGCATTCTCACTTCTGATCGCTCCAGCACCTCCTCACGGGGCACCTTCACAGCACACAGAACGCTCCCTTACCACTTCCTACATATTATTGTAAAAAATTCTAAGCTTCGGTTGTATATTTTAGCCTCGTTAAATTTTCGACGCATGTACCCTACGGCTAGTGAGCTGTTACGCTTTCTTTAAAGGATGGCTGCTTCTGAGCCGACCTCCTAGGTGTCTTAGGATACAAACTTCCTTTCCCACTCAATATACATTAGAGACCTTAGCTGTAGATCTGGATTGTTACCCTTTAGCTCTTGGAACTTAGCTCCCAAGTGCTGAGTGCCACGAAACACACATTAGTATTCGGAGTTTGACTAGATGCTGGAAGTTTCCTCCCAGACACCCGATCAGTGCTCTACCCCTAATGCGCTTAACGTGACCCCATACCTAAATATGTTTCAGGGAGAACCAGCTATCTCCGGGTTCGATTGGCATATTACCTCCAACCACAACTCATCCGAGCATCTTGCAGCATACATCGGTGCGGGCTTCCTTCCTCCTTTCGGAGGAATTCACCCTGGTCATGGTTAGCTCACCCGGTTTCGGGTCATTCAACAACTACCGTAAATAGCCCTATTAAGGCTCGCTTTCACTGTGGCTTCGATGCGGAACATCTTAACCGTAGCAGTTGTCAAATACTCGCCGGCTCATTCTTCAATAGGCACGACATAACCACATAAAGTGGCGTTGTCTGATTGTTAGCAAATAGTTTCAGGAACTATTTCACGGGGTCTTCGACCCTTCTTTTCACCTTTCCCTCACGGTACTCGTTCACTATCGATCTTATCTAGTATTTAGCCTTGGAGTGTGGTCACCCCAGATTCAGAAGGGAGTTTGCCGTCTCCCAACCTACTCAGGAATCTTCTATGGTCTTTTTTTGTTTCAAATACACGACTATCACGTTCTTTGGTTAAATATTCCACTCTATTCTTTTACAAAAAAAGAATCCAATATTGAAGTCCTACAACCCCCATATAAATATGGGTTTGGGCTGTTCCCTTTTCGCTCGTCGCTTACTCAGGGAATCTCTTACGATTTCTTTTCCTCAGGGTACTTAGATATTTCAGTTCCCCTGGTATCCCCCCTCTGTCATAAAGACAAAGGTCATCATGATCTCTCATGACAAGGTTACCCTATTCGGACACCGCCGGATCACAGCTTTTTGCCAGCTTCCCGGCGACTTTCGCGGGCTAGGCGTCCTTCTTCGGCTAGATAAGTCTAGGCATCCACTACTTGCTTTAATTCACATAATTAGCGAAATTTGCATTTTTTTATAAATTCTCGACGAATTTACTATTAGATGACATATCTCTTCACTTTTTAAAGAACAATTCTAAACAAGAAGCTTCCGCTCCTTGTTGTTCGCCCCGAGTAGTCAAGATTTCTCTCAAAAACCCATGAACGAATAACAAAAAGCCGATCTTAGTTATTCTTGTTTATGTTAATTTGCTTCTGTGGACCCTAAGGGGCTCGAACCCTTGGCCTCTACATTGCAAATGTAGCGCTCTAGCCAACTGAGCTAAGGGCCCTCTTAAAGATCTTAGTTAGCCACAAAAAAAATCTTGGCCAACTACTTTTGGTTTTATTCACTTGTAAAAATCGGGTGAGGGATTCTTCCGCTTTAAAGCGAGCAAGAATGTCTATTTGCTGTTTTCCCGAACAGAGGAGGTTATTATAATCAGAGACCTCCTATTTTGCAATAGAGAGAAAATACTATTTATCTCCCTGGTAGAGCTATTGGTTTGAGACCAATTTTTTCTAAAATTTGCAAATTCTTTTGAGCAATTTTTTCACCAAGACTACCATTCAAATCATAGAATAATGGTAATTCTCTTTTGGAAAGAGCTCGATAATATTCAATTTGAGGCATAATTACTTCTTCAGCAACTTTTGGAGAAGCTGCGTGCAGCCAATCTGCAGAAATTTGAAAACAACCTAAATTGAAAATATTTTCTCCGCCACCGAGAGTAAAACAAATTTTATTGGCAATATGGACACCCTTTGGTCTTACCATATGACCTTTAATACCTTCTCCAAGTTTCTTTGGATCAGTAAAAGGAATAAAACCAATAAAATCCAATTTTTCTCTATCAGCCAAAGCTTCAACTTGTTGTTGCATTGAGGCATCAGCTTGCTCAAAATCAGCTAACTTCAACTTTGTTTTCACCCAATCATTTTCTTGGCTTGCAGCAATAGAAATCTTAGAGCCAAAGGTCTTCTTTAAAGCAACCACTGCTTTAGAAAATCCTGGCAATTCAAGTCCAGCCCCAGCAAAGGATAAACGAGTGCCTTCATTAATTTGAACGCCTTCATCTCCACAGGTGATAACATAAGAGGCTTGAGTATCTGTCATAGAAGCCTTTCTTCCTAAGACCTATATAGTCATGGGCAAGGGACTATTTTTCAGTACCTTCTTCTAAATGAGACATGGCTTGAATCGAGGCTAGATATTGATTCATATCATTTTCGACTTTTTCCCAGTCTCCACCAGCTTCTCGGATTGCATTAAAAAGCAAATCCATATCTATTAAAAGTTGGTCATCGGTAACAATCATTCTTTGTTTTGCCATAGTTGTATTATACCATTTTCTAGAGAAAAAATTCGATGAAATCAATTTTTTTTAAAAACGAGCTCCTGTTCTCATTTGAGTAGGCAGGAGCTCATCTAAATTTCTTTTACCGATTTTAACTCTAGTTAAAATCCTACTTATAGCCCATTGGAGCTTCAGTTAGCACGATACTTAAACTCATGCGACGTTGCTCTGGTACTACATTCTCTACATTCACAGTAACATCTTCACCAACTTTTAGTTCTTTGTCAGCATCAAGCTTACTAGAGTGAATTAAACCATCAACCCCAGGCTCAACATTTACAAAAACACCAAAAGATTCAACTCTTGTTACTTTGCCAGTAAAGGTTGTTCCAACTGCATAACGATCACCAATGGTAATCCAAGGATCATTAATTAGTTGTTTGATAGAGAGATTAAGTTTATTGGTTTTTTCATCAATACCCAACACTTTAACCTTAATTCTGTCTCCTACGCTGTGATAATCCTTTGGATGATTAACTTTTTCCCAACTGATTTCAGATATATGAACTAAACCTTCAACATAACCAATGTTAGAAGCTTTACCCTCTTTATCCTTTGATTCATCAACTGGAATTTCAACAGTTACAAATAAACCAAAGTGCATTACACCAGAGACTACACCTTCGTAGATTTCTCCAGATTTCACTTTGTCTAAAGCTTGATCTTTTTGAGCCAACTCTTTGGCTTCACTTACGTGACGCTCAGAGAAGATCAAACGATTTTTTTCACGATCAACTTCAATTACTTTAACTTGAAAAGCTTCACCTTTGAGATTATTAACTTTACCGACAAAATCTCGACCAAATTGACTGGAAGGTACAAAACCTCTCACTCCATTGACCACCACGATTAAGCCGCCTCGGTTAGTTTCAACACCTTTAGCATCAAGAATTTCTTCTTTTTCAAAAGCTTCTTCAAAATATTCCCATTTGGCATCAGAAGCTGCACCTCTTAATGAGAGCACTACCTGTCCACGGTCATTTTCTGAAGAAACAACTAAAGCAGAAACTTCATCACCTACATTAAGTTCTTTAATGAACTCTGAAGCGAAATCATATTCTTTTTCTGAAACAATACCTTCGGTTTTTGCACCCAAATCAATTACTAAAGCTTTTTTGCTTTTAGCAGTAATTAAACCTTTAAGTGAATCACCTTTTTGAGGAACAACCAATTTGTATTTAGAATCAGCCAACAAATCCTCCATAGTTTTTGGTTTTGTAGCTGCTTTTTCAACTTTTTTATCTTCTTTAACTTCAACAGTTTTTTCAACTTTTTCTTCTTGAATAACTTCAGCTGGCTTGTCTGCAACAGCCTCCGTTTTTTCAATTTTTTTATCTTCTTGTACTTTCTTTGTAGCCATACACAATAAATCCCCTTTCTTTTGGAATCCATGAAGTATATCATACTGATATTATTTTTTCACAAGAGTTCCAGAGAAAAAACATGACACCAATTAGCACTCACTACTTCTCTCTTTCAAAGAGAACATTTGATTTTTCTCTAGCTATTTTCCTTGCTATCTTCTTATCTCCATTACTATTATTAATTGCTATTACTATTTTAATAAGTTCTGGTATGCCAATCATTTTTACTCAGAAAAGAACTGGAAAAGATGGTAAAACCTTTACCATTTACAAATTTAGAACAATGAAAAAAAATGCTTCACTACTCAAGCATAAATATCTAGAATTCAATGAAGCACCTTCTCCAATGTTTAAAATTCACAATGACCCAAGATTTGTTGGCATTGGAAAATTATTATCTCAAAGCGGTTTTGATGAACTCCCTCAATTAGTTAACATCATTAAAGGTGAAATGAGCTTTGTTGGACCAAGACCATTGCCTGTTCAAGAAGCCGCCTCCCTTAATCAAAACTGGAAATCTTTTAGAGAACAAGTAAAACCAGGTGTTTTTTCAGAATGGACTCTTTCAAGCAATAGACATTCAACTCTAAAAAAATGGCAAGAACTAGAAGAAAAAACTCTATCGTATAGTAATTTAAAAAATGATTTAGAAGTCATGATTAAAGTCATGCTCAAACAACACAATCCCTAAATAAATTTAATCCTAAAACTTAGGATTAGCAGATGATGCTATTATTAAAATAGTGTCAAATATCCTTAAGTTTTTAGCTGGTTCAGCATTATTAATAATTTATTTATTATTAATCTTCTTATTAGGTGAATCATTTCTGCAATATGTTCTTTTTGGGATGGGGGCGATCATTTGCCTTTATTTATCATTTGCTCTGGGAAATTGGTCTTCATTAATTAAATACCCCTTAATTCTGGCTGGCTGGATATTATTTGTTTTGAGCTTGGCAATAAGCACTATTTCTACTGTGAATCTACCGCTAACTTTGAGTTATTTAGCATTTTATGGATTAAGCTATTTAACATTTATTACGATTTTGGTTTTACCTAAAAAAATAAAAAGTATTTGGGTAATTTTCACAACATTACTAGCAATTTTTATAGTTACTCTAATTAGTATCTTTTTTCAGTTATTTCCAGAAATGGCCAAATCATTACCAACAATGAACTTGATTTATTCAACTTTTGGCCATAACCATTTAGCAGCCATACTATTACTAATTATTCCCATGAGCTGGTGGTTTGCCATCAATAAAAAACACGAGCTAAGTGAAGTTTTTCCAAATATTTTTTTTCAAATTGTTCCCTTTTTTTTCTCAATAGTTTTGCTTTTTAGCTTTGGAAGAATAGCTATTTTGTTGGGTTTATTTGAGTTTTTAATTATTAAATTTTTATTAAATAAACAAAAAGTATCTCCAACAAAAATTATTAAAAATGAACTACGCCTATTACAAATCTTATTTTTCTCAATCTTAATTATTAAAATCATCTTCTCAGTAGTTGAAATATTTAATCCTGGCTATATATGTCCTATTCAAGAAAAAGAAAAGCAATTATGTAAATCTATTTCAAATGAAAGAAGACCGCTCTACTGGGATCAAGCCTGGAAAGTAATCAAGGAATACCCGCCAATTGGTTCTGGACCAGGTACTTTTAGTGTTTCTGGAGCTAAATACAGCCAAGCCCCTCTATATAGAACATCTTTTGCTCATAACGCTTTCCTAGAAAACTACAGCACTTTGGGAATTATCGGAGGTAGCATCTTCATATTTTTAATGTTTAACATGTTATTTAAAGTAAGTCGTGCAAAAGAAATAAAAATAAATTCAAAAGAAGAATTGATTAATGGCAGTAATAGTTGGCAATTTTTCAGTTTAATTTCTTTATGTGCAATTTATGTTGATGTTCTATTTGATTTTGATTGGAATTTTTCAGGAATCTTCATTTTAACGCTCATCTTAATTGCAACCATGCTTCGAGAAACTACTATAAATAAAGATCTAAATTTTCTTAACAAAAGAAAGAGTGAAAAAATAGCTAAAGCAACTAAAAACATATTTGTTTTTATTAGTTTTTGTTTAATCACCCTATCTGGAACATATTTGGTTGTTGAATTTAAAATCAAACAACAAAAAACCAATGAAGCATTTGAGTTTTTCCCCTACTTCCACTGGCATCGTAAAATTTTTGAAACAGAACTATCTTCAGAAAACTACCCCAAACTCTTAAGTATTTATAAAAATTATCCAGAACACTACATATTTTTAATCAGCAAAGAAATTGATCCAAACAAAACAGCTCTCCTAAAAAAAAGACTGGGAGAACTGAGTCCTTGGGACAAAATTAAGGAAAATAACATTGAATACTATTTAAATGAAAATCAATATGACTTGGCTCAACAAGAACTAGAAACAATTCATGAACTTTATCAAAAAAGCTTAAAAACAAGCGATGACTGGATTTTTAGCTATAGCGATATAAAAAGACTATCTCAACAGACCCTTAGATTTGCAGACAAAATATGGCTTCAAAACCCCTTATTAGCCGCTGATTTTTACACTAAAGCTCAAAAAATAGATTCATGGACTTGGCAAGAAAATAGCTTGGGTATTTTAAATGATAAATTTGACCAATATTTTCAACAAAGATTAGAATTTATGAGAAATTTTCCAAATGAAAAATATGATTATTTAGGCACTAATCGTAACACTTATGCCAAAAAATATTTATTGGCTTTAAATGAATTTTTAAAATCACAAGAAAACCCTCAAAATATTCATAATGATCTAAACAATATTTTAAATATGGCTAACTGGCTTTCTGTTTATGCTTGGGCTGACCTAAATGAAATTTACCAATTAAAAATAACCCAAACCTTACAAACAAACAAAATAAATGAAGTTAGTAGTTTAATTTCAGAATGGAAAAAAACCTCAGAAACAATCCAAAAATACAACAAAGATCTTTCGTGGGATTATAAACTAAAAATTAACTTAGTTAAAAAACTGCAAAAAAAAGCTACTGAATTATTAAACAATAATAAAGCTGAAAATCTTACAGATGAAATAAGAAGCCAAGTCATGGATTTGGTTTCTTTAATGAACCAAGTTTTACCAGAAAATTATTGGGTCATAGTACAGCCAGGAAATCTATATACCTATTTTGGCCAAATTGAGACAGCAAAAAAGGCTTTTCAATATTGTTTAGACAACTATTATGATCCAGGAAAACATGTAGATTGTGAGAATGGATTATTAAATTTAAATCAAGAAATACCAAATAAGAACCGCTATTTTGAAGTATCTAAAACCATCCTCAGCCAATAATAAATCTTAAATAATAAAAAACTATGGCTAGTGGTTATTTTTCTATGATAAGATCGAGCCTATTATGAATACTAAGAAACGAGCAAGGGTTTTAGTTGCAGGCGGTGGTGGCTTTATTGGTGGTCACTTAATTAAATATCTTAAAAAACAAGGTTATGAAAAAATCAGAGCTGTAGACATCAAACCACTGTCTGAGTGGCAACAGCTAGATTCTAAAGTTGAAAACATTTCCCTAGATCTTAAAGATAAAAACAACTGTATCGAAGCAGTTAAAGGAATTGATGAAGTTTATAACCTAGCAGCTGATATGGGTGGCATTGGTTTTATCGAAAATAATAAGGCCAGTTGTATGCTGAGCGTTTTAATAAACACTCACTTATTATTAGCAGCCAAAAATAACAAAGTTAAACGTTTTTTCTTTGCTTCATCAGCTTGTGTTTATGCTGCTGACAAACAAACAGAAACTCAAAATAAGGGCTTAAAAGAAAGCGATGCTTATCCAGCCATGGCTGAAGATGGTTACGGTTGGGAAAAGTTATTCAGTGAAAGAATGTGTCGCCACTTTGCAGAAGATTTCGGCTTAAAAACAAGAGTAGCTAGATTTCATAATGTTTATGGCCCATTCGGTGATTACAACACCGGCCGTGAAAAAGCTCCTGCTGCTTTAACTAGAAAAATCATTGCTGCTGAAAAAACAAAGAAAAAAGAAATTGAAATTTGGGGAGATGGTGAGCAAACTAGAAGCTTTATGTATATTGATGACTGTGTAAAAGGCATCGACCTAATTATGCACAGTAATATTAAGGAGCCAGTCAACTTGGGTAGTGAAGAAATGGTTTCCATTAATCAATTGGTAGAGATATTAGAAAAAATTGCCAAAATAACTGTCAAAAGAAAGTATTTGCTTAACGCACCAAAAGGAGTTAGAGGTAGGAGTAGTGATAATACTCTGCTTAGAAAATATCTGAGTTGGGAACCATCTATTTCTCTCAAAAGAGGTATGAGCAAACTATATCAGTGGATCAAACAAGTAGAAAAGTAATCTTATTGACAGACCATAACGCATAGATTAGTTTAACATAGAGAAATATCATTATGATGCATTTTATTAATCAACTTAAAAACCAATTAATGGATTTTTTTCAAAGCAAAAAAACCCTAATGAAATATTTAAAAAAAATTAACTTTTATTTTAAAAAATTTCAAACAATAGTGAACTTTCTTATTTCCTTTATAAGCTTACTATTCACTTATATTGTTGGCATTGGAATTACTAGCTTAGTTGCAAAGATAGTGGGCAAAAAATTTCTTGGCAAAAAAGCCACTGATTCTCAATGGGTAGCGGTAGATTATTCAGATAAATTTAATCAGAAAATGTCCTAAAAATGAAAACACTAGGTATTTCAGCTTTTTACCATGATTCAGCAGTTTGTTTAATAATTGATGGAAAAATCATTGCGGCGGCTGCAGAAGAACGTTTTACTAGAATAAAACATGATAATAATTTTCCCCATCGAGCCATTAAATACTGCTTGGAAGAAGCAAACATATCTATTAATGATTTAGATGCTATTGCTTTCTACGAAAAGCCAATCTGGAAATTTGAAAGACTGCTCAGTCAGCATCTCGAGTACTTTCCCCTTAGCATTAAGGTCTTTTTAGAAAACACCGGTTCTTGGCTGAATCAAAAACTAAATGTAGAAAACATTGTAAAAAAAGAACTCAAATACAATGGCAAAATATTTTTCAGTCCTCATCACCTTTCGCATGCTGCCAGTGCCTATTATCTTTCAGATTTTGAAGATTCAGTAATTGTTACGGTTGATGGAGTTGGAGAATGGGCCACTACTACTGTTGGTAGAGCAACTAAAAACAAAATTAAAATAGATAAAGAAATCAGATTTCCTCACTCTCTTGGTTTGCTTTATAGCACCTTAACTGGTTATTTAGGTTTCAAAGTTAATGATGCTGAATATAAAGTCATGGGCCTTGCTGCTTATGGTGACTACAAACCATTTTTAAAGAAATTCGACCAATTAATCAAAATGCATAAAGACGGAAGTTATTCCTTAAATATGGAATATTTTGATTATGGTTGGGCAGAACATATGCCATCAGCAAAAATGGCTAAATTATTTGGTTATCCTATTAGAAAACCAGAATCAAAAATAGAACGACATCACGAAAACATTGCTGCTGCCTTGCAATACAAAACAGAACAAGTAGTTTTTAATTTACTTAAAAAAGCTCACCAAGAATACAAATGCGATAATCTTTGCATGGCTGGCGGTGTAGCTTTAAACTCTGTCTTAAATGGCAAAATATTGACAAATACTCCATTTAAAAAAATCTATATTCCCCCGGCTCCCAGCGATGCTGGTGGAGCCATGGGAGCTGCTTTATATCTAGATCAAAACCCAGAATTAATTGGTTTAAAGAAAAACACCAAAACAACCCATTTGGCCTTAGCTAAAAACTTCACTCCATACTTGGGTCCAGCTTATAGCCAAGATAGAATTCTAAAGGCTATTAAAGATTCCAAGCTAAAATATAAGTTATATAAAAGTGAAAAAGATTTATTAGACTTTATTAGTGATTTAATCATTGATAAAAAAGTAATTGGCTGGTATCAAGGCAGGATGGAATGGGGGCCAAGAGCTTTGGGTAGTCGTAGTATTCTTGCTGCTGCCACCAGTAAAGACATGAAAGATATTTTGAATTTAAAAGTTAAAAAAAGAGAATTATTTAGACCTTTTGCCCCAGTTATTTTGGAAAAATATGCCCACGAATTCTTTGAAGCAGATAAGCCATTGCCTCCACTAGCCAAATACATGTTGCTTGTATATCAATTTACCAAAAAGGGAGCCAAAGACATTCCTTCTGTGGTTCATGTCAACGGTAGTGGAAGATTACAAAGCATCAATTGCAAAGAAAATCCTCTTTATTATGATCTTATTGATACTTATAGAAAAAAGACTGGAGTACCAGTTATCATCAATACTTCTTTTAATGTTCGCGGAGAACCAATTATCGATTCTCCAGAAAGCGCTATTAACTGCTTTTTAACAACAGAAATAGATTGTTTAGTGATGGATCGCTATATAGTATTAAAGTAGAATAAAAATAATATGTTTAAAGAATTAATTAAATATTTATGGAAAAATAAATCTTGGTGGATTATCCCACCAGTAATTATTTTAATTATCTTTGGCGCATTAGTGGTTTTTTCTCAAACATCTCCACTTAGTCCATTTATCTACGTCTTATTTTAAAGTTTTTCAATAGCTTTAATCACCATTGGAGTTAGTTTTTTGGCAACTATTTCATAACCTTTATCTGACGTATGAATGTGATCAATATAAATATCTTCTGAAAATTCATTATAAAAATCTGTGCCATCAATAATTGTTTTATCCAAAAATAATTTGGATTTAAGCAAATAGTCATAAGCAGAAGAAAAATACTTCTCTGCCCCAGGAAAAACCCCCACAAATCTTTCCTTAATTCTTATTTCTTCAGTTGAAAAAGATTTATTACCCCAAAAAATAGTTGGTTGAAAAACAAATAATACAGGAGTTTTTGTTTTACTCGCTATTGCGTTAATATAGTCAACACTTTCTTCATATTTTTTTGCTGAATCAATTGCAACATTCCCTTGTTCTAAAATATTCTCAGCTTTATTAAGATTTGATTTTTGCAAATGATATCTAAAAAAACCAAGTAATTCACTCTTATTTAAACGATTTTTAACTTCTTCTTCTATTAATGACCAAGCAGCACCCAATTTTTTCTTGGTCAAAGCATTCTCATTAATACCAGGCAAATTTGACCCTACTTTATAAATAAAACCAGCATAAAGATCATTAAAACCACCATAGTGAATAACTAAATCTGGTTGGTAGGCACTAATTTCTTTCCACATCAATAATTCTTGAGTAGAAACATAGCCTGGCTGGCCTAGATTTAGCACTTCTATTTTATTGGCTACTAAATTTATTTTTTTCTCTGCCAACTTGTTATTTAGCTCTTTCTCTAGATAGCCAATAATAGTTTTATCATCAGCCGTTGCTCCCTGACCCCAAACTGAAGAACCGCCCAATATGATGATTCTAAAAGTTCCAGCTTGTTTTTCTCCCCAGTCATTACCCCTATAGCCTAATGAGTTGGTAGAAACGACTCCGTTGTCTTGATTTGGATCAGATGCCCACAACAAAAATGGCTTATATGAATATTTAATATTCTCATACTGTTTAGTAACAAAATCCTGTTCTTCCAAACTAGAAAAAGTAGAAAAATATAAACGATCAACATTCTTCACTCGATGAATAAATCTTAGTGTTAACTCACCAGCAATTAAAAATAAAAAAACAATCAAACAAGAAATTAAAACTAGAAACAATTTATTTATTTTAAAAGCAAACTTATTATCAGCTTCTAATACTATTTTTTCTCTAGAATTAACAGATTCTTTTTTCTCAGACCTAACACTAAACATAGGCCAGATTGTACTATAATAATTAAACGATTAACAAACAGCTAATAAATATTATTTCAAGAAAAATTTAAACCAATGAAGATAATAACAAGAATAAAACATTTTTTTAGAAATCTTCTTTTTGGAATATTTGCCTCTATCTTTACATCATTGCTTATTTTAGTTGCAATCAATCTTTTTCTTGAAAAAATATACCTTCGTAATAATTTACCCCAGCATGATTGGACGGTTTTATTTACTACTTATGATCCTAGGTATGTTTTTTGGCAAAACTGCCTTGATGAATTCTGTCCAGAAAAATTTGGACAAAATTATCCACTGGATAAAATAGGAATTTATACCAATAAATTTAATTCTGAAAAAAATAAAGAAGCCAATTCTTGTTTAAAAATTTTGTTCCTTGGAGATTCTTTTTCTTCTTCTCCATTCTCAGATCATAGTTATTCATATTATTTTGCAGATTCACTGGCAAAAAACTCTAGTTTTTGTGTAGAAACAATTAGCATTGCCTCTGGAGGAGCTGGAAATAGTCAAGAATTAGCAAGACTTGAAGATGTAATAGAACAAGCCAAACCGAATGCAGTAATATGGCAATTCTACTGGAATGATTTTTTCGACAACATTAGATTTTCTCTTTTTGAAATTAACAATGAAGAACTAATTAGAAAAAAAGCTTGGGATAGCTCAGCCTTTTGGTCTGGATACATTAATCAAAAAATTCATCTTCTTGAAGATTCAACCTTGGGAAAATTCATCTCTACTAAAATGTTTTATAACGATCTTTTTCATAGCCAACCAGCAGATGATCGAGATTTTGCAAAAGTTATTGAATATAACCAAAAATTTATTCCTTTGGCAATTAAAAGAGTAGAAAAATTGGGAGAAAAAAATAATTTCAAACTATTTACCACCCTATCTCCCATGGAATGTCAATTTAATACTAATTCAACCTGTGAAAAATGGGCTATTAATTTCCAAGATCAATTGAGAAAAATACTTTCAGAAAACAATAATTATTTATCAATGGAAAAAGAATTTATAATAAACGATCAAGAAAAAACCATTGAAGAATCCCAAAACAAAGAAATTCTTTTTGCAGAAAATGATAAACTCACAACTAAGGGAATCAGACACTTATCAGATGATGGAGAAAAATATTTTGGTGGAATTTTATTGCAAAATTTCTTAAACAAAATTAGTTAAACATAATGAAAATAATTATAGATCAATTAAATTTTATAATTGGAAATTTTGATCAAGTAATAGTAGCCATTCAAAACAAATTTAAAACCAGAGGCATTACGGTTTTACCCTGCTCTCTCAACGATCTCGCAACTAAAAAATTCAATCCAAATTACGAAATTTATTATCAAAACGTTGATGTTTGCACAACTGATAGTATGATTTTAACCAAATGGTTGAGTTATAAACTCGGCTTAAAAATAGAAAGAGTTTACGGGCCAGATCTTTTATTAGCATTATTCAAAAAAACAAATTTAGAACCTGGTAAGACATTTTTTTTAGGTGCTAATAAGCAAATGCTGGAACAACTAAAAAATAAACTAGCAATTAAAAATAACAACCAATTTAACTTTATAACCTTATCAAAAACTGCTACTGAAAAAGAGGAGGAGCTGGTTTTAACAACAATAATAAAAGCAAAACCGAATTTTTTGTGGTTAGGAATTGGCTCTCCAAAACAAATAGAACTAGCCTACAAATTAAGAAAGCAATTACCCAAAACACATATTTTCTGCGTTGGGGCTGCTCTAGATTTTATTAGTGGTAACAAAAAACAAGCACCTATTTGGATGCAAAAAAATGGTCTCGAATGGCTATTTAGATTAATCTCCGAACCACAGAGACTATGGAATAGATATTTAATCAGCATACCAAAATATATTTTTCTAAAATTAATAGAAAAACTCTTGTTAAAATAACAATTATGAATGTCATTTTTTCTACTTATGAAACTAAAGAAATAGGCGGCAGCTACCTTAGATCCCTCTCCCTAGCTCAGGGCTTGAGCAAGTTGGGCCATAAAGTAACCCTTTGGACTAGTGCAAAAACAATTTGCTTGAAACCAAAAATATCATTTGAAGAAAATGTTAAAGTAATTGAATCTATTGGCATTTTTCCTTACAGATTTAGAAAAGGTGGATATGATCCACTAGATTTAGTCTTTCGCACTTTAGCTATTTTGTTCTCACCAGCTGAAATAATTCATAGCTTTAACCACCGTCCTACTGCATCAATACCTGGATTAATAAAATCTTTGTTTTCAAAAACAAAATGGTTTGTTGACTGGGCAGATCTATGGGGAAGAGGTGGAATTGCCGATCGAAGATATGGATTATTTAGCTTCATTACCTCAAGAGTAGATCACTATTCTGAACAATTAATTATAAAATTAGCAAATTATGTAACTCCAATAAGTGATGACTTGGTTAGAAAAGCAAAAAATATTAGAAATTCTAATAAAAATATATATTTTTTAGCTGTGGGCGCAAACATTGATCATATTTCTCCATTAAAAAAAGAAGTTGCTAGAAATAAATTAAAACTTTCTTTAAAAAATAAGATTTTAGTCTATCTATACGTTGGCACCTATGATGAAATCTTATTAGCTCAGATGTTTATTGAATTGAGAAAAATAAGATCAGATGTTAGCTTACTTTTACTTGGCCCAAATATCCCAGATTTTTATCAAGAATTTAATAAAAATAAAGAGTATTTAAAAAACGTAATTCATCCAGGAATAGTTTCTAGAGAAATGTTAACTTGGTATTTGGCAGCTGGGGATATTATGATGATGCCTTTTGCTAATAAAGAAATTAATCTAGGAAAATTTCCCAATAAACTTGGAGATTATTTAGCCGCTGGAAGACCAATTTTAGGCAATCCAACTGGAGAAGTTAAAAAACTATTAGAAAAAGAAAATGTAGGAGTTCTTGCATCAGAAGAACCTAAAAAATTCGCTAAAGCAGCAGACAAATTACTTAATGATAAACAAAAACTATTGGTACTTGGAAAAAATGCTCGTAAAGCAGCTGAACTACTTTCTTGGAAGGCTGTCGCTCAACAACTTGAAAGTTTTTACCTCAAATAAATTTTTTCTAAACTGCCACTGAAGCTTATCTTGGTCATAATAAATACTTGGATTAATTTTTGTATGATTTGCTAATTTTGCAATTTGCCTCCAAGCAATTTTACCAATCAAACTAATTTTTTCAGGAACCCAAGCGTTTATCTCTCGATAATACTTTTGATGGTTATCATTATTCTTACGATTTGGATTCAAACGATAAGAAGCCAAACAGGCCTCAACACAATAAAGTCTTTCATGCTTTGCAAAAGATTGCCACAACTTGAGATCCATCGAATAAGGAACCTCCGCCAAACCTCCACCTGCTTTATTCCAAAGCGAACGACGCCAAAAAGTCCCCTCTTGCATCACAAAACCCATGAATTTTCTTGTGTACCAGCCTCTTTTAATAAAAGACTGAATATAGAATGGTGGTTGGGCTAAATAAAGTTGATAGCCTTGATCATTAATAGTAGATGGCAAACTAGTTAGCCAACTCACTTCTTTTAATTGGGCAAAAATACTTCCAACTAGCTGTAAAGCTCCTGGCCTTAAAATATCATCACTATTTAACCAAGCCATAACTTGTCCATTTGTTCTTGCAAAACCCTTATTAATGGCATGTGACTGCCCACGGTCGGCAACACTTTCCCAATGAGCCAAATATTTTTCATATTTCTTAATAATTTTTTTACTACCATCGGTAGAACCACCATCAATAATCACATATTCTAAATTTGGGTAATTTTGATCAAGAATAGAACAAATGGTTTTTTCTAAAAATTCACCTTGATTGTAAGACGGAGTAACAATGGAAATTTTAGGAAGATTTTTCATTAATTTTCAACAACTGGTTCTACAAATGAAATTTTACCAATGACAGAAATATTATCAAAAATTAAATATAATTTACTATCAACCAATAGTGGAGATTCTTTACGATAATAGTAATTGCCATTAATTTCTTCTCCAAGAATTTCTAAAGTTAAAGTAGTTTTAGTTCTTTCTGGATCTACTACAGAATAATAATTACCAGCTTCTACAAAACTTCTTTTACCTGGTTGAGTTTTAATTGAAACAATTTTCACTAATTCCGATCCTTTGGCATCAGCAATGTTCATTCCTTCTTTTAATGCCCTAAGAACATGGTTTTCAATTCCTTCGATTAAAGCATTGCTGTTATTTTGAAAGTCTGGAGATACTCCTTGAGCGTCGAGTTCCAAAGTAACTAAAAACTTTTTAAATATCTTTTCTTTAGTACCCAAGTCAACTATTTCTCCAGCTAAAAGCAAGTCTCCAACTTTAAAAGATCGGATGTCATGAATTAACAATGGACTACCATTAAAAACATACTGGCCAGTAACATTATTTTTTAGGGCCCTAAGACGAACAGTTACATAAACATCATGATAAATAGATGGACCTGGATACTGATATACATCAACTATTTCAATTAATGATCTTCCCAATCCATCAACTTGTTTTTTCCCAGTTGTCACCTGCTCAACATACCAAGATCTTGGTTTATTTTGTCCAAATGAATATTCTGGCCCCTCATAACTAAGTAAGCGAACTGTTAAATCAAGATATTCAACTTTACGACTTAAAAAGAAATAAGCAGAACCCATTAAAAAAACCACTAAAAACACCCCCACGAAATCTAGGGCACTGGCATTTCTAAGCTTTTTTAAAAATATAGATATTAGTTTATGAAGTTGTTTTTTCATAATGTAGAACTAATAGAATAGCCAAAATATTAAAGCTAAAAAGATTTATAAATGGATGAAACAACATCATAATAAATCCCGCAGCGATACTTGAGTATATCATGGCTAAAGCAAGCGGACTAAACAAAATTTTCCTAACTTTTTTCAATAATAAACCAAAGAATACCAAACAAAAAACTCCAGCTACCAAACCTCTTTCAACTAAAAACAAAATAAAACCATTATGAATTTCCTCTGGAAAATATTTCATTATCCCCTCTGGAAAGAGCTCAAAAGAAACTGGAATAAACATTCCAGAACCAAAACCCAAAAATGGAGATTTTCCTAAAACACCAAAAGCTTCTTGTGTTTGAGAAATTCTAGTCGTTACCCCGCCAGTAGGAGAAAAAGAAGAAAAACTATTGAATAAACGATAAGACATTTTGAATATTAATACTGAACTAGCAAATAAAAATATTAATTTTATCCAAGGGTTTATTTTTTTAACTTCAACATTAATTTTTTTAATAAAGCTAAAAATATTTTTATCTCTAAAATAATAAAAAGAATAAAATCCGCAACTAACAATAAAAGCCAAGAAAGCTGATCTGCTTAATGAAATAAATGTTACAAAAACAAGAATTCCAATGATTAATAAATAAATAATTTTATTAGCTTCTTTAGAAAATACATTCTTTAAATAATTAACAAAAACCAGAGCTCCCAAAGCCATCATGAGCTGTTCGTTGGCCAAACTATTAGCATGTGGGTGCCAACCGAATGGCCTAAATCCTCCCCCCTGTTCATCTGAGCCAAGCCCAAAAACTGGAATTATCTCAGCTTTTTCTATCATTAAACCTAATGCTGAATTTTTAATCAATTGAGCAAAGACAAGAAAATTTTCAAAAGACAAAGTAACTAATAAAATTAAAATTAAAGTAGCTAAAACCTTGTTTCTTTGCACTTTTAAATTAGCAGTAGCTATTAGTAAATACATAAACCAAATAAGAATTAAACTTTCTCTAAGAGAAAAAATCGTGCTTAAAAAAGGAAAAGGAGCTATCCAAAATGATGAAAAAATAAAAATAAACGGCAAAATTAACAATATTTTTTCATAAGTTAATAACTTTATTCTCGATTTAAAATAGTAAAATGGTAGTAATAATCCAGCAGCAAATAAAATTACCAAATGAGGTGAAAGAATGAACAACAATTGCCTTCCCTCCCAATATTGAATTGAACCTATGTCAGCAGCAGACATAACAGGAAAAGCATAAATTTGCCCAACTGTTAATGAAAGAAAAATTGGAACACTATAGATAACTGCCCTGGGAAAAGAGTAATAAAAAGCCAAAAAAATAAAGTAAAAAAAACTAACTACAAAATATATTTTTACTGATGGAATTAAAAATACCATGGCACAAAATAAAAAAGTAGCAATCACTGCCATCTGGTCAGTGGGTTTGATGAGGCTTGCTAGAAATTGTTTAATTTTTTGCAACATAACCTAAGACATAAAAACGTTCAAAAACTCTAATTAGAACTATAGTTAACATTTTTGTAAACAAGCCACCATTGATATAAGGACTATATTGATCAAAATCTTTGGAAAAATGTTTAATTAATCTAATTAACCATAAAATAAATATTTTGTCTTTGAGATTGACAAAATCATTGTTTAATTGCCATTTGCCTTTTAGAAAATGAATTAATTTTCCTCTAGCAAAGGCTCTATTAATAAACCTAAAAAATCTACCTGTTTCTTCATGATAAAGTTTCATTTCCTGGCAGTAGCTTCCTAAACAATTAAATTTTGCTAACTGCAATCCCATATCAAAATCTGCTATGTCATAAAACCCTATTTGGCAATTTTCATCAAATTTAATTTTTTTCTTTTTAAGTTCAGATATATCTAAAATTACATTTTTAGTATCAAAAACTTCTTTAGAACTTCTTGGAGATTTCTTAAAACCTTCAATTCTCCAATATGTATCTCTAGAAAACTGAGCATTGGCAAAAATATTATTAGTATTTAATAAAAGAGAATTACCTAAAACAAAAACATCTTTTTTAGTTGAAATTATTCTATAGCCTTCTCTTAACCACTGTTTTGTTAGGACACAATCATCATCTATGAAAGCTAAATATTTAGTTTTTGCCTTACCAATAGCTAGATTTCTACAACCAGGAACATTTTTTTTGCAAAAAAAATAGCTAATATTCAAATCACTAAAAGCAGAATCTTTAATTACATCTTTTGCTGAAAAGTTTTCATCATTATCAATAACTATAACTTCCAAGGGTTTAACAACCTGCTTCGTAACACTTGATAAGCAACGGCTCAATTCAATAGGCCTATTTTTTGTAACTATAGCCAACGAAATGTCTCTGTCCAACATACCTTTTATTTTTGTACCACTCCCAAGCCATTTGAGCCTGGAAATTCAAAAGCTGGATACTTCTTCTTAAGCTCTTGCCAAAACTTATCAACTCCATAATCCAAATCATTTTCTAAATTAGTTTGCGTATCATGGAATGAAATAAAACCACCAGTTAATAAACTTGGCCAAAAATTATTAAAATCTTCCTTTATTCCCTTGTAAGAATGATCACCGTCCAAATAAATATAACCCCACTCTCTTTTGGGAAATTTTTTCTTAAAATCCTGAGAAGTCATCACGTTCATTCTGATATAAGAATCTAGACCATATTTTGCAAAGTGTTTTTTAACATTATTTTCTCGCCAAAAACCCACTCCGCCCCAATGTCTTTTTTTATCAGCTACACTATTTTGAGAATACCCAGCATCTACAAAATCCACAATTCCTTGTTGATTATCTTTGCAAGCCAAAGCACATATGGCTGGAATAAATCCATACCTACTACCAACACAAAGAACTCTCTTTGGCTTGAGTAATCTAATTAAAGAATAATGAATCCAACCATAACCCAGATTTGCTTTATCAATATCTAATTCATGCCAATTATCACCTTTGGAAAAATGATTGATAAAGTTTTTTATCGATCGACGATTTACTAAACTTTTACTCTGAAATATTTGAGGTATGATATGGGTCAACATTTATGGTTAAGTTTATCATCAAATCTCTCCTTAATAAGGCCCATTTTTTAAACTGGAATCAAGATGATTATTTAAAATATTTCCTATCAATTTCAAACAACAAAAATAAAATTAAAACTATTCTTGCCAAAGAAAATACCCCTATTTTTATTGGAGATACAAAAATCATTGCTCAAAGACACCATGATTTAAAAAATGCCTTAGAAAAAAACTGGCTAAATTATCAAATTAGTTATTCTTTCAAAACAAATTACTCAATTATCGAAAATAATTATTTTAAAAATAATTTTTGGGCTGAAGTTGTCTCAGCAAAAGAATACTTATTAGCTGAAAAAAATCAATATAAAAATATCATCTTTAATGGACCACTAAAAACAGAATCTTCTTTAAAACAAGCAATTAAAAATAATTCAATTATTAATCTTGATCATGAATCAGAAATAACAAAAGTTGCAAAACATAATAACAAGACTAAAACAAATTTTGGTTTGAGACTAAATATTATTACAGATCAAACTACTCAAAAAAGTAGATTTGGTTTTTCAATCGAAAATAAACAAGCTGAAAAAGCACTCAAGATAGCCAAGATTAATAATGTCTCTATTTCCGGATTACATATTCACTTGGGAACAAATATTCCAAACTGTAAAAAATATCAACAGGCAGCTAAAAAAATTAGTGATTTTATTGTCAAAAACAAACTCACAAAACAAATAAGATATATTGATTTTGGTGGTGGTTTTGTAAGTCATGCCAATCCACCAAACGACAGATTAAACTGGAATATTCCAGATATAGAAGAATATATCCAAGCAATTACAACCACATTGAAACAAGTTTTTCACCGAGAGAAAAAACCAATTTTGTTAGTAGAGCCAGGAAGATATTTGGTTGAAGATGCCATATCTTTATTTTCCAGAATTGAAAATAAAAAAATTGAAAATCAAACACAATTAATTACTACTGACACCAGCATTAATATGCTACCCATAACTCATTATCGAAAACATATTGTGCAAATTGCAAAAGAAAACCTAAATATTAAAACTGGTAAAAAAATTAAAACCATCATTTATGGTGCAACCTGCCAAGAAGATGACATTCTATTTGAGGGTTATCTGCCAAAAATTTCAGAAAGTGATTATCTAATTTGGCACGCAACAGGAGCCTACAATGATTCCATGAACAGTAATTTTATTTTTGATAAACCAAAAACAGTTTTTATTTAAAAAAAAATAAATATGTTAAAAAAAGTAATCAACAAATTAAAAAAAGAAACAAAGAATCTTTTAGAGAAAAAGAAACTGCCTGATTATTTTAAATCAAATCAATTGGCCTGGAATACTGTCGCTCCATTGCATCAAGCTGCCAACCATCAATCTTTATTAAAAGAAGTACAACAACAAAAATATTCTTGTCTTAACCAAAATCAAATAACTGCCTTAAATGAAATTGGAGTTAAAAATAAGAAAGTTTTTCAACCAGCCTGCAATAACGGAATAGAGTTAATATCTATTAAAAAAATGGGTGCCAAAGAATGCGTCGGCTTTGATATCGCGGAAAAATTTATATTGCAAGCTCAAGAACTGGGAAAATCCGCCAATGTTGATTGCCAATTTGTACAAAAAAATTTCTTTGATATTTCAGATAAACTAAAAAATCACTTCGACCTAGTGTTTGTTTCAGTCGGCACTCTCCCTTGGATGCTAGATCTAAATAAGTTCATAAAAAATTCTAATAAGCTTCTCAAAAAAAGTGGCTACATTGTTATTAATGAGATGAACCCTTTGTTACATTGCCTAAACTATGAAAGCACCATAGAAAAAATTAAAATTGATAGATCATATTTTGCTGATCAACTTGATGTTAATAATATTTCCTTAGACTATTACAAACACAGCAAATATAAGGTTCCAACTCAATACTGCAAATACCACACCTTGGCAGAAATAATAAACACTCTAATCAAAAATAAGTTTAAAATAAACTTATATAATGAATATCCAGATGATCCTTCATTGAGTTTCCAAAAATTAACTAGATCAAATAAAAAACTACCGATGAGCTACACTATAATTGCCCAAAAAATATAAAATGAGCCCATTCTCTGCCCAGAACCTACTCAAAAAAATTAATCTATACAATCTAGCTTTGCTATTAATTGGTGTTTTTACTATCTTAAAAATAGCTAATATTACTCAAAGCACTCATTATCATAGCGATGAATACTTTTCAATTTTATTAGTTAATAGCTACAAACCAATCGACTATTTCAAATTTAATACAGACGTGGGAAACCCGCCGTTTTATTATTTAATGCTTGATAACTATTTATCTTTTTTTCCCACAAAAAATGAATTTGTTAGTAGATCATTATCAATAATATTTTTAATTGTTAGTTTGTTTTTTGTTATAAAAATTGCCGACAATATTTTTAAATCAAAATTAAATAAATTAGCCCTATTCACTCTTTTTTCTACCTCAGGAACAGTTATTAATTACTACACTCTAGCAAGGCCATACCCTCTGTATCTAACAATATTCATTATCATTATTTTTCTATTTACCAAAAAAAGAACAAATAAAATAAATTCAATGTTTATCATTATGTTAATTTTGGGCATGTTTACTCATTATGTTTTTTTTGTTATTTCAATTTGCTTTTTAATTTATTTTATCCTACAAAAAAATCTTAAAATGACCCTAGCCATTGGGGCAAGTTTTTTAATTAGCTTTGGATTAAATGCAAAATATGTATATTTGTCGTTATTTGATAAAAACAATCAATATGCTTTTGACCAGTTTCAAGTACAAACAATGAGCTTATTAGAACCAATCCGCGCTGCTTGGTTTAGAGGTTTTGTTTCATACCAAATCATTGCTATTTTATTAATAATATTGTTTTTCTATTTGCTAAAAAATATCAAACATTCAAATATTAACTCTATAAATTATTCAATAATCAACATAACTATTATTAGTTATTTGGCATTTTTTATTCCACCCTTATCAAGAATTTTTCCATCACTTACATATAAATTATCTTTAATTTTTCTATTGCAAATAGTTCTAATAAATTTATTTGATTCATTGCCAAACTTTAAAAGTAAAAAAATAATTGTTGGTCTATATATTGTTTGGTTAATTTTTACCTCTCCTCTAAAAAGGTTTGATGTCTTTCAACCAGAGATAGACGATTTATCTATGAAACTAGATGCCATGAAAGCAAGTCAAGAAGTTCCGTGGGTTATAACTCAAAAATGCTTTGTTAATATGGTTCCATATTTCAAATATTATTTACCCAAAAACCAATTTAAATGTTTGGATAACCAAACCACCTTAGTAACTCCAATCATTCAGCAATAAAACTAATCACATCGAGTTAAAATAGCTAATATATTCTTTTTATATGTGCTAATATTGTGGATATAAAGAAATCAAACAACATCCAAAGGAATAAATGAAGTTTAATCAAAATATAACTGAAATCACTTTTGACGACGTTCTGCTTTTGCCTGGAAAATCAGATTTTTTGGTCGATAATGAAAAAAAAGTTGTTAATATCACTGGCAGAGTAACCAAAGATTTATTCCTCGAACTACCAATAATTTCAGCCCCAATGCCAGGAATCACCACCGCAGCAATGGCAATAGCCCTTGGAAAAGCTGGTGGCATGAGCGTTATCCACCCATTTCAATCAATTAAGAGCCAAGCTGAGCAAATCAGAATAGTTAAAGAAGCAAATGTAAAAGTTGCTGGCAGTATCTCTTTTAATAAAAACACTACTCTAAAAGATGTTGAAATATTATTAAAAGCAGGAGCTGATTTAATTTCAATTGAAACTGGCCATGCTCATAACCAACAAACCATAGAGTTTATTAGTAAAATTAAAAATACTTTCGAAAAAATTAGATTAAGTGCTTCTTTAGTAGTAACTGGAGAAGCCACTGA
Organism: Candidatus Pacebacteria bacterium CG2_30_36_39; assembly: GCA_001873435.1. Lineage (GTDB taxonomy): Bacteria > Patescibacteriota > Microgenomatia > UBA1400 > PJMF01 > CG2-30-36-39. The sequence goes on from MNZB01000004.1 coordinate 276,279, forward strand.
AGCCCTAATTAAAGCAGGCGCTGACAATATTAGAGTTGGAATTGGTGGTGGCTCACACTGTACCACCAGACTTGTTACTGGAGTTGGAAGACCACAACTTAGTGCCATTGAAGAATGTTATAAAGTAGCTAAAAAATATGACATCCCAATTATTTCTGATACTGGCATTAAGTATTCCGGAGATTTACCAAAAGCTTTTGCTTTTGGAGCCGAAACAGTCATGATTGGTGGACTACTGGCTGGAACAGATGAGTGTCCTGGAGAAATAGTTGAAAAAGAAGGTAAAAAATATAAATATTCTTGGGGCATGTGCACTGATACTGCTTACAAACACAAAACTCCTTTTGAAAAACTGAAACCAGAATACATTTTGCAATTAATTAAAAAAACCATCAAGAAAATTATTGGTAGAGCAGATTCTGATTCATTTAGAGAAAAAGACTTTGAAGAAGGAGTTGAAGCATTAGTTCCTTATCGTGGACCAGTTACCTCTATACTCAATCAACTAAGGGGCGGTCTCATTAGATCTATGTGGTATTTGGGTACAAAAAATATTAAGGAAATTGCCAAAAAAACCAGAGTGGTTATGGTTTCAAATAGCACTCCCCTAGAAAATATTCCTCGAATTTAAAACAAATGCTTAAATCAATTCTTAGAAAAACTAAGAAAATAATCGAAAAAAAACTAATCAAATATATAGTTTGGGATTTTGATGATACTTTGTATGTAAATCTCAAGCTTGGAACCAAACTAAAGAAATGTTATCTAGATTATCTTAATGAAAAGAGTAAAGAAAATATTTCTTTTAGAGAATTTAATCTATTAACAAAAAATGGTTTGAGCTGGAGTGGTTTAGTCGCCAAAAAATTAAAAAAATCTGAAATTAAAATTATCAATGAAGTTGAAAAAAGATTTAATAAAAGCCAATATCTCAAAAAAAACTCATTACTGGTTAAACAATTAGAAAAACTAACCAAATATCGTCACGTCATCTTGACTAATTCTCCAGCTTTTGAAGTAGAACAATGTCTTAAAAAAATTGGTTTTAAAAAGAAAAATAATCTTGATTTTTTTCCTTTTGAAAAAATTATTGATTGTAATTTAAGTAAAAAATTAAAACCTGATTTAACTCCCTTTAAAAAAGTTACTGACTATACAAAAATTCATCCAATAAAACATTTAATGGTTGGCAATTCCTATCACAGTGATTTATTACCTGCAAAAAAAGCAGGTTTTCAAGCCATACTAATAGAAGAAATTCCAGAATATTTAAAAATAAAACTCAAACAATGAAAAAAAAACCTGAAATAATCATTGATACCGACGCTGGTGCAGATGATTTACTAGCAATAACACTTCTTTTTTCAGCCAATAGTTATTTAATTAAAAAAATTATTACTAGCTATGGCAGTTTTTCTCTAAAAGAATCTACTTCTAGAATTAATAAACTACTAAGCCTTATTGGAGCAGAAGATATTGCTGTCATAGAGACTGGTGCACAAAAACCCCTAAAAAGAAGCTTTGAACCCTATCACTTAATTCATGGTGATTTGTGGATTTCTGAAGAGCAAAAACATACAAAATTAAATATAAAAAAACTTGTTGATAATTTATTGCCAAAAACAGATTATTTTTGTCTAGGGCCTTTAACAAATCTAAGCAAGTTATTGGATGAAAAAGATTTTTTAAAAAAAATTAATAACATCTATATTATGGGTGGGGCAATTTCTTACCCTGGTAATGCTACACCATTAGCTGAAGCTAACTTTTTCTGGGATCCAGATGCTGTAGAAAAAGTTTTTAAATTGGCTAGTGAAAAAATTAGATTAATTCCCTTGAACATCACTGAACAAATTCAACTTAATAATAAGGATATTAAATTCTTCAAAGAACAAAAAATTATTTCTGGATTTTTTAAACCATATTTGCACTATTACTTAAAAATTAAAAAATGGTTTTTAGATCCAAAAGATTATTTACAAAAAAAATACTCTGGAGCCTCAATTCATGACGTAGTAGCTGTTATTAGTTTGTTTGATAATAGAATTATCAACTTTAAGCCTATTTTGCTTGCTACTGATTTAATCAAAAAAGAACCAGGATTTATTTATCCAATTTTAAGACAAGAACAGCAATCAAATAAAAAAAATAGTTATAAAATAATGACTGCAGTAAATATTAATCAAAAAGAGTTTTGGGAAACCTTTAATAAGGTATTGGTCTCTAGGTAACAAAGTTTTTAATAAACAAATTTACTTCAGCTATTAAAGTATTTTTTCCATCAAAATCATGAAGTAATTTATCAACTGTCCTATATCTAGATTTGATTTCTCTCTTATGTTGTTCTTCTGTTTTAGCCAAAAACTTTAAAATTGAATTAACTAGCCTTTGTTGATTGGCTAAATAATATTTTAAACCTTCATATAAATAACCAACGTCTTCTGCATCTTTCTTGGGATGATAAAAAGAAGCAGATAAACAACTATCACACTCAAAACCTTCTTTAAACATTTCATTAACATTTATAGTATGAGAAGTAGTTTGTTCTGGTAAAAGAAATATTCTCTTTTTAAAATAAACTGATTCATAAATTCCGTTTTGACCTGGTTGCATAATTAAATAATCGCAATTAGCAATTAAGGACATATGCTCTTTAAACGGCAGGGTTGTTATTATTTCTAAATTGTTAAATTTTTCTTGAATGTGACTTAGACTGGGCGTAACTTTTAAAACAATTCTGTAGTTATTTTTTGAATTTACCTTATTCAAAACATTGCCAATTAAATTTGCGTAATCAACACTAAACTCATATCCAGTATTTGGATTTAACATTCCTCCCAACTGCACATAGATTAATTTTTTAGAATCTTTTTGATAAGTTTTGGGAAGTTTTTTTTCCGGAACCAAAGCACCAAATAATTCAATGCTGTGATTATATTTACTTAAAAAATCTACTCTTTTTTCTACCAATGTTCCAAATCGTTGAATTAGAGATTTGCTTGAGAATAAATGACCAAGAATAAATGGATAGTGTGTGTTTATATCAACTAATTCTGCTAATTTTTTACCAAACAAAGCTGGAGTTTCTTTTTTAAGAGCAATAATTTTTCTATACAAATCAATAACTTTTTTTTCATCATATTGCCAAAACCACAAACAATTATCGATATATAAACTAGGAATTCCTAGTTGCCATGATTTAATAACCAAAATTGGATCAAAACAAGAAATAACTGCTTCCACAGATCTCTCTGCCAAAGCTTTTTCCATATTTTCAGCTAAATCTACCCTGTAACCTTGTTGTTTAAAAAAGTTTTTCTGTTTTTCAGTTCCTAAAAATGAAAAATTCTGTTGTTTTTTGTTATCAACCAAAGATTGAGCCAAAATTGAAGTGGGACCCAAGCCAAAATCATGAGCACTTATTAAAATCTTGTGCTTTGGTTTGAAGAAACGAAAATTCATTTGTGTTTTTTATTAAATCTTTGCAAATCTTTTATAAAATAATAAAAATAACTAGTAATTTTTTCTGGTTTGGTTAAGATTTGTCTTAAGTAATATTTGGGGAAAACAAAAAGATCATGAGCTCTCTGTTTTAATGCCAAAGCAGCTCTAAGTTTTTGATTTTGACGATCAGCCTCAATCAAGCTCTCTGTCCAACCTGGAATACTTTCCCATTTTTGCTGAACATGATTTGAAAGTTTGGCAAATTTTGCCCAAATCTTTTCCGTATCTCTATCTGAATAATCATTATAGAAAAATATTTTTGTCATATCTCTATCACCAGATGATAAATCAAACATTAAAAAGTCATCCCAAACCAGCTTGTCAGTATCAAGTATTCCCATGTCTACAGCCTCTGTCCAAAGTTTAGTCCCAGGATATGGAGTAGTAACAGAATAACCCAGTGATAAAGCATTTTTTTGGTTTGCAAACCACTTTGCAAGTTGATATGTTTCTTCAGTTTCTTCTTTGGTTTCAGTTGGTGCAAAAAGCATAAAACTACCAAAAACAAAGATATTATATTTACCAAATAGTTTTGTTGAGTTTTTTACTTGCTCATTTGTTAATTGACCATCTTTATATCGCTTTAAAAGTCTTGCGCTACCAAACTCAATACCAATAAAAACTGAAATTGCTCCAAATTCTTTAAGAATCTGCACAAACTCCTCATCAATTAGATTGGCTCGAATAAAAAGATGAGAGAAAAACACTTTACCCAGCAGATTTCTTTCTTTTAATTCTCTAATCAAGTCTCTTGCTCTTGGCTTTGATATGGCAAAGGTATCATCCATGATTTGGAAGGATTGAACACCATAATCCTTATATAAGGCCTCGATTTCATCTACCACTTTTTTAGCACTAAAGTATCTCACCCCAGTCCAAACAACTCGGTGGGCACAAAATGCACAATTATAAGGGCAACCTCTGGCTGAATAAATTCTTACAGTTTTAAATACTTGAGGTTTACCATCGACTAAAAATACTTGATTTTGAAAGATCTTTTCAGCGTGCAGCAAACTCCAATCCAATGCGTCTGCTTTTTTTGTATCAATTGCTAAACGAATCTGAGTTTTAACTATTTTTCCCAATTTATTAATAAAAGTTATACCTGGAATTTTCTCTAATTTGGCATCACTAACAGATGTTTTATTTTTCTTAAAAACACTCACCAACTCTGCCAATGTAGCTTCTCCTTCTCCCAAAACACCAATATCAAATGGCTGTTTTAGTTTTTCTGGCAAAGAAGAGATGTGATAGCCACCTATTATTGTTGTAACTGGATATTTTTCTTTAATTTTGTTTGCAATATCTGCTGCAAGTGAGTAAAAAGCTGTAATTACAGAAAAACCAATTAGGTTTGGTTCGAATTTCTCCACAATTTTAACTGGATCCTCAAAATCTAAATCAATAATTCTAATTTGTTTTCTAGATAAAATCTTATTTTTTACCAAATAATCAGCCAAATACAATAAATTAAGAGGAGCCTCATCTAAATAACTACGATCAACTACATTAATTAAACAAAGTCTGAATTCTTTACTATTAATTTTATTAACTGGAAATGATTTCATATTATTGATTAATCTTATTTAACTAACTAATATTTTTACTTTTTTTATAATTTTTAATCACCTCTTTGCCACCATCACCAAGGATTTCACCATTCTCCAACCAAATAATTCTTTCACAGGATTTGGAAATAAAATCAATCAGGTGACTTACTATTACTACCACTTTTCCTTTTTTTAAAAAAGAATCAACTCTTTTAGCGGTTTTAATCTTAAACTCTTCGTCCCCTACAGCAATCATTTCGTCTAAAAGAAAAATATCTGGATCACTATTAATTGCCACAGCAAAACCTAATCTTAATTTCATGCCTTTGGAATAAGTAAAAAGAGGTTCATCTATAAACCTACCGATATCAGCAAAACCAATGATCTCATCCATTTTCGCGTTAATCTCTTTCTTATTCATTCCCAAAACCATGCCATTAATCATAATATTTTCTCTACCAGATAAATCTGGGTGAAAACCAGCTTCTAGATCAATTACAGAAACAACTTTACCAATTACTTTTAGTTCGCCGGATGTTGGTTGTGAAATATCAGAGATAATCTTAAGAATGGTTGTTTTTCCAGATCCATTTGGACCAACTATTCCCACTTTTTGTCCTTTAAAAATATCTAAATTAATTCTATTTAAAGCAACTAGTTTTTCTGGCCTAGATCTACCGATTATCTGCTCTATAAGAGTAGGACGGTGTCCTAGTAGAACATATTCTTTAGTAATGTTTCTTAGTGAGATAACTGGTTTATTCATAATTAAACATAATCACTAAAATTTTTACTATCTTTATAAAAGATATAGAAACCAACTATAAAAAATAAGCTCGCCGACAATAAACTAAACATCCAGATTGGTTCTGGAGCTGAATTTGAAATAAAAAATATATTTCTCATCATAACCACAACCAAACTCAGTGGATTTAAAAATAATACCCATCTAATAAATTCTGGGATTACGTTTTGAGAATAAATAATTGGAGTTAAATAAAATCCTAATGGCAATGAGGCTTGCATAATAAAACTAACATCTCTAAATCTGATATTAAGAGATGAAACTAATAGCCCTAAGCCACTGGTAAAAATAACTAAACAAATTATGGCTAATAATAGAAGAAGGAGATTAATAAAAATAACATGTTGCCAAACGGCTACGAATAAATACAACAATACAAATGAAATTAATAAGTGAAACAAATTAGCAGCAACTATTGATAAAACTAATATTTCTCTAGGAAAATTTGCTTTCTGTAAAAGAAATCTTTGATGAACAAAAACTGGAGTGATCTGGTTTAAGCTTGAAGAAAAGAAATTCCAAATTAATAAACCAACAAATAAAAATAAGAAGTAGTTTTCTGTTTTTACTGGCATGAAAAACTGAAAAACGGCTCCAATAACAAACATTTGTAGTATTGGATTAATAATCATCCAGGCAAAACCCAAGCCAGCATTCTTATATCTAGCCTTTATTTCTTTCTCTGTCATCGTCCATAGAAAATCCAACCAATATTGTTGTTTATCATTTAGTTTAAATAGTTTTGATTCACTAAATACCATATCGAGACTTAATTTTAACAGAATATTGGACAACAAATATGTTATTTATATCACCAATATAATTATGCTAGACTATACTCACTTTTATTATCTCAATATGATCGACCTATGATAAATATCATTGATTCAGCCAATATCACCAATAATAGCCAAGAAGGCTCTAAAGACAATCCTCCTCAAATTAAGCTCCCTGATGCCACTGGTGTTGCTTCAGCTCAATTTCAAAAAAAGTTTTCTGAAAAACCACAGAGAAAAGGCTTATCCAAATATTTAATTGCCGGAATTCTCTTGTTACTTTTGGCCATCGGAGGCGGAGCAAGTCTTTATTTAATGAGTATTAATCAAGACCTTAGACAACAAGCTGATCAAGGAGATTACACTAATCCAACTGATCCACCAGAAGAGCCTACAACTGCCCCGACCACTGCCCCAACTACTGAACCTACTGGCGAACCAACTACCGAACCTACAACTGAACCCACTGGTGAACCAACTACCGAACCTACGGGCGAACCAACGGATGGGCCAACTGGTGAACCTACCACTGAACCCACTGGTGAACCTACAACTGAACCAACCACAGATCCTGGAAACGGTGGTGGTGGAAGTAGCAGTTCTTCAAGTTCATCATCAAGTAGTACGGCTGTTGTAAATATCAATAATGGAAGCACCACAATAAGAGTTCAACCAACTCTGCCTCCTCAATTGCCACAAACTGGACCAGAAGATTGGCTAAAATATTTACAAGTAGGCTTGGGAGCCTTAGGAGTTGGAGCCTTATTCCTACTCTTCTTATAAAACAATTAGAAATAAATTTAAAAGCCTAGCCAAAAGCTAGGCTTTTTTAATATTTTAACAATTAAAACCAAACTTTCACCGAAAAAACAAATAATCTCTCATTGACCAGCAAATAACAAAGGCTGTATTCTAGATAGTGACTAGATTAACTAGTTACAGTTCTATGGATTTTAATCAACCAAATATTAGCAAAATCCAAGATAGACCAGAAGAAAATAAAAGTGACTCTGGTTTAATTTTTCGTCCAAAAAAACCAAACAACTCAAAGATATTTTTTGGTCTAATCTCCCTCTTCGTTTTGGCAGTTGGAGGTCTAGTTGGAACATACCTAATTGGCATTAATCAAGACCTTAGACAACAAGCCGACTCTGGCACTTATGTTAATGGCCAATGTGAGCCAAATTACTGGTCAGTTAATGGCCAATGCGTTTTGGAAAACTGTGATGACTATGATAATGACGGAATTATTGTTTGTGGTGTTGGTCATGGAATTTGTACTGAAGATAGTCTTGGTGGAGATTGGTGTGACAATCCAAACACCACCGATCATGTTGAAACATGCGGAGAAACAGGACAAATTCGCTGCCAATGTGGACCGGGAAGTGACCAAGGATATTGGGTAATTGGCTCTGGAACAGGTAGTTGTGACGATCTCTGTGAAGACGCCAATGTTATTTGTACTGACTGTCCACCAGAAGAGCCTCCAGAAATTACCAATCCTCCAGAAGAACCAACTGCAACTCCTCCTATTACTATATATACTCCTACACCAACTCCTACTGTTAATCCTAGTATAACTATAACCCCTACCCCAACCACTCCTCCAGGCGTAACTCTGACTCCCACACCTACAACTCCAATTGGACCACAATGTCGCAATATTGAGATGTACAACACAACAGGAGGAACAAGTACAATAATGGAAGAAAATGACGACGCTGCTTTAGTGCCTAATCAAAGCTCTGTTAGATTCGTCTGTAGTAATTTTCAAGAGAATAATTTACCAACTGGTTACTTCTATGCCTTTAGAATCTTTGAGCCTTGCGGTAGTGAAAACCATGAGACTCCTCTAGAGTTTGTAAATGCAGAAGGAGAAAATGGCATTAGTTACAACATTGAACTCAGTGGAGACTATATGGCCCAATGCTCAGTTTGTACTGTTGATGATGCAGGAGATACTGTTTGTGACTGGGAAAGCTTAACACCACAAGAATGTGGAAACTAAAAAATGACTGACTGGAATAAAAAACCACTAGCTGAAATGCCAGAAACTGCAAAGAAAGAATCTTCTAGCGTGCCTCAGTTTTCTCAATCACCTATAAAAAAGAGTGATCCAAAGAAAACAATTTTTGCTATTTTAGGCCTAGTCTCATTCTTTATTCTCGGTGTTGCTGGTGTATTAATCTCTCAAAAACAATATTTAGACAAAAATGTTACTGCTCCCAATGCCCCAGGATCTCAACCAGCTGCTTATATAAACAAAGCTAGTTGTCATCTAACCTTTACAGTCGGAACACCAACAACAGTAGTCAAAACTGCTTGTGGATTTAGTCCTTGTGAAACTGATAACGACTGTATTGATGGTTTAAGCTGTGTTACTAGCTCTGGCGACTCTATCGGAGAAGGTGCAAAATACTGTTCTCAACCTGAATTTGAAGATGCCTGTATTCTTAATCCAGGAGTAGATGCTTGTTGTACCGAGCCAACTCCAGTGCCAGGAGAATGTGCTGCCGAATGTGTAAGCGATACTGACTGTGACACTGGTTTAACTTGTGTTGGACCGGAAGATGGGGCTAAGTTCTGTTCAGAGCCAGAATTTGAAGATGCCTGTATCAACAACCCAAGCTCTGAATCTTGTTGTACCGAGCCAACTCCAACCATAACTGGCAATCCAACTGCAACCCCGAATCCAACTACAACTCCTAACCCAACTAATCCTCCAGGCGGTGGAAGCTCATCTAGCTCAAGTTCTTCATCTAGTTCATCAGTTGTTGTAAATGTTGATAACAGCACTACTACAAACACCACTACTCAAAACACTACAACAAAACCTGGAACTACCACAAAAACCACTACTCCAAAAACCACCACCAAAGGTGCTCAACCAGAATATCCAGAAGAACTTCCAAAAACTGGACCAGAAGAATGGCTACAATATCTCCAAGTTGGCCTAGGCGCACTAGGAGTTGGAGCCTTATTACTGCTCTTCTTATAAACAAACTATTCTCTAGAAATTGATTAAAACCAGGTTATAATAAGAAATCTTATTGAAAGTATTTAATAGGAAAATGCGTGCGTAGCTCAATCGGCAGAGCTCCAAGCTTATACCTTGGTGGTTCTAGGTTCAAGTCCTAGCGCACGCACCCAAAGTAATTTAAAAGACTATAATTTAAAACGAATAAATATGAAAAAAATAATTAAAAAACTCTCAAATCCCTTGATTAACTTATGGAAAACTAAAAAATGGTTAGTTATAGGTATTGTTATTTTATTACTAATAGCTGGAAATAATTTCTATAAACAAGCAAAAAATAAAACAGTTTTATCCTTTGTTCATCCTAGTATTCAAACTATTACAAAAACCCTAGACGTATCTGGAATCATTGATGCTAAAGAAAAAGCCAACCTACATTTTGCAGCTGGTGGAAAATTAATTTATTTGGGAGCAAAAGAAGGCAGTTGGGTAAAAAAGTGGCAAAACATCGCCACTATTGACCAACGAGCTGCTGTTAAAACCCAAGAAAAATCCCTCAATAACTATGCAAAAGAAAGATTGGATTGGGACCAACGCCAAAGCGACATTGGAGATGGAACCACGGTAGATGAAGAATTAAAAAGAACCATTGATAAAGAACAATATGACCTCAATAATTCAGTATTAGATGTCGAGCTTTCTGCCATATCAACTACCAACAACACAATGTCTGCTCCATTTGAAGGCATTTTAGTAAGCAGCCCAACAACTGTTACTGGAATTCAACTATCAGCCACAGATTCTTTTTTACTTGTAAATCCAAAAACATTAACCTTTAAAGCTTTAGTAGATGAATCTGACATTGCCTTAATTGCTCAAAACCAAACAGCAACATTAGAATTTGATGCTTATCCAAATGAAAAGCTACAAAGTTTTGTAAACTATATCTCATTCCAAAGCGTTCCATCCTCAAGTGGAACTGCTTTTATTGTTGAATTACCAGTAGAAGCTAGTGATTTAAATAAGTTTCGCTTGGGCATGAACGGTGACGCCAAAATTGAACTAGAAACAAAACAAAATGTTTTAACTATTCCAGTGGTTGCTGTTAAAGAACGAGATGGTAAAGCATATGTTGAAATTAAAACTGGTAAAAATACTGCTGAAGAAAAAGAAATCTCAGTTGGCCTAGAAACAGATGACTACATTGAAGTCATTGGTGGCCTAACTGAAAATGATGAAATAGTGGTACCAGAATAACCAGTCTAAAAAAATATGCCACGTAAAAATGCCAACATCGTGCTCGAGCTTCAAGATGTAACCAAGGAATATTTAATTGGTTCTCAAAAAATTCATGCTTTGAACGGGATTTCTCTCAAAGTCAGAGAAGGAGATTTTTTATCTGTCATGGGACCGTCTGGATCTGGAAAGTCAACATTTTTACAGGTAGCTAGTATCCTGGCCACAGTTAGTTCTGGAAAAATACTAATTAATGGCAAAGACACCTCAAAATATGACGAAGTAGCCCGTGCTCACTTAAGAAACAAAGAAATTGGCTTTATTTTTCAAAACTTCAACCTGCTCCCCAAAACCTCAGCCTTAGAAAATGTTGCTTTACCATTGGTATATGCCGGCATAGATGAAGCTACTAGGTTGGAAATGGCAAAAGATATGTTGGAAAAAGTTGGACTTGGAGATAGGCTGCATAACACCCCAGCTCAGTTATCTGGAGGCCAACAACAAAGAGTGGCCGTGGCCAGAGCTTTAATCAACAACCCCGCTATTATTTTTGCTGATGAGCCAACTGGAAATTTAGATTCAAAATCTGGCAAGGAAGTTGAAAAAATCCTTGGAAAATTAAGCAAAGAAGGCAAAACCATTATTATGGTTACCCACGAACCAACTATTGCAAAAATAGCCACCTCGCACATCGAGATTCACGATGGAAAGATCAAACATGAATCTTAAAAGCACCTTTCTTGTCGCTATCAAAGCCATCATGGTCAATAAAGGCCGATCTTTTTTAACTATGCTTGGCGTCATCATTGGAGTTTCATCCGTAGTTCTTCTAACCTCAATTGGCACTGGTTTACAAGCCTATGTAACACAACAATTTGAAGAGCTAGGCTCCAACAATGTAATTGTCTTTCCTGGAGATATCTTTGGCGAAGGAGGTGGATTTAGTCGAGAATCACAATCAAATGCTCTATTAAATAACAAACTAAAACTTAGTGATGTAAATGATATTGAAAAACTTCGTGAATACGTGGAGTTTGCTCTACCAATGAACACAAGATCTGATAAAGCCTCATATAGGGATGAAACAAAAACTATTACCGTGATAGGCACACACTATCAATATGATAAGTTCATCACTGGCATAGAGAAAGGCCGTTTTTTCAATAAAACAGAAGACCAAAGCGCAGAAAGAGTTGTTGTCTTAGGCTGGGAAATAGCCGATAAACTTTTTGGCAAAATAGATCCAATCGGGAAAAAAATTAAGCTCGGAACTCAAACCTTCAAAGTCGTTGGTGTTGCTGAAAAACAAGGCGGTGGTTTTGGAGGACCTTCTTTTGACACTTATGTCTATATGCCTTTGGAAACTAATTTTAGAATCTATGATACAAACCAAATTGTTGAAATCATGGTTAGAGTTAGAAACAAAGATCAAATGCCAGAAGCAATTAAGGCTATTGAACAAACAATGGGTAAAAGACTCAAAGATGATGAATTCAGTGTTTTTGATCAAACAGAAATCTTAAATACCATTAATAGTATTTTGGGAGTTTTAACTGCTGGACTTGGTGGTATCGCTGCAATTTCCTTAGTAGTTGGAGGTATTGGCATTATGAATATTATGTTGGTCTCAGTCACAGAAAGAACTAGAGAAATTGGACTTAGAAAAGCTCTAGGAGCTACTCCAAAACAAATATTGTTTCAATTTTTAATTGAATCTGCTCTGCTATCAATTCTTGGAGGCTTAATTGGACTTTTAATAGCTTATCTCGGATCGCTAGCCCTACAAGCAGTTTTCCCTGCAAAAGTTACTATGGGAGCAATTATGCTGGCTTTTAGTGTTTCGGCACTAGTTGGTGTAATCTTTGGGGTTGCTCCTGCAAGAAAAGCAGCTAATCTCTCCCCAATCGAGGCTTTGCGCTACGAATAAAACTTATCTATACTGATCATAGTGAAAAAAAGAATCTTCATTATAATTTTGATTTTATTGTTGGTTGGAATTGGCTATGTTTATGCTTCCGATCAGGGATGGTTGCCCAAAAATGCTCCAAAACTACCAATAAAAAACCTCCCAAAAATATCTACTGATTCCGCATCATTAAACACAATCCAAAAAAATGCTGGTTCAGGATTATCCACTCTCTCTGAAAGAGCTCAAGAACTTGGAGAAAATGCAAAAAATGCTCTACAAACTGGAATTCAAGTTGATAGCGAGCAGCCAGTTCACGAAAGAGTTATTGAATATGGACAGTATGTTTACTGTAAACAAGTAGTTGAAGAATTTGAAAAAAACATAATTTCTCCAACTCCAACACCTTAATAAATCTTAGTGCCAACCCAATTTTCACCCGCTATTAATTTATATAAATTATTATCTTTTCCAGCAATTACATAAGAAATAACTTGGTGTTTTTTAGCTAAATCCAAAGATTCTTCAATTTTTAATTCCATTCCCCCAGTAACATCCACTCCTCTGGTTTTAGTTAAAAACTTTTTTAACTCAGGCCAATTCTGTTGCTCTATATTTTCAATTATTTGTCCATCATCATCCAAAAAACCAGCTACCTCTGTTAGGTGAATAACTTTATCAATAAGATATCCAGTTTCAATAAATTTGGAAGCTAAATAATTCAAAATTATATCCGTTGACCAAATAGTGCAGCCTACTTTTGAATCCACCAAAACATCTCCATAAGTAATAGGAAAAAGCCCCTGATTTAATTGTTCTTCTAAAAGAGCAAAAAAATTACTTTTTTCATTGCGATTATCCGTAATTACAGTATTACTAACAGCAAAAGTTACCGCTGGAATTTCCTGACTTAAAAACTCCTCGACTACTAAACGATTCAGCTGAGCAGCCTTATCTTGAACAATAGCCATTCCCAATCGACTATTTTCATTAATAAAACCACTCATAGTTTCATATTTTTTTGCTGGAACATGGGCAAAGCTTCCTTGGCCATGACCAATTATTAGTTGAATCCCTGGAAAATCATTCCTAATTTTTTTAATCTGACTAATTAAATCTTTTAAAACCTCTTTCTTAACCGAAGCATCTATCTCTTTGTTGGTTATTAAAGAACCGCCAAGCTTGACTAATATCAATGGAGTTTTTTTGTTAAATGACATATTTTTATTCTTTACGCTTATTTCCTAATTGATAAACTTTTTTTAAAGCTAATCTATTGGCAGGGCGAATTTTACCAATATTTTCCTGATAAAAATGTTCCAAGCCATCATCTGGAACCAAAACTACCGGAACCTTTTGTTGTAAATCTCCGATTTGATTATCACGCAAAATTACTTGAGTTATCACCCATAATAAAAAATGAACTTCCTTATCATTTCTAATCTGTTCTACTCTTCCAACTGGAAAAACATTTAATTGTGAAATATCTAAATTTGCAGATAAATCTATTCCGTATTCCTCAACTCCTTCCCTAATCAATTCATCTCTTAATAACCTAGCCTTATTTAATCTATCTAGCGCAAATAAATTAATGGATTTTTCTACCGCACCACTTACAAAACCAAGCATTCCTTGTTGTAATAAAGTCCAATCTGTTTCTAATTTACCAATTCTCTCTCGCTTTGGAAATTTTTCCAACAACGGATCATTGGTAAAATCTTCATCTGGAAGAGGCAGTAATACCACTCCATTTTCATATCTTAATATGCCAGTAACACCTTGTCTTAATTTAGTTATTTCCACAACTCCTTTTATTAGCGAACAACCATATATATGTAGTCGCAAAAAAGTGAAAAATCACGCAGAAAAACAAAAATTAATATGATAATTTATCTTTAACCAAAGATCTGGCCAGAGGAACAACTGTCAAAATAGTTAGCAAACCCAAGAAAGTGTACATCAATCTCGTTGTCCCAAAAGCAATGATTGGACCAGAAGCAAAAGTTAAAATTGTAAAAAAGACACCAATAATCATGCTTAGGGTAGAAATTGCTGTAGCTCTATATTTGGAAGAAAAATGTTCATTAGTCATTCTACCCAAAATGATCCATCTGGCTGTAGATGCCACCATAGAACCAGCCACAAATGGTGTGGCCCACCATCCTTGTAAAAATAATCCTGGTAATAAAGAGATAATCATAATAATGGGGAAAAATAAGATTGAATTTCTCTCAGAAAACACTTTTTTATTCTTCAACAACTTAGTTAATAACAATATATTTACTAATCTCAAAGCACCAATAATAAATCCACGAATATCATCAGAAAAACCAAGATCAACCATTAAAGAATTATTAAAATAAAGAGCACATGTCCAAGTAATGCTTCCCACAGCAATATAAAACCAAGAAAGTTTTTTTAAGAAAGAATTTTTAAATGCTTCTTTGGCGCCTTGTTTCATCTGAAAAATATAATTTTTTAAGGTAAAAACTTCAGAATCAACATCTGGTTCTATTAATTGAAAAGCAATAATACCACCCAAAAGAAAAAAACTTCCTTCAACTATGAATGGAGCATAAATATTCCATTTATATAACAAACCACCCAAAGCTGTACTAATTACCAAACCTATTTGGTAATTAAAACTTTGTCTTGCCTGAACATGGGCGTATTCACTATCTCGACCATCTTGTTTGAGAGAATCATAAATCATGGCATCAGTGGAGCCAGATAGAAATGAATCAGCCAGACCAATTAACCCAGCTAGATACAAATAGTGCCAAAAATTAGAAGCTAATGGAAACAGCAATGAGCTAGCTGAAAATAATAAAAAGCCAACAATAATTGAAACTTTTTTACCTAGAATATCTGCAAAAGCACCAGTTGGTAATTCGGAAATAATCTGAACAATATATTGAAAACCAACTAAAAAAGAAATTTGTTCAATTGAAATAACTCGACGATAAAACACAATCCAAATAGGAATGGAAAAAATTAAAGAATGACAAAACTGCATTAAGATAAATACAGCGATATTGTTGTCAGAAATAGTATTTTTGCGTAAAAACCCAAACATAAAAACAAAAAAGGCAACCAAAAATGTTTGATGCCAATCATTTATTATAACTTCTACTCAAGAAAAGTGGAAAGATCGGTAATTTATAACCTAGCTCTTACCTGAATCTCAGCTTCCACCACTTCTCTATCCTTACCGTATTTGAGTCTAGAAAGTTGTTTCACCATTTCCGCAAGCTTTGGATTCATACGAGCCTTAACAGCATCCATATCTTTTTCTAAAGACATACTGAAGGCTGGAACAGGCTCATTATTAACAATAGTTTTAATATATACATGGAATTTCTCAACATTTGTTAAGTCATTTTCAGTGAATGTTGGAGTAAATTCATGTTGCAAGAAATTTGCATCTGTCACGCCAACACGGAAAGAAACTATAGTTCCAACGTTACCAAAAACAGCATTCTTAACTTCTTCATCTATCTGACCAATAAACTGATTAGCAACAATCAAATTCAACTTATATTTACGGGCCTCAGAAAGAATGGTAGCAAAATCCTCAGTAGCATAGTTTTGAAACTCATCTACATATAAGAAAAAGTCAGTACGTTGATCCATAGGAATATCCTGGCGACTCATGGCAGCAGTTAAAACCTTAGGCACTAAAATCAAACCCAAAAACTTAGCATCTTCTTCTCCCAAAATACCTTTGGATAAGTTACATAAGATAATTTTCTTTTCATCCATTGCTTTGCGGAAATTAAAAGCACTATAAGGCTGACCGATAATATTACGCATTGTCTTATTCGTAACAAATCTACCAAACTTAGAAACAATGTAATCTAAAACTTCTGATTTATGAAAGTCACTTGTTTGAGCCATTTGATCAGTCCAGTAGCGTTTGACCACTGGGTCTTTAACAAAGGGCAAAAGTTCTTCAACAAACTTTTGATCAGTTAAAGCACGCACTAATTCGATAAAAGTAGTTCCTTCACGGGACATAATCGTTAACATAGCATTACGAATTGCATGTTCAAAACGGGGACCAATAATACCAGTACGATGTGGATCATAAAGCTTATACATCAAGCCAATAACAGAACTAACCACAAAATGGCGCTGCTCTTCGCTATCAGCTTCCATCATGTTTAAGCCCATAGGTCTAGTTAAATCTGAAGGATTAAAATAAATAATATCTTCTGCTCTCTCTGGTGGAACTAGCTGTAAAATATCTTCCACAAACTCGCCATGAGGATCAATGGCGCAAACTCCTTGGCCATTTTCAATATCCTGCATAATCATTTCTTTTAGAAACTCGGATTTACCAGTACCAGTCTTACCAATGATATACATATGGCGCTGACGATCTTTAAGATTCATATAGACATTGCGAATATCACCGCGGTAGATAGATTTACCCAAAAACAATCCTTTGGTAGGAATTAAATTTGGAGCCGGAGCGTTTTTGGCTGTTAACCATTTAATATGATGAGTTTCAACTGTTTTATTTGGGAAATGGAATATTGTTGCCAATTCCTCAGTGTTCAAAATACAGGTACCAAAATTAAATAAGGGCATATATCGATAAATAAAATCAATCATGAAAAGATGTTTAATAAAAAACCAAGGTTTTTTAAACTCATTGTAGGCAGAAGAAAACTGAGCAAATGCTCCAGTTAGATTACTCAAATGAGAATCAGCATCAACATCCTTTGGCGAAGAAACAACCATTCTAATTGAAACGCGGAAACCTGGTTTCTCAACCTTGGTTGTGATTGCTTCCATTTCTTTTGGATCATGACCGTAGGTAGCTTTTTGAGGATCAGCCTCTCTCTTTTTCTCGTTTTTAATGTAATTTCTACCTTTTTTCTGCCAACCATTACCTTCTGGATAAATTAAGATTTGTAAAATAGCTCCATCACCATCCCCCATCTTAGAGAAACCAGAAGTAATTAAAGAAAGACCATCTGTTGGCAAATCTTTGTAGGTTTTAATTGGCAAATAGTTGGCTTGTTTAAATTTCAAAGAAGTAAAGGCAACTCGACCTTTTTCATTAAAAATATTTACCTCATCCTGTTCCTTAATATCTGCAAATGGATAAGCTCCATGAATTTGTTTCTCAACCAAATCTCTAATCCTTTTTGTACAACTAACATAAAAAGAGATTTCTTCCTTTAAGCCAACAATTTCAAAACTAATTAATTCTTCTGGCTGTAAAAATGAAAATAGACCATATTTTTTTAATGAGTGTAATCCAGCAAACATCTGTTCTGCTGCATCGATTTTAATTTCATTGTCCTTTGGAAGACGAACCAAGAGGGTGACAAAGTCTAGAGAATAGTCTTCTCGCTTTCTATGCTTAAACCACTGGAAAAATGTATATCCCAAAAAGGATAGGGCAATTAATAGAATAATTACTAGAAAAAAATTCATGAAAAACAACGAGGCTTGAGTAATAAAGTTGGCTGAACCAAAGGTCACTTCTTTTCCTCCTCAAATCGATAAACTACTTTACCAGAAAAAATCTTCATTACTTTGTGGCTCCATTCTACTAGCCAGCGAATGCTAAAACGAGGGTTCTTATGAGCTCCCTGCTTTTCTATTTCTGGTGTAATTGGCAAAACAACCACTGGTTGAGACGGATATTGATGATCATTTGGTTGAGTTTGTGAACCATCAGCAATCACAATTTCCTGGGGGGCTGTTTCTTGGTGTTGTTCAACTTTTTGTAAATAGCTCTCAACTTCTGGGGGAATTTCTGGACTTGGCTCAACCTCAACTTGTTGAGCTCCCCTTGCTGCATCGATAGCTATTTGCTCAAGAGAAACATTTTTTGTAGCTTCTTTACCACCAATTGATGAAACAGATTTTGGATTCAAAGTATCAGTAGCGTCCCTAATCACTTGGGGCATTACCTGAGAAATTAAGCCCGTTTGATCTTCAGTTGAGTTTTCTTGAACAATTGGATCTTTAGGCAAAGATTGTTTATCAACCAAACCAACCAAAGCATCCAGAGCAGAATCTCCACTGTCTTCTAAATTTAGATCATCACGATGAGTTTCTACCGAAGCAATCGCTTGATCCAAAACATCCAAATCAACGGCCTGATCTATTGGAGTTGTTGGTATTAAAACTTGATCTTGAACAACATTTGAGTTGACTACTTGAGGGGTTGTGGCACTATTTGCAGCTGACCCCTGCATTCCCCTTCTCAACAAACTCCCAATCGTAGATTGTTGATTAGCAACAAAACGACCGGCCATTCCCGTTGATGTTTGGGCAGGGTTATCAGACACCCTTCTATAATACTTGTTTTCTCAAGCAGAAGAAAGAGTCTTTAAGGTAACAAAATATCTTTGTTTGTTGGAATTTCTAAAACCATATCCACCATGCCTGGAGAATAATAAACTTTCATAGTCTCTTGACTGTTTAAATCATTTGGTGGCAACATATTTTTTTCCACTCCAACAATTTGTTCATTTGCAATCCAATATAAATCGATTGGAAACAGCATATCTTTCATCCAAAAACTAGTTGTCACTGGTGATGGAAAAACAAACAACATACCATCAACATTAAGATTTTCTCTACCACCAAGACCACGACTGATGCTATCTGCTTTGTTCACAACTTCAACCTTAATTGTTTTACCCGCTATTTGATATTTAATAACTGAGTGATCTGGCAAATTTATTAAGGAAGTATTATTCCTTTTAATCAATAAAAACAACCAAACTAATAAGCTAGTAATGATTAATAACAAGAAAAAATTTTTAATAGTTATTTTTTTCTTCATCTTTATGCAATCCAATATATAACAAAACTGGTAAGAAAATTAAAATTGTTAATTGGTTAAAACCCAAACCAAACCAAATAGAACCCCTATCTATCCTCATAAAATCTAAACAAAACCTTCCTAACCCATAAAAAAACAAATAAAATGAGAAAAACTTTCCTGAACCAAATTTGGCTTTTTTATTTTTAAGTAAAACATTGAGTACTAACAAACAAACTAACACCCAAATTATTTCGTAAAAAAACAAGGGATGAAAATAACCATTTTCTTGATAAAAATAAGGCCTATTTTCAGGTTTAATATAAATTGCCCAAGGCAAGTTTGTTGGCAAACCATATAACTCTTGATTTACCCAATTTGCAAATCTACCAACAGCTTGAGCCAATGGTAAACTAAAAGCAAAAGAATCTAAATAAATACCAAGATATTTTTGTTTTTTTGTTAAATAAAGCACTATTGGCAACACTATAATTCCGCCCAAAATTGCGCCAATAATACTCATTCCACCAGACCAAATAAATAAAATATCTAATAAATTATTACTATATAAACCCCAATCAGTTAGCACGTGCCAAAGTCTTGCTCCAAACAATGCTCCTAATCCTATCCAAATAACTGTTTTACCAAAAAAAACATCGTCTATTCCAGCCGAAACAGCTTTCTTTTCAGCAACCAAATAACCAATGATTGCTGCCAAGCCAACAATTAAACCATACCAATGAAATTGCATATTTTAGAGAATAACAAAAAAATTTAAGAAAATAAAAAATAAAACACTACAAACCAACATCGTTTTCAAACTCTTTTGAGTTGGCTCAATTTTTACCCCTTGTAAAAACCTGTCAAAAAACAACAAAGGTTCTTTTAATTTTAAATACATTTCAGTAATCAAATAAAGCATCATGCCAGAAATTATTCCTATCGCTAAAAAACTACCAGATGAAGTAAAAACAAAAATTGAAGTTGGAATTAAGGTGAGAAAATACAACACAGAATGAGTAACATAAAAAGTTTTAGAAGTTTTATCTTCTTTGTCTTGATACCAATGATAAAGATATTTTTCATCGGCTGGAATTAAACTAAGACCTATGGCCAAACCAAGGAATAAAAGCACAAAACCTGAAATGCCATTGGTATAAAAATAGGCAAATGCTCCATAAATCACCACCATCAATAAATGAATAGTGTGATCCTTCACCAATTCTTGACCTAAATTAAGAATTTTTTTAGAATCTTTTTTGGCTGGAGAAATTGGTTGAGTTATTTCCATAAATTATTTAATTTCTTCAGGTAATTTTAGATCTAAAATCTTAGCAACACTAGCTTCAACCTTAGCGCTAAACTCTGGTTCTTCCTGATATTTCATTGATAAATAATTAACAACTTGTTTAATTTCTTCCTGGCTTACTTTTTCACCAAAAACAACAACATGGTTACCAGCCTTAATAGCTAGATATGCTATTTCACCTAAGGTTTTTTCTTCACCATCTTCTGTAATTTGAGCAGAAGCCATTTCTAAAGCATCTGTAAACAATAAAACATCTGGAAAATGAACTGGAAATGGATTTAAACAAACCTCACTCAAACTGCAGGGAAGATTATCTGTTTTGCCAGCCACTATGACATGAGAACTCATTACTCCAATGTTTGGAAAGTCGGCCAATATTCTTTGAAATGGAGCTGTGTCTTGAGCTTCAATTGCTAATTCAGTTTTATAAAAATGCATGTCTTTGGTGGCAGAACCAATTCCTGGATAGTGCTTGATTACTGACAAAATACCTTGAGATCCAAAAGTTTTAATATAATCCTCTGCTGTAATTAAAGAATTTATTTGATTCTCACATGCTCTAGTTTTTAAAAATGAACCATCTCTTGGAACATCGACTATTGGGGCAAAAACAACATTAACTCCAGCCGACCTTAATTCTCTAGCAGAAGTTTCAAAAACATTTATCCTCAATCCCTCTGATTTTTCACACATGCTTTCCCACGATTCTAATTTTGTAAAACCTTTTCCAGTTAAACGCTGAACTGTTCCACCCTCATGGTCTACAGCAATTAGTGGCACATAGCCTCCCAAAGAAACTGGAAGGGAATTAGTAAAATTTCTTGTTGTTTCTAATGAAATATTTTTACCAAAAATAGTAATAAATCCAGGATTTACTTGACTAATAAACTTAGTTTCAGTGCTAGCCTCAGAGTCATTATCTAAAGAAATTGGAATACTTATTAGTTGCCAGATTTTTTCTTCAACTGAAAGATTATTTATGGTTTTTTGCAAATTACTAATAGTTGGTTCTGGAGTAATATTGGATAAAATGGCTTCAGCAGCCTTTTGTGCTTCAAATTTTTTCAAGAACGGACGATAAAAATAATTGTAACCACTCAGAAGAGTTAAAATAAAAAGAATTAAAATAATTGTTTTAGTAGAATTACTTTTCATGATCCTTCTTTTCTTCTTTTATTTGCTTTACTTTCCACATAAATAATCTTGCTTTATTCTTTGCATTTGCATCGCTAACAAAAGAAAGAGCTTGTTCCAAAATTCCCCTATTTTCCCTCTTTGCCAACCTCATATATAAGCTAGTTCTAGCCAAATCATCAAGCTCAACAGCCATCCTATAACCAAAATCCTGAAACTCTTGAGTTATGTAACCACCCTTGTCTTTAATTTTAAACTTATCAAATAAAGTTCCAACTGATTGAAAGCCGACTTTTCTATCAACAACAGTTTCTTTTTTTGGCACATCTTTTGGAGAAAGCTGAGAAAACAAATCATCGGTCATACAGCTTTATTCTACCAGGTTAATCTTCATGTTTTCTGCTGATCAATAAACTCATTAAAGTACCGATGGCAGCAATTACAAACATACCTTGCCATTCCAAATTGGTAAATAAAAATACTCCAGCAAATATCGCCCAAAATATTAAAGATCCAAAACTAGCAATCATTTCTCTATAAGTGAAATATGAAAAAGCTTCTCTTCCCTTACCACGATTCATCAAAATTCTATCGAAAAACAACCAATGAAAATTCCCAGTAATTTTATCTGCTGCATCAATTGCTGCTATTGACCAAAAATTAAAAATACTAGACCTAATTATCCAAAGAAAAGAAAGAATTCCACCAGAAATAATAAATGGTCTCTTCTTAATTTCATGATCTAACTGGATTCCAATAAACAAACTCATAATCATTGATGCCAAAAAAGACAAACTATAAACAATTCCAACTTTTTCTGTATTACCCAAAATTAAAAACACATAAAGTGGCCAAATATACAAAGCATAGTCATAAATAGACTTGCCTATAATCGAAACTCCTAATTTAAAAAAATGACCATCGCCCATCCAAAAAGCCAACTCTTTAAAAGAAATTGAGTCTTTTTCTTGAGGAAAATCAATAAAAAATGAAAGTAATGAACCAAAAGCCACCATTGCAACACCAATAGAAAATACTATTTCATAACCAAAGACATAAATTATAAAACCACTCAACGCTGGAGCCACCAACCAAGTCATATTTAATAAAACTTGCAAGAAACCCAAATCTTTACCCATTCTAGATCTTCTCGCTCCCTTGGAAAGCAGGGTGTTAAAACCACCCCACATTAAACCAGTGGCAACTCCATCGGCTGGTAAAGCAAGCCACAACCACTGGGGATCTGCTGCTGAAAACCTTAAAGCAATTAATTCAACAGCATAGGCTAAAAAAGACAACATAAATGCTGCTGAAAAACCATATTTTTTCATAAATTTTCCAGCAGGAATCAAGAAAAAAAATGTTACCAACTTAGCACTAGCCATAAAAACAGATAACAAAACAATTCCACTTTGAAAAGGAGTTAGCCCCCATCCTGATAAAAAACCATTTTCTTGACCAAGTTGAAAAAGAAAAACCGGGAGAAAAAATAAAGCAAATTTGTTTGCTAATTCACGAACAACTCTAATACCAAACAACAACTTCATGTTTTTGGAACCATCAATAGAAACACGCGGAAAATTAAATAGATGGGAGTGATTAAAGTTGATGCTGGGCATGGCTACCTTGTATATGGTAGCAATTTTTGCACTATTTGCGTAACCAAATCTTGCAAAGTCTTTTCTTCCTCAGGCTTAAAAGAGGCTAAAATATAATCTGCTCCTGGTATTGATCGATCTCCAGCTCTGTTATCCACTCCAACTCTAATATGCAAAAAATCCTGATTTCCTAGATGTTGATAAATGGAAAGCAGTCCATTGTGAACCTTGGGCCCAGTTCCTTGCTGAATTTTTACAGCTCCAAACTCTAAATCCAAATCATCGTGAACTACAACCAAATCTTTTGCAGAATCAATATTAAAATAATCGCAAGCAGCTCTTACTGATCTACCAGAATCATTCATAAAGGTTTGTGGTTTTAATATCAAAATATCTTGAGATTTGGCAACATGGCCAAAAAGTTTTGGAGAAGTATTAAAACTTAAACCCAACTGATCAGCTAAAACTTCTACTATTCTAAATCCAATATTATGTCTGGTTTTAATATATTTTTCACCAGGATTTCCTAACCCAACAATAAGTTTCATACCATCAATTGTAGCAATCTGTTTTACAATGTACGAACTAAAATAATAAAAAGGCTAATTACACTAAAAATATGTTAAGAAAACCATTTTTTTCTATTGTCACTCCCACACTCAATGAAGAAAAATACTTTCCTCTGCTCTTAGAAGATCTTTCAAAACAAACTTTTACCGATTTTGAAGTAATTCACATAGATGCCAATTCAGAGGATTTAACCATTAAAAAAGCTCAGGTTTGGAGAAGAAAAATTAATCTAAAAACTGAAAAAGTTAAAATTCGTAATGTTGCTTTTCAACGTAATTTAGGAGCCAAAAAAGCTAGAGGCCAATGGGTAATCTTTATGGATGCTGACAATAGATTGCCAACGTATTTTTTACAAGGATTACGTTACAGAATTGATAAAAATCCAGAAATAGGAGTTTTTACTACTTGGATTCAAGTAGAAAATGACGTGCCACTAAGCAAAACCATAGAAAATGCCATTAATCTTGGCTATGAAGCTTATTCTCTTGTAGGTAAAGATGGTGCCATGGGAGCTCTAATTGGTGCCAAAAAAGAAGTGGTAGAAAATGTCAAATTCAGAGAGAAAGCAAAAATATTTGAAGATTCATTTTTTGTCCAAGATGCTAATAAACTTGGATATAAATTTGAAATATTTAGAGATCCTAAATATTTTTTCTCCCTTCGTCGGTTAAAAAAAGAGGGTGGATTAAAAATGTTTAATATTATCGCCAAAGCTCAAATTGATTACATTATCCTGGGCAAATCATTTGAAACCAATAATCACGGTTATGTCATGAAAGGCGGTGGTTATTATGATGAAGAAAAACACTCCCCCTTAAAAAACCTACAAAAATTTATAGAAAAAGCCTCAAAAGAACAACTAGATAAAGCTAAAAAAATTCTTCGTGACTTACAAGAACAATTTGAATAAATTAAACCAAGTGAGTTATTGTTTCTAATTCACTTTGTTGTGTTGCTTGAATAACATTTTTATCGTCTCTAAAACGAACTAATCTTGGAAATCTTAGTGCCTTGCCGGCGGAGTGGATTGGCGACTTAGTAATTTCATCAGCAGCAATTTCAACAATTAAAGATGGCTCTACCCAAACGTCTGGAACTAGATTTTTGTGTACCAAATATGCTTGAGGCTTATTTTTAACAATCAAAGAATCAGTTCTTTTTTTAAATTCACCAAATTGAACATCTGTTAAACCAGTGCCAACTTTGGCTACTGTTAAAATTTCACCGTTATCAGCTACAACCCCAACAAGAAAAGCCCCCAAACCAAAATCTACCCGCTTGCCTTTACCCTTGTAATAACCCATTACAACACAATCCAACGTATCATTAAGCTTTCCTTGAGATCCTTCTTCTTCTTTAATTTTGACCCAACGCCAACCCTTACGACCACTTTTGTATAAAGAGTCTTGTTTTTTCATCACAGCGCCCTCTAGTCCTTGGACCAACTGCTCTTCATGAAATTCTTTTAATTCTTGAGGGTCTGAGGTAATAATATATGGAGTAGGAATAAAAATTTCTGCCCCATTGGTAATCTGACGTAATAAGTCTTTTCGATAATTTAGAGGTTCATCCAAGAGTGATCTTCCATCTTTTTCTAAAACATCAAAAACATAAAAATGAGCTGGAATTTCAGCGGCTTTTTCATCAACCCCATGTTTTCTTCTTCTAGTAGAAGTCTCCTGAAAAGGAAGAATTTCTCCAGTAACTTTATCTATTCCAACAATTTCTCCATCTAAAATGCAACTTTTACAATTTAGTTCAGAAAGAGCTCTTTTTAATTCTGGAAACATATGAGATGTTTCCTCAAGATTTCTTGTAAAAGATCTTACTAATTTAGTTTCTTTATCGACATGAATTTGAATACGCAAACCATCATATTTTGGTTCAGCAATAACAGTTTGCATTTTTTCGATAATTTCGTGAGTAGAGTTTAAACGCTGACAAAGAGCTGGAATAACCGGAATTCCTAAGCTTGCTTGATATTTTGCCATTAGTTCATCGTTGGATTTTGTTCCTTTTAAATACATCTGTGCCAAAATTCCCAAGTCGGCTTTGCGTTGAAATAGTTCTTCCAAAAAAGAAGCATCACTCTTATCACCTCTTTTTACCCAAGATAAAGCATCTATTATTGTCATTGTTGAAAAACCCAAACGAAGTTTTCCAATAACCATTCTTGCGATGAAACGAGCCGACAAAGCATCAACTTGCTGCATTAATTTTAATAATTGAGAAACTTTTCTATCCTGAGATCCAGCTCCCCCCTCTAAAGCAATTTTTTTCAAAGCCTCAAAGGTTTCCAATAAACTAAGCTTAATTTCTCTTTGGGTATTGGTGTTGGCAAATACTTGCTGAGTTGTTTCACCTATATCACCTGTTTTTTTATAAATTTCATCTACTTTTTTTTCATATAAACCATCGTCTGCCTCTGAAAACAAATTGCTGACTGGCAAACCATCTCCAAATTTTTCGGGGTTCTGTACCATTTGCTGGACTAAAACGCGTAATACCATTTTTGATGATAGCTGAAATTCTAAAGATAAATATTCTGGGGTTAATCTGCCAAGTAATAAATAAATACTAAGGGGAATTTCTTCAAAATTTAATTGATTAAATAATCGAGCCAACTGCTCAGTCATTTCCAAACGAGATGGAGTTTTTTCTAGTTTTTGCAAATATAAAGAAAAGTCAGTAATCAACATAATTCCCTTTCACTGCTCTACTCTAACAGAAAAAACTTAAACCAAGGAGTAACGTACGCCCTTGGTTACACCCTCTTTTTTAATTACTCCCTTTTTGATCAAATCTCTTACATCACGTAAAATTGTATCGATAGAAATATCTGGTAGAACCTCTTGAGCATCATCAGAGGTTATCTCTCCCTGATTTTGTAATAACTCTAGCAAAATAATTTGACGCTCAGACAATGCAACCTGTTTACCAAGTTCTTTCTTAAGCTTAAGATCTTTTGAAAGTTTCTGAACCTGTCTCTTAACCTTATCTATTTCAACAGCCAATCCATAGCAAAAATATTCCATCCAATAGGTCATGTCTGCATCAGCTTGTTGCTGAACAGACAATAAAGCTTTGTAATATTGTTCTACATCTCCATCAAAATATTGTTCTATTGAAAAAAATCTTTTGAAATCATAGCCGAGTAAATACATTACTAACGTAGCAATGGCTCTAGAAGTACGACCATTACCTTCAACATATGGATGAATATAAACCAATTGATAATGAACGATTGCGGCCTTAAAAATGGGATGTATATGCTGATTTTCAACACTATTTAACCAAGCAAAAAGCTCAGAAACTAGAAATGGTACTTCGATTGAAACAGGTGGTCTAAAAACCACCGAACCATCGCCAACTCCTTGAACAATTACTTGTTTCTGACGAAAATTACCAATCTCGTTTTCCTCCAACAATCCCTTCATTGTTAGTGAATGTAGAGTGTGTAACATTTCAATAGAAAACTCCGGTTTTCTTCCCAAAGCTTTTTGCTGATCTATCCATTGGAGAACATTACGATAGTTAATGACTTCTTGAATATCACGATCTCTGGCCATAACACCAGTTTTTTCTGAAACCTCTTTAACATCTATGGCTCCCTTAAAATTCAAAACTTGTTTTGTTTGTTCCTCACTCAAGTCATTTCCTTCAATCTTAGTACCAAAATGGATACTACGAGTCATGGCTTCATCACGAAATTTAGCTTCCCATGAAGGAATTAATGGGGCCGTATCAATTAAAGCTTTACTTGCTTCTATGTTGGCAATGTAGGTTAGTAGATTGTGAGTAATTTGAAAATTTGGCTGATACATTTTGATATTATTATTCTAGATTAATTTTTGCAAAATTTGCAAGGAATTTTTTCCAGTATAATATAAAAAATATGTCAAATATCGACGCCCCTAATTCTATTAAAGAAATTCCCTTAGTAATTATTAAAAATATGGTTGCTCTTGCGACCAGTGGTTTTGGTGTTGTTGTAGCTTTAGCCTGGAATGAAGCTATTAAAACTGCCGTTCAAACCTACATCGATCCAATTCTTGGAAAAAACAGTGGAGTTGTTTCTCTATTTATTTACGCCATAATTATGACTTTGTTGGCTGTCTTAGTAACAATGCAGCTAGCTAAAATGCAAAAAACCCTAGAAGAAGTAAACGAATCTATTAAGAAAAAAGCTAAAAAATAGCATGAATAATTCTCAATTTTTAGCTCAAGCTTGGGAGAAACTTTTTTTACCCCATCCTGATTCTCATAAAGGACAAAATGGCAAACTGCTCATTATTGGAGGCTCTGAACTATTTCACGCAGCCAGCAAATGGAGTTTAGACATAGCCTCAACAATAGTTGATATGGTTTTTTATTCATCAGTTGAAGAAAACAATGAACTCATAAAAGAAGTTAAAGGAAATTTTTGGAACGGAATTATCGTATCCAGACAAGATATAGAAAAATATTTAATTGAAGCTGATTGCATTCTGATTGGACCAGGAATGGATAGATCGGAAGAAACAAAAACCCTCACCGATCATCTATTGGAAAAATATCCAGAAAAAAATTGGGTTATCGATGCCGGCGCTCTCCAAATGGTTGACGTGGGTCTTTTGAGCAAAAATCATATTATTACTCCACATGCACATGAGCTTGCCAGACTAATAGAAAATGGTTTTGATCAAAATATCTTCACTGGCACTATTTTACTCAAAGGAAAAGTTGACCAAATTATCACTAACCATCAAACAATTAGTGTTGTTGGCGGTAATGCAGGCATGACTAAAGGTGGAACTGGAGATGTTCTGGCTGGGTTGATTGCAGCGCTTTATTGTAAAAATGATGCCTTGACTTCTTGTCTAGTCGCTAGTGATGCAAATAAAAAGGCCGGAGACTATCTATTTGCTGAAGTTGGACCATATTTCAATGCTTCTGATTTGGTGAAAACCTTACCAAAAATACTTTGGGGGAATCAAAACAAGTAGTAAAAGTTACATGTTAACTATTTTTAAATCAGAAATTTTTTCGGCTAAAAACTCCACTGTTTCCTCATGAGCCGTAGTAATAATTGTTTGATATTTTGGTACTAACTCCAAAACCATGTTTTGAGCTGCTTCATCAAGTTCCGAAAAAATGTCGTCTAATAGAAAAACTGGTTTTTGGTCTTGGTAACTTTCAACAAATTGAAGTTCTCCAAGTTTTAACCACAAAACACCCAATCTCTGCTGACCCCTAGAGCCGAAAGCTGCCACATCTCTGTTTTCCAGGTGACTTGAAGCAAATAAAACTTGTAAATCATCCTTATGAGGACCAATTAATAAATGCCCTGCCGCAATAGCTTTTTCACGACGAGAACTAACTTCATCATCGTTTATTGAAGAAATAATGTATTTAACATTAAAATCAAACGGAAACTCAACTGTACGCAAAAAACTAAAAAATGCCTGACGTTTCTCTTGCAAGTACTTTCCATGTTTAATCAGCATCATTTCCCAATATTGCAAAACAGATTTAGGCTGACTACCATCTCTAACTAATTCCAAAAAGCGGTTTATTCTTTTGAGCGCTTGATCATACATATGAAGTGATTGTGCATATTGAATGTCAGTTGCACTTAAAACCTCATCCATAAAGGCTCGCCTTCTACCAGGAGAGCCCTCAATCAAACGCATATCTTCTGGACGAAAAGTAACAGTAAAAAATTGACCAAGAAAATCTTTTTGTCTCTTTTTTGTACCATTTAAAGAATAATGTCTTTTGGGAGTTCTCTTCCCTTGAATAACTCCTCTTGTTAAAGCAATCTCCAATGTTTCTTCGCCAATCTTTCCACCAACTCTGGAGATATCTTTGTCAAAAGCAATCATCTCTTCAATGACTTTTGCTCTAAAACTTTCTCCATGAGCTAATAGGTGAATTGCTTCTATTATCGAAGTTTTACCTGCTCCATTTTTTCCAAAAAGTAAAGTTCTTTCAGCAAAAGAAATTGCCTTTTGAGTAAAACTTCGGAAATCTTGCAATAAAATACCCTTAACCAACTTCATAATTTATTTTTCCAAGCATATTTAAAACGAAAAAATAAATATATCAGCACAGACTGCCAAATTAACATAAGATGCTCAAAAAAGAATCTAATAAAAGTTAAAATTTTAATATGGAAAATGAGATTAAATTTATTGACTAATAAAAATATTGTTATTTGTTCAAATGAAAATAATAATATCGGAAGAAATATTAAAACTACAAAATAATTTCCTCTAACCAAAAACTGCATTGTTTGATAGGGATGAAAAAATAACCCCTGAGTTACTTCAACAAATGAATATGATAAAGAAAAAAGGTGGTGAATATTTGGTTTTGCTTTAACAATCATTTAATCTATCCAATAAATATGATTCTTAATAACGACGTTATAAATGCGAGCGTCATCATTGCTTTATAAAGTTTCTTAATAAAAGGCCTTGCTAATTCACTTATATTGGTTGGCAATATTTGATTTTTCTCCAGTAAAGACTGTCTTTCTGCCTCTAATTGGAGCTCTGCGATAAACTTATTTTGTTTCATAATCAAATTTTATCCAAATAAATGACTCTAAACTCTTCTCTAGCTCTAAATAAATCTGATTCTATAGATTTGACGGTTCTATCTAATAAAATTGAGATCTCTTTTACCCTCATCTTATCTATGTATTTCAATAAAAGAAGTTCTCGATATTCCTTTTTCATTTCTGATAAAACAGAGTTGACTAATTTAGTGACATCCTCAGAACCATGAAGTGGCTTTTGTAAAATTTCTTCAAACAGTGGAATTGTTTGCAAAGCCTTTTTAGCATATTTTTTACGATAAAAATCTGCTATTTCATGATGCAAAATACTAGTCATCCAAGTTTTTAAACTCGATTCTCCTCTAAAAAGAGGTAATTGACGCAAAGCATTGATAAACATTTCTTGAACTAGTTCTTCAGCGTCATTTGTATTGGAGATTTTTTTTAGAGTTAAATTATAAAAATATGAAAAAAAATGGTTATACCAAGTTTTTACTGCATGCTTATCACCACCACGAAGCTTTATTAATAATTCTTTCTCCTCATCGCTAGTAAATGCTTGACTTATCCTCATACTTTTACTGATATAATACCATCGACATGATTTATTCACTTCTTGCACAAAATGGTGGTTCAGGTCTTGATCTAGGCTCAACCCTAACACTTCGAGGTGGAACCCCCGTTAAAGATATTTACAAAACACCAGGAGATTTGGTTAACCTAATTGTTCCAAATATGTTTGTATTGGGAGGAATTGCTGTTTTTGCCATGATGTTGCTTGCTGGTTTTAAATTTATTAGTAACACATCCAAGGGCAAAGAAGAGTCGCTGGTTATTTTTAAAAACGCTGTCATTGGTTTTTCTGTCATGTTTTGTGCTTACTGGGTAGTTCAGGTTATTAAACTTGTAACAGGAGCTGATATTCCTTTATAAAATCATATAAAAGTAATACAATGCCAAATAGAAAAATGAATAAATTAACCAAAATATTATTAACAACACCAGTTTTTTTAAGTTTAGCTCGTTTTTCTAATGTTTTTGCCGTTTCACCAGTCCCATCATCTGGCGCTGGTTCAAATGTTTTTGGTACCATCAAAGCTCCAGCTGGAGTAGCAAAATATAATGCTGCCAGTGGGGGTGGAATTGGCATAATCTTATTTGTTTCCAACGGAATTCGTATTGTCACTGTTGTTGCTGGCGTATGGGTTATGCTCAACTTTATTTTGGCAGGATGGAAATACATTACATCTAGTGGAGACACCAAAGCCCACACAGAGGCTTCTTCAATGATGACTAATAGTGTTATGGGTTTGGCAATAATAGTTGGCTCCTATACTGTTGCTGCAATTTTTGGCCTGATTTTCTTTGGCGATGCCACATACATTCTCAATCCGAAATTAGAAGGTGTAGGAATTTAATATGTTATCAATTTTGTCTTTAATCGCTCAAAACAACACCATTGATCTTGGAGGTTTTACCCCACCAACAGATGCTTATAGTAAAGGCTCTGGTAGTTCTGCCAATGGAGCTCAAGCGCTTAAAAACCTCGAGCTTTTCATTTCCAACATCATTGGCTTTATGACTGCTCTTGGTGGAATTTTCTTTGTTATTTATTTCGTGTTAGGAGCATTTGAATGGATTAGTAGTGGTGGAGACAAAGGCAAAGTAGAAAAAGCTCGCAACCGAATGATGAATGGTGCCATTGGCTTGGTTTTAATGGTAGCTGCCTACGGAATCATTGGTTTACTTGGCAGCTTTGTTGGTCTAGATTTACTCAACCCAGCTGAACAAATTAATCAAATATATAGCACTATTAAATAAACATGAAAAAATTAACCACTTCAATTTTAGCCGTTATCGCTGGATTATTACTCTCAACTGGTAATACTTATGCTGAATTAACAAACCCAGTTATTGGTGATTCTCTTGGTAGTGATGCAGACAAGGCAAATGAAGGTACTACTTTTGCTGAATACTTTATTTTCTTTTGGAATGCTTTGATAAGTATTGGTGCCATCATGGTACTTATTTTCTTCATTTGGGGGGCATTGGAATGGATTAGTAGTGGTGGAGACAAAGGCAAAGTAGAAAATGCTCGCAACCGAATTACTCAAGCTTTTATTGGTCTAGTTGTCTTAGTTGGTTCTTATGTAATTATTGGTTTTGTAAGTGAAATCTTCTTTGGCGAATCATTTAACGTCTTACAAATTAATATTCCAGAGCCAAAATAATATGTCACAAAAACTCATTGCCGCTACTCTAGATCTTGCTAAATCAGCCAGCCAAGGGAACCTCCCTGGAGCTGGTAGTTCTGACCCTCAAAAAGGATTTGGAGATTTTTTAAGTGGTCTAATGGGTGGAATTATGGTTTTGGCGGCAATCATGGTTTTGCTTTTTCTCATTTGGGGAGCAATTGATTGGATTACTAGCGCTGGTGACAAAGGAAAACTCGAAGCTGCTCGCAACAAAATCACTAATTCTCTTATCGGATTAGTTGTCTTAGCAGCTACTACAGCCATATTTATGTTGATTCAAAGTTTGCTAGGTATTTGTGTTTTAAGCTTTGGAAACGGCTGTTAAAAAAAACGTTTTTGACGTAGGACAGCAAAACTTGATACAATAACAAAGAATTTAGGTTTAATAGTAAAAAAAGTAAACGTAAAAAAAGGAAAATATGAACAAAGTTCAAAAATTCGCCATTTCTACAGGAATGACCTTAAGCGGCTTAGCTTCTGCTGTTATGCCTGTTGCTGCTGCTACAAAAATTACTGACACCAACGTCGACCCTGGAAAAGGTTTTGCTACCGATTTTGGTGGCTTAATTAATGGTGTCTTGAGTTTTGTAATGGTAATTGCCGCTCTTTTAGTATTCTTGTACCTCATTTGGGGTGGTATTGAATGGATTACAAGTGGTGGCGATAAGGGTAAAACAGAATCTGCTCGCAACAAAATCACTTCAGCCATTATTGGTTTGGTGGTCGTAGCTGCTTCTTACGCAATTCTCACTCTAGCCCTCAACTTCTTAGGCTTCACTGACCTCAATGATGTCTTCACAACCAGAAGTATTCAAGGTAAATAATCTCTCAATTTTGAGCATTAAAACCCCGTCGCAAGGCGGGGTTTTTGGTTATATTCTCCAAAAGCATTAAGCCATGTATAATGATCAAATCATGCCTTTAAGCAATTCACTTAAAAAAACTGTTAAAACCATCTCTAGCTCAATACTAATGTTTTTCTTAGCTTTTTCCCCAGCCAATGCCCAAACACAAGCTTGGACTGGAGTTTGTGTCAGCACCAGAGATGAAACAGTCGCAACAATACAAGGTTTTCAATGTTTGTTGGCAAATGTTTTGAGTGGTTTTTTAACCCTAGTGGGAATGGCTGGTTTCATCACCCTAATCGTTGCTGGTATAAGAATTTTATTATCTGGTGGTAATAGTCAGGCATTAGAAAAATCAAAAAGTTCAATTACCTTTGCAATTCTTGGTTTAATTGTAGCTCTAAGTGCCTTTATGATTCTAAATTTGGTAGCAGAATTTACTGGTGTTAAAACCATTTTAAATTTTGTAATTCCAGACTCAAACCATCAGTGGTAATAGCATCTACTTACCAAAACGTCTTTTTCTATTATTAAATTCTTCAATTGCTAAAGCAAATTCTTCTTCATCGAAATCTGGCATTAATACTTTGGGAAAATATAGTTCTGAATAGCAGTTCTGCCATAATAAAAATCCAGATAACCTCTGCTCTCCTCCTGGTCGAATAATCAACTCTGGATCTGGAATATTGGCAGTATCTAAAAATTTAGCAAACTCATCCTGGGTCATTTTTTTAATTTCAGTAGAATTTAACTTAGTATTTTTCATTATTTTCTCCACGACCCTTAGAATCTCATCTCTCCCCCCATAATTTAAAGCAAATTGAACGGTTAAATTTTTATTCTCTTTGGTTTTTTCCTTCCATTCGGCAATACTATCTTGGATGTCTTGATCAAAACGAGTTAAATCTCCAATAGTAGTAATTTTAACTCCCAATTCATCTAGTTCTTTGGCTTGAACTTTAAACAGTTCGCGAAACAACGACATTAAAGCAGCAATTTCTTTTGGATCTCTATTCCAATTCTCAGTACTAAATGCCCAGAGGGTTAAATATTCAACTTTCCAATCAATGGCTGACTTAACTACTTTTTTAATTCCTTCTCTTGCCATTTTTTGATGTCCAACCACAGCCTCAAGTCCCCTTTCTCTAGCCCAACGACGATTTCCATCCATCACTATAGCTATATGACGAGGAACTTGGAGATTTTTATTAATTCCTTGAGGCATTTATTCCTTTGTTTGTTTATTAAATAAAGACAACAAAGTCTTAGTCGTAAAAAAACAATAAATCATTCTCCAGAGTAAATCGTGATACAATTCTTCCTATCTATGGACAGCCACTATGATCACATTTCAACTGAACCCAAGCTTTATGAAACCTGGGAAAAGTCTGGTGCTTTCTCACCAAAAAAAACTGATAAATCAGCAAAAACATTCACTATAATGATGCCTCCTCCTAATGCCAATGATCCGCTGCATATAGGACACGCAATGTTTTTAACCGTCGAAGACATTCTAATTCGCTATCATCGCATGTTGGGTGACATAACTCTTTGGTTGCCAGGAACAGATCATGCTGGAATTGAGACGCAATTTGTTTTTGAAAAAAAACTTAAGAAAAAAAATCAGAGTAGATTTGAATTTGATCGAGAGACTCTTTACAAAATGATTTGGGATTATGTTCAAGAAAATTCTTCCGTAGCTGTCGAACAAATGAAAAAAATTGGTGCTAGTGCAGATTGGACTAGATTTACTTTTATGCTTGATGAAAAGGTTGTTAAGCAAGTTCTAGCTAGTTTCATCAAGCTCCATCAAGATTCTTTGCTATATAGAGACGAACAGCTGGTTAATTACTGTACTCAATGTGGAACTAGTTTTTCTGATCTGGAAGTAGTGTATGTTGACCAAAATTCACCACTTTATTACGTAAAATATCCTTTGGTAGAAAATCCACGGGAATTTATAACTGTTGCTACAGTTAGACCAGAACCTATTTTTGCAGACACTCACCTAGCAGTTAACCCAGATGATAAAAAACATAATTATTTAATTGGCAAAAAAGTTTTAAATCCCCTTACAAATGAAGAAATGGAAATTATTGCCGATGAATTTGTTGATCCAGAATTTGGAACTGGTATTGTTAAACTAACTCCAGCCCATGATGCTAATGATTTTCAGGTGGCCAAAAAACACAATCTACCAATACATCAAGCTATAAACCTTGAGGGAAAAATAACTGCCAAAGGTGGAAAATATGCTGGTTTAAGAGTTAAAGCTGCAAGAGAAAGTGTTGTTAATGATCTACAAGAAAAAGGC
Organism: Candidatus Pacebacteria bacterium CG2_30_36_39; assembly: GCA_001873435.1. Classification (GTDB taxonomy): domain Bacteria; phylum Patescibacteriota; class Microgenomatia; order UBA1400; family PJMF01; genus CG2-30-36-39. The sequence goes on from MNZB01000004.1 coordinate 312,389, forward strand.
TTAATAGAAAAAATTGATGATAAATATAACAATAGAGTGGCTGTTTGTTATCGCTGTCAAAAACCAATAGAACCATTATTGCTCCCACAGTTTTTTGTAAAAGTTAAACCCCTTGTTGAGCCAATTTTAAATGACTTAAAAAATGAAAAGTTTCATGTTTATGGAGCTGGACATGACAAAATCCTTAAACACTGGTTGGAAAACTTAAGAGACTGGAATATTTCTCGCCAAATTGTTTGGGGAATAAGAATTCCAGTTTGGTATTCAGTAACAGAAAATCCAGACATTGTGGTTAGTTTTCTAACAACAGATAAAAATAAAATAACTGGAAACATCAAAAGTGTTTTAGAACAAGGATTTACTGTTGAACAAATAAATAATGGCTTACAAGAATTAAGAGCTCCTATTCAAGCAAATTTTGTTGTCAGCACCTCTAGCCCTGGTGTTGATTATTTACAAGAAACAGATACTTTTGACACTTGGTTTAGCTCTGCTCAATGGCCTTTTACAACTCTAAAAAAGAACGGAGATGAGGACTTTAAACAATTCTATCCCACCCAAGTGATGGAAACAGGATACGACATTCTCCCCTTCTGGGTTATGCGCATGCTCATGATGGGAAAATATATTACTGGTGAACTGCCTTTTTCCAATATTTATCTCCATGGACTTGTTAGAGACCAAAAAGGACAGAAGATGAGTAAGAGTAAGGGAAATGTGGTCAATCCCCTAGTTATAGCCGAAAAATATGGATCTGACGCTCTTAGAATGGCTCTAGTAATTCGTTCGTCAGCCGGTTTAGACAAATCAGTTGGAGAACCAGACTTTAAAGCTATGCGTAATTTCTCCAACAAGCTTTGGAATGCATCAAGATTTGTTCTTGAACATTTAGATCTTTCTCAAGAAGGAGATGTTAAAACAAACGAAAATTTCATTAATAAACTAAATGAAATTTCTAAAACTATTACTAAAAATTTAAATAACTTTCAAATTGGTTTGGCTGCAGAAACTAGCTATAACGAATTTTGGCATTGGTTTTGTGATGAACAAATAGAAATTACTAAAACAGGAAAACTTGGGGGCAAAGAGCTTTTACATGGATTGAAAGTTTTTATTGCCCTACTCCACCCATTTGTGCCATTCGTAACAGAAGCAGTCTGGCAAGAAATGAGACAAAAACAATTGGTTGAAACCGATTTATTAATTACTACTTCCTGGCCTAGTTAAAACTTGGCACAATAGACTAGTATTTATGTTTCAATTCATTGCTCTTAATTGGTTAATTGTTAGGCTTATTTTCTCTCTCCTGAGTATGGGTTTAGGATTGGTTCTACGGCGCTTTTTTTTACATAAAAAGTTAGCTCCAGTAAATCTAGTTCTAACTTTTGGAGTGTTTTTCTTGGTTGTTTTCACACTATTAACCCCAAGTTTTTCACCAAAAGACCAACCAATCCCAGATAATATCTTTTTGGGGAACAATTCAAATCAATCAACTCTACGCGGCCTTTCCTTAACTAGTTTGGAGGCAAAATATTTATTAACTAAAAATGAAGATTTTTTATTAAATAATCAAATCTTTCCTCAAGATTTACTATTAAACTTATCAAGTTTGGCTAGAATTTCTTTAGAAAACGAAAAAGCGGACCAATTCTTAGAAATGGCCCGCTATATTTCACCTAATAATGAGGTTTTTAAACCTCGTTCTGAATAGTTTTATTCAGTAGCTGTTTCTTCTGCTGGTTTATCTTCTGTTGAAGCGGCTTCAGAACCTTCTGTGCCCTCTTCTACAACCTCAGCAACTTCTTCTACTTCAGCTTTTTGTTCCTGCACAATGATTAAAGGTTCATCTTCACCTTCTTCACCTAAAACCAAAGATACTTTTGAACGATCAAAGCTAAGATCTTTGTAAGTAATTGTTTGACCAATTTCTTTAAGATTCTCTGCTAAAAACACAAATTTCTCTGGTAAATCGGTTGGTAAAGCTTCAACTTCAACAGTGTCTTTAACCAAAACCATAACTCCACCTAAAACATTAAACTCACCTTCGATTTCAACTGGAATTTCTGCACTGATTTTTTCTTTCAAACTAACTTGGTGAAAAGATACATGAACAAATTTTCCAGATAAAGAATCTGCTTGAGCTTCTTCAATCATTACTGGGTGTTTTTCTTTATCTCCCTCTAGAGTTAAATAAATTAAACCACTTTCTCCGGCCTGATTATAAAGCTTAACAAAATCTTGTTGTTTTAGTTGTACAGCAACTGATTTTCCTTCACCATAAATGTTAGCTGGAAGAATTCCAGCTGCTCTTAATTGGTTTGGTTTTTTATCTTCTCTTGCCTGTACTGTGGCAGTAATTTGAGTCATGTTTCCCTTTCCATAAATGGATATTCTTTGTTTTTTAAACCAGGCGTACATTGTAACACACCAGTCTAATTATTTTTTTATAGTGAAAAAACTGTATCAAACTATAAAGTGATTTGTTATATATAAAAAACCACCTATTTAATTGATATATTCGACTTATATTGATCTTATAAACAAAAAAACACGTGAAAATATCTATATCATAATATAAACAAGTGATAAACAAATTTTTAACATTAAAAAAAATGTCTCTAGATATAGATAATATTTACCCCCAAGTTTTCCACATTAATAAATTAAAATTGTTGTGTTTTTTTATCAACATTTATATTTAAAAAAAACAATAAAAATTTAATTTATTAGTCAAGACAATCGGCTTTATATAAAAAAATGGAAAAGAATAAGCCATTATTAAATGACAAACATTAATTAGTTATTCACGAAAAAATTATTTATTTTGTAAACTAACCCCTACAAACGAGTGGGTGTTTTCTGGAGAAATAAACTCCAGAGTATCTCCAACAAGCTCCCCCTGTGGTGCTATGAGGGTGGCTTTTTTACCAGGGAAATATATGGTGGTTCTTCTATTTTCCACTTCTATTCCAGGTTGTTTTTGATCAAAAAATAAGAATGAAAATGGTTCATCTAAAACCTTACCAGTTTCATAGGTATATTGAACCGTAACTACAGAATCTTTTGGTACTTCTAGGGGGAAACCAACTACTTTTTTGTCTTTTTCGTTATAGACACTAGCAAGACCACCATCTATCTTTTTCCCATTAACCAAGACTTCTTTTGCTTGAGTATTCTTTCCTGAAATAAAGCGCAAATATAATTTATATGCTCCTAGTGGCCAGCCGTCAGATTTGGCTTTGTTCGAGAAAACAACAGTCCTAATATGCTTAATGTTTTTTTCTCCTAGTTCAATTCTTTCTTCAATTTTTCTTTCAATATAACCATTTACTTTATTGAGACCAATATTTGTTTCTACCTGATATGTTTGTTCAACAAAACAATTAGTCTGAGGGAATCTCTGTGGACACATTGGAGAAATTACTTCTCCATTCCAGCCAAGCTGCTGTAATATTTCTTGATTTTTTTGATCAAATAAAGAAATTAAGAGATCTTTACTTTCAAGACTCTGATAAAAAGCCCCTATTATTTTATTCATTTCCTCTGGTGAAGCTGTTTTTATTCTTTTAAATAATTGGCTAAAAACCAAGTGTGTATAGTCTTTATTTTGAGCAGCATTTTGTACAAATTCAGCATCAGAATGAAACTCTACTCTCTCAAATAAATTGTTTTTTGTTAATGTTTCCTGATGATCACTAATTTCAATTGTATCCAGAGCTTCGATTAAGTCTTGAGCTACATAAAAATTCATAGCTAAAACACCATCAACTTGTTTTTTTAAGGCTTCTTTAACAAACCAAGCAGCTCTTTGGGCGGTGGTTGGAAAATCTGGATCCCAATTACTATCTCTCATGAACCAATTCTTTTCTCCCAAGTATTTCTGTAATTCTGCTGGCGGAGCAACTAAACCTGGCAAAAGAGAGTCAACCTCTTGAGTGTTGAATGTCTGAGTGTCAATTAACATTCCTTTGTCAAAGGTAAGTAGTAAAAAATCTTGGATAAAACCACCAGTTGGTCTGATTTCTAGGTTGTTTTGCAATAAAACAAGATAGGTTTTTTTGCCTTCTCCCCCAAATAAACTAGAGAAAAATCCAGGCAATTGTTGAGTTAAAGAAAGATTTTCTTTTGTTTTTTCCAAATAGTCTATCCAGCGCTGTTGGGTTTCATTCTCTGTTTTATTTTCATTTGGATAAAGATAAAAAATAGATTCTTCAATTAAAGAAATTTTTTCAGTAATTTTTGAACTCAAATCTACTATTTCTTGAGGAAACTCCTTATTAGTCTCCCCCACTCCTACAACACCGAGACCATAATTTGCTGTTTTTTCCTGTAAATATTTTTGTAATGATTGAAGCTCAACAAAACCATTAATTAATTGATCTACCACTGTTTTTTCAGTTATTAAATCACTCGCCACTCCATTATAAATACCAACTTGTTTATTAAGAAACCCTGCCCAAACACCTGGTGAAAAATCTTGAGCGGTTTGTGGTGAATTTTTCTCAAAATATCCAACTAATTCTTTTTTTGCAAAGAAAAAAGTCATTTCTAAAATCAACCACAAGGCCAGGGTCACACCGCCTAAAATCATTACCCCTACCCCACCAAAAAACATGACTTTATTTTTCTTTGATTTTTCAGAAATCTTTTTTACAATTTTTACCTTCTTATCAATTCTTTCTTCATTTATTTTCGATCTTTTTTGATGAAACAATCTAGATAATTCTCCCTCTATCTTCTCCTCTTCTATTTCAATAACTTCTTCTTTTGTCTTTTCTTGATCTTTAGATTGATGTATCGTTGTTTTATCTATGATTATTTTTTCATCAACCTGTCGTTCTTCAATTGAAGTCTTTAAAGCCTGTTTTTGTGGCTTTAAAAGCCTTTGGTCTATTGTTTTGATTAACTCTAATGAATCATCTTTTCTTTTAACGTCATTAAACAAGGAGGGGGAGGGAATGTTTAGTTTTTTCTCCCAGTTTTGTTTTTCTCTAACCAACTTGTCTAAAATGGGTCTGATTTCACAAGTAATTTTTACTTTCAAAAAATCCCCAATATCTGGAAAAACTCTTCTACCTTTTACCGCAAGAAGTTCTAGGGTAGAGGAGTAATAAGTTTGAAATAGATCCAAACAATAAACCAAATGATCGGTGCTTAAAACATTTTTACCCTGGATTAATATTTTTTGAGGTTGATGTGGTTTGAAAAATATTAATTTTAAGTTGTCTATAACTCCAGAAAGGTTGGTTAAATAAATATCTTCTTCTGGATCAAATAAAACTTGTTTTTTGTGACCAGATAGAGATGTTTTAATAATCTCTGGAAGATAATTTCCTTCTAAATAATCCCTAATAAAAAAGAATTGGGCTTGAGGAAAATTGTTAATTAAATTTTCAAAGTTAACATTTTTTTGTTCAAAAGCCATTTCTGAATCTAAAATATATTTTTCTGGTAAAACACCGATAATCATTACTGAAATTTCTGGAGAAACCTCAGTTAAAAATTTAGTTATAGTTTCCAGGGTTTTTATATTACTAAAATCAACCCACCAGATAATACGATAAATACTTTTTACGCTAAGACTTTTAACATCAAGATGGGGAAGTTGAGCTAGGGTTATTTTAAGAGTTTCAATTTCATAAACCCCAAATAAATCTTCAACTTTCGCTGAAAATTCATCATAATCTCCGAGAATAATAACTCGAGGACTTTCGTCAATAATTTGGGTATGAAGGGCAGGCATATAAAGATTATGCCCATTGTATGCAATATAAGACTACTTTGAAAGAAGAAGGCAAAATAAGCTATAAACCTTGACTATCCATAGCTTGATTTGCTAATAAATCAGCTTGAGTATTTTTATGACGTAATACATGGTGAAAAAAAACAGAGTAGGGGAGAGAGTTTATTATTTCCCAACCTTGTTGAGCTAATTCTCTCAGTCTTGGTTCTTTTATTTTCCAATTCTTTTGCATTTGTTCTACAACTAGTTTGGAATCTAAATAAAAATCAACTTGTTCAAGTTTGTTATTGTCAGAAAAATCTTTAAGCCAAGTCAGTGCATTTATTAAAGCAAGATATTCAGCTTCATTGTTGGTTTTTTCACCAAAATAAATCGCTTTTTCAAAAATAACTTCAGCCAATTGATTTTCTACCACAACACCACCACCTGAAATACCAGGATTTCCTCTAGAACCACCGTCTGTGTGAATTGAAAGTTTCATTTTAAAATCTTATTTTTTGCGAATTACTAACACTCTACCAAAGGTATCGTCTTCGGAAAAAGTTTCAATATCGCTAAAATCAGGATTTTCACCAATTGCAGAATGAACTAAAAAACGCTCATAAGAATTTAGATCATTAAAAACATATTCTCTTCCAGATTCGCGAACTTTCTCAGCAATCTGTAGAGCTTTTTCTTGTAATCTATTTTCTCTTTCTTTTCTGTAGCCGTTAATATCAATTACCAAACGTTGATTTTCTTCAATTTCTTCTTGATGTGCCAGGCGAACTAAAATTTCTAAAGATTCTAGTGTTTCACCCTTGGCGCCAATAAAATGTTTGGCTTTTTCTTCTGGTAAAACAATATTTAAATATATTTTTTCACCTTCAGCTGTTTCTTCAAAATTAATTTCACTAGCTTCAACTCCATAGAAGTCGAAGATTCTAATAATTCTATCTTTCATTTTTTGCATATTTGCTCACCAATCTTTGATAATAAATTTGTATTCCGCCCCAGCCAGAGACATAATATTGTTGAATGATACTAGTGACTGTACTGATAACCCAATAAAGTGCTAACCCAGAAGGAAAGCTGGCTGCTATTACACCCATCATGATAGGCATAATAAAAAGCATTTGTTGTTGCATTGTTGCAGCCATTTCTGCCGTGTTTTCTTCTTTTTTATTAGCTTCTTGGACTTTTTTAAGTTTACTTTTATTCGGCACTATATCTCTAACTTCGGCGCCAGGAGAGATCATTAAAGACAAAATAAGCTGAGTAACTCCAGATAGAATTGGCAAAATATATGTTTTATCTGGCTGACTTACGTTAAACCACAAAAAATTGAGATTAAAACCATTAATTGTAGCTCCATCTAGAAAAGAGATCATTGCTCTATAAAGCACGATTATGACAAAAAATTGAATTAATTGAGGAATACATCCTGCGATTGGATTAGCGTTGTATCGTTTATAAAGCTCCATTTGAGCTTGTTGTAGGCCTTTTTTGTCTTTGCCAAACTTTTCTGTTAACTTTTTAAGTTCTGGTTGAAGTTTTTGTAATTGTTTTTGAGCTTTAATGGAAGAGTTTGTTAAGGGAAAAAGAGCAAACTTGGTTAATAGAGTAAAAGCAACAATTCCCCATCCAAGACTACCTAAGGTTTCGCTTAAAAAAATTAAAAATCGTACACTTTGTTCAATAAGATATCCCATTAGATTCCTTTACCAACAAGTAATTAGGCGTAAAAACCCCTTTATCGATCCAACGATTGTACCATGTCTTTTAATTTCCGCTTGAGTATATCTACTACAGGTTGGAGTATGTTTACATTCACTACTAAAACCAAAAATAGTATATAAAATTTGATGTTTCCAAAAACCTACAATTTGATAAATACCAAATATGCCAGGAGAATATTCTTTTTTCATTTTTGAGCTAAGACTTCTGTTTTGAAGTTTTTCATCTCTACTACAAAGACTTCTTTTTCTCTGGAAAAGTCTTTAAAAACTTTAATAATACAACGAAGTTTTAAATTTTGTAATAAATCCGAAGAAATCTCGTTATAAATCAATCTTTTGAGTTTATTTCTTTGGGTTGCCATTAAAATATTTTTTTTAGGAACAACGACAGAAAATTGATTGTTTTCTATTGAATTTTTAAAATCAAAATAAGCTGAAAAAAACTTTCCACGCCAGGTATTTCCTCGATAGACTTCTTTATTCGAGATATCTTTTAAATTTAACTTATTTTTTTTAGGTAACATAATAAAAGCCTGTAACTCAGACTTCATTGTACAAAAGAAATAGAGAAGAATTAAACTAAACTTTCTTAAGAACAGTGAGTTTTTTACGACCTTTATTGCGACGTCGTTTAAGTACTAAACGACCGTCATGAGAGGCCATTCTCTTTAAGAAGCCATGAGTGCGTAATCTTTTTTTCTTTTTAGGGTTCCAAGTGCGTTTTGTCTTTGCCATAGGCGAGGATTATATCATAGTTTTTAAGAGCTAGTTGTTCTGAAAGGCATAATTACATATAGGAAATTTGGCTCGTCAGGAATTTGAAAAGCAGCTGGTTTTAGACTCTCGTTCATTTTAAAGATTAATTCACCTTCTTTTTTCTTGTTTAAAAAATCCATTAGATAAACAGCATTAAAAGCTATCTCCTGACTTTCTCCAGAATATTTTACTATCATTTCCCCCTGGTAATCCCCAGTAGCTGGTGAATTAGCTTTAAATCTTAAAATATCTTTGTCTAGTTCTAGTTTTACGATATTTGAACTATCTTTAGCAAAAAGAAAGGCTCTTTTAATTTGAGTTTGGAATTCGCCAAAGTCAGTTTTTATTTCTATGGCAAATTCTTCAGGAATTATTTTTTTATATGGTGGATATTCTCCTTCTATCAAGCGAACGTAGATTTCTATTCCATCAATCATAAAAAGAACTTGTTTAAGCTCCTCAGCTACTCTGAAAGCAACTTTTTCTTGCTCTACTTGGTTCATCATCCTAAACACTTCATTTAGAGCTTTTACTGGTATTAAGAAGTTTTTATTTAAATTAGGAACTTCGCCTTCATAACTTAATGCTGCCAATCTATAGCCATCAGTTGCAGCAATTTCTAGTTTTTTATCCTGAAAAGAGAAGAGTAACGAGGTTAAAACAGGTCTCGTTTGATCTTGTGCTGCAGCAAATGAAATATAAGTATCTACTTTTTGTAATAAATCTTTTGATAATGTAAATGTTTCCCCATTTACCTCTGGAAATTGAGGATATTCCTCAGCGCTTTGATAGGGGAGTGTACTTTTGCTTTTTTCATATTTAACTAAAATTGAGGTATCTGATTGAATAAATTCAACGTCTCCGGCTGAAAAAGAAAAAATTAAACTTTTAAATATTTCACCAGGAACGACACATTCACCAGTTTCTTCAACTATTGCTGGAATAGTACTTTTAATTCCTAAATATAAATCTGTTGCTGCTAAAGTTAATTGATTTCCTTTAACCTGTAAGTAAACCGATGAAAGAATTGGCAGTTGTGGTTTACTTGGAATTGCTTTTTGCAAACTAGTTAAAGCAGTTTTTAAATTTTCTTGTAAAACTTTAAATTTCATATTTTAGGTTCTGTCTTTACTATCTATATATATATGTTGTTGTAGTAATAATAGAAGCTGTTGATAAGTGGGAAAGCCGCAAATAATACTCAAGTATTTTCATAAAAGTTAATGTTAATTAACTTGGCTAACCAGTTCTTCATAACTTTGTGTATTGTGCCGTAAAACTTTGTTAAAAGCGATAGGTTTTTCACAATAGCTCAAAGTTATTAATAGTTATCCAGAGCCTTTCCACAAAGTTATTAACTGAGTTATCCACAATTGTTGATAACTATATCTTAGAGATAGCAGTTAATGACATTCTAAGAGCTGAAATATCTTGTTGTGTCAAGCTTTCTTCTTTTATCTCACTCTCTATTTTATTAATAGCATGTAGAACACTAGTATGATCTCTACCCGAGAACCACTTACCAATTTCTTCTAACGGCATATTAAGCTCTTTCCTCAAGAGATACATAGCAGTATGTCTAGCTCCAACAATGTCTTTAATTCTTCTTTTACCTTTAAGAGCACTTTGTTTGATTCGATAATGATCAGCCACTGTTTTGATAATATCTTGAGGCTTAACACGAAGATTTGGAGAAATTGTAGGAGCTTCTGTTTTAAGTAATGATTGAATTAATTCTTCAGTAATTGTTCTTTGTTTTAATTCAACCTCTGATCTTAAAAGTTTAATAATACCCTCAATTCTTCTAGCTCCATCTACTTTTGAAGAAATTAATTGTGCCAAATTCATTGGCAAATCTAAATGATTTGCTTGAGCTTTAATTAAAAGGATCGCGGTGCGAAGTTCAAAAGAGGGTTGTTGAATATCAATCATTAAACCAGCCTCAAATCGAGATCTTAATCTAGATTCTAGTAGATTGATTTCATGAGGAGGGCGGTCAGAAGTAAGAATAATCTGAGAAGCTTGTTTGGTTAGTGCATTAAAAGTGTGAAAGAATTCTTCTTGAACAGCATTTTTTCCAGCCAAAAACTGAACATCATCGATTAAAAGTACCTGGGTATTTCTATATTTTTGTTTAAAATCAAAAGCTCTTTTCTTTTGGATAGCATTAACAATTTCATTTGTAAATTCTTCACCAGTGCAATAAATAACGTTTGTTTCTGGATTTTGTTTGAGAATATTGTTAGCAATCGCTTGCATTAAATGAGTTTTACCCACTCCAACTCCTCCATATAAGAAAAGTGGGTTGTAGGCAGCTCCAGGGTTGTTTGAAACGGCTGTGGCAGCAGCATGGGCCATCTCATTAGTAGTTGAAACAGCAAACGTTTTAAAGGTGTAATCTAGTCTCAGGCCAATTCTTTTGGCTGCTGTTTTTGATCTATCTTGAAAGCTGGCTTGCAAAGTGTGGGCGGAAAAAAGCTCATCAACAGTAGGAGAGGTTGAGTTTCCAGAGCTAAAACCATGTAATTGCTGAGTTTTTACTGGCTGAGATGGCAATAAATGAGCTGTTTGACTCAAATTATCAACACTTGATGAAGCATTGGGTGTAAATGGTGTGCCTACAATGAATTCTATTTCCACTTTTTTATTTAATTGAGCTTCTAATGTTTCCTTTATTTGGGTATAGAGATTTTTTTTGAGATTTGTAGCATGAAAAGCAGTGGGGCAAGTAATTGTAGCTAGTGCTTGATTTTGTTGATCAACCTCAACTTTTGTTAATGGATTAGAAACAATCCAGGTGTTAAAAACAGCGGGAGTAAGTTGTGTTTTTAGAGTTTCTTGAGTGGCCTTCCAGACAGTATTAATTTCATTTTCCTCTAACGTATGAGTAAACATCTTTCCTTTTTTTTATTTTGGACAGAATATCTTTAACCTAATTAAAAAAAACAGCAGGGCAAGTTCGAGATTGTTTACTTAAGTTATACACCTAGTTTTCCACAAGCTCTTAAGAGGAGTTTTAAAGTATTTTTATCTAAAGATCAAGCAGGAAAAAATATTTGTTCTATTCAGTTGGGGGAGAGTAGTCATTAATTGTGTAATAACCAGCGTATTGTTTTTGTTTGGCTTTTTGTTCTGTTTCGGCTGCTAGTTTTTCATCTTCATCTTGAATTAGTTGCTTTTCTTGAGGAGCTTGAATAGGTTCTAACTGTTTTTCTTGTTTTGGTTTGAAAAGTGAAGAGAAGTCTTGTTTTTCTTTCTTTTTAACTTCATCTTCTGCTTCTTTTTGTAATTGAAATTGCTTGTTTTCCGCCCTTTGTTTGAGAACCTCTTCTGGATTTGTTGTAATAACTTCATGTTCTTCATCGCTAGCCACAACTCTTAAAGCTACGTGGTTTTGTCCTGCAAAAAATACACCCTCTCCAACGTCAGACGAAACCAGCAATTGTCTTTCTCCCTCAGATAAATAAAATGTTTCAGCTAAAACAGGGATTGAAGCGCTTGATTGCTTCATTAAAAATTGGATAGAAGCATTACTGACAATAGCTTTTCCATAATCATTATGTAAAAAGTCCTCAACATCTTGAGTAATAGTAGTAATTCCTAAATAATATTTACGTGCTCTTTTAACCATAGAGTGAATAAAAGAGGCACTGTCTTTATGCTTCATAAAATACCAGGCTTCATCAATCACTAAAATTCTACGTTTTAAATTCTTTTTTACTCTAGTCCAAATAAAATCTAGGATAATAAACATAGCAATAGGCCTAAGAGCTTCTTCCATTTCTTTTACAGAAAATACTGTAAAAGGATTGGTAATATTCATATTGGATGGTTTATCAAAAATACCTCTAAAGGAACCGGTGATAAACTTTTCAAGTCTAGCAGCAATATCATTAGCATCATCATTTTCCATACCAATTAGTGCTTTATATAGATCTTCCATTAGAGGTGGTTCGTTTGTTTGAGTTACTGGATCTGGAGTAATGCCCTTGGCTTTATAAGCAGCAATTAAAGCTCTATCTAATAAGGCTTCTTGTTGGGCAGTCATTTCTCCCAACATGACTTTTAGTAATCCGTGTAGGGTAATAACTTTTTGTCCAAGCTCATTTTCTCCCTCCTCATACATAGCAGAGAGATCAAATGGATTTAGTTTTGTTTCAGAACCAAAGGTGAAGTTAATATATTCTCCGCCAACTTTTTTAGCTAACTCCTCATATTCGTGTTCTGGGTCAAGAACAATTACTTCAGCATCAAACATTAATTGACGAATAATTTCCAATTTAACAGTATAAGACTTGCCTGCACCAGATTTAGCGAAAATAACCATGTTGGCATTTTCCATTTTAAAACGATCAAAAATTACCAATGAATCATTATGTTCATTAATTCCATAAAGAATTCCAGTTTCCATGGTTAATTCTGAAGAAGTAAAAGGAAAGGTTGTGGCTAGTGACGTAGTATCCATGTTTCTAGTAATCATTAGCTTATCTTTACCCATTGGAAGAGTGGTCTTAAAGCCTTCATCCATTTGCAAAGTTGCCTTTTTAGAAACAATAAGCAGAGAACCCAACATTGATTGAATGTTTTTGGTTATTTTATCTAAAAACTCCATACTTGGAGCATTCAGAGTTATATATAGACCAAATTGAAAAAATCTCTCTGATCCAGCTGCTAGTTGTTCTCGAATGGACCTAGCATCACTTAATTTAATCTCAGTATTAATATTACTAATTTTTCCAGATCTGATGTCAGATTGGATTTCTGCCTCCATCTCAGTAATTTTTCTTTTTAAGTTATCTAAAACCTCAGAAGAGTCAACGGGATAAACAAACATTGAGATGTTTGCTTGACTAGGAAAGTTAATAAGAGGAGATAACCAGTTGGCTGGAACTGTACGAGGGTAGCCGGCCACAAAAAGAGTACGGGTGTAAGTAGAGTTAATTTGTTGATAGGTAAAATCAACCTCAATTGCTTCAGGAGCAATAATGTCTTGAATTGTTACTAGACCTTGAGAAAACTCTTTGATCTTTTCCATCTCTTTTTGTTCTTGAGTTGGTTCTGAAGAGTTATTCGTGGTTTTTTTGCTAAAAAATGGCAACTGAAAGGGCATTGTTCTCTATTGTAACCATATTTTTACTAAGACTTGTAGTGCAGAACTATAATTCTGCCACAGGTGGTAATGTTTGATCTACTTTTGGTTGATTTTGCACCACAATTGGAGCTACTTCAATTTCTTTTTTTACTTCGTTTGGTTGTAAAACTTGATTATTTGCAGTTTTTGCTGCCTCAAAGACTGTTTGGGTTTGAATTTGAGTAGGTGTTTGTTTTGGAATTTCAACAGGAGTAGTTTGATTTTGCGGGACAACCTGTAAATTTGGTCTTGGAGCAGCTTCTTCTGGCATTTCCTTTGGTACTACCGCCGAAGCTGCTATTTCAGCAGTTCCTGCTTCCGGCACATCTTTGACGGACTGAATGTTTTCTTTCTTAGAATCATTATCTTTAGTGAGACTGATTAATGAATTTAAGTCTGGAGCTGTTTGAGCCTGAACAGTCATTGTTTCATAATCTTGACTGTTGGTAATTTGCTGACCCTCATAGGCCTCTGGGTTATAGCTATTATAGAAAAACTCAATTATTTCTTGAGTTAAGATTTGTCTAGCGAATAAGCCAATTCTATTAAATTGAGCAATTAAGTGATCTCTTCTTGGTTCCAGAACTCCAAGGCCCTTTTCTATTACTGCGGCTTTTTGTTCTTTGGTTAGACTAGGAGCACTACTGCCGGGAAGAACACTCTGTGGTGTAACCATGCCAACCTCTGCAGGAGAAGCAGGAATAGTTACATAGAATTTTTTATCAAGAACATTTCTTTCTTTGATTAATTGACCAACAAAACCCTGATATCTTTGAATTAACGCTCTCTTTTCATTAGTAGTGGCTTTTTCAGCTTGAATATCTAATAAACGAAGATAAGCAGTCGCGTCTTTTGTTTTAGAACTAATAATAATTTGAATTGGAAAGTTTAGTGAATTAAGGAGTGCGGCGTAGGCATAAATAATTGCATCTTGTTCTTGCTCTGCTAATAAGCCGAAATTCATTGCACTGACCATTAAAGTCATGGAAACAGTTCCATCTTTTAAAATAGCTACGTCATTAGAAATATCAAAAATATCTAAAAACTTTTGTGTTGTGGAAGAAATATCATCGCCAGCAGACATATCTGTCTATCGTACAGGAAAAGAAGATCACCTCGCAACTTGTAAACAAAATTTAAACGGATCTTATTTCCAATGGTGTAATGATTTTGCCGCTTAAAGTTAAAGTTTTTTCAGTAAATTGAAAATCTGTTTTTTCGACAGAAATAATATAAGTGCCATTAGGAAGGGCAGTGCTCAAACTAAATTGTCCCAATAAATTAGTTTTTAATGAGGAGACAACCTGTCCCTGGGTTGTTTTTATTGTTATCACTGCTTGATCAACCAACTTATTGTCTTGAGTTAAAACCATACCAACAATAGTATTTGGAGTAGTTGGTTGTTTTGGAAAAGGAAGACTTTCGTTGGTGGAGATTGTTTCTTTTGGAATTTCTATCGTTTTGTTAATAGGGATTGTTTCTGGAACTGGCTGCAGGATTGTTTTGTCTGCTGAGGCAATCTCAATTTTTTTATTAGTTTGTTGTTGCTGTTGAAAAATAATGTTTTCAGAGTTTTCAACCATGTCTTGACTTTTTTTAGCCAAATTTCTTACTTTTGGTACTAAATTTGGTTTTACTTTTCTTGGCGTTGCAGTTATTTCTGTTACCTGAACATTTTCATAAAGAGCCAAAACATCTCTAATTTTTATGTTTTCTTCATCATCAAAGGAGTCGGTGGGTTTTTGATCTCCTACAGAACTAAGGTATTCTTTAATTCTTTGTCTACGAGCTGGGGTTAAATCAATTTCAAAAGCTTCCTCTTCCTTGGTTTTTTCTCTTTTTTGGTGAGTAAAGGCAAATGGAATTTCTGTTTCTTTTTTCCAATAATATTTAGTTGGGTTATAAATAATCTTAAAAAATGTAGTAATCCAGTGATCCAAAGGTCTTTCTTCTATTGGAACAAAGGCGATAATTACACCAAATCCAGCCGAGAGAATAATAAGAGTCCATTTAACAATGCCTATTAAATTGGTGTTGTAAATAATTACAGCAATCACCACACCCAAAGCAACCTCTGCAAATTGCTTTAAGGTCATATTGCCAACAATATGAAATTTATATCCCACAACGTCTTGTGGAATTGGATGATCACGCATGCTGTGTATATCTTAGCGTGTCTCAATGACTGATGCTAGAGTTATGTTGAAAGAAAAAGAAAAAATCAGGGTAAACTATTCAACTTTTACTGCTGGAGTGATAATTTCAGCGTCTATTATTTTTCCTTCATTGCTAAACAACTTTCCCACAAAGTGATAGAAAGGGTAAGCAATTTTTTGATTTAAGTCAGCTCGATATTCAATAGTAACACTAGTTAAATCTCCAGATTCTATTTCTTTTAAAGAGATGGTTCCAGTTTCTTTATTATATGCGGAGATGATTGAAGCTTCTTGTCTATTATTTATATTGTCTATTGCCTCATTAATTGGAATGGTGGTCAAGTTTTTTTCGGTTAATAGCGGATAAATAAATTTATCTTGGAAAACTATTTTTTGAACTTCATAATCACTGTTTATTAATACTGATATAGCAGCCTGTTTTTGATGTTCTAGAAACAAGGGGATATTATTAATTGTATAGATGAAAGGTACTTCAATAATTGTTGTTTCACCAAAAGATACTTCTCTAAGTTCTCCAATTCCATAAAAACGCTTAATTCCACCTTTGTACATAGTTAAAGGAAGGCTGTTAAAAACAGTTTTTACAAAGTCTTGAGCAACTTTTGTTGCTTTGTTTGTTTCAGAAATAAGATTGTCTTTTGGTGAGAAATTGGAATAAAAAAGATATGAATCATCTTGAGTATTATATGAGAGAGTAAACTTCTCACCTTTCCAAAGACCTGGTACATCAGGCACTATTTTTAGTGAATGCTCTTTTATTAATTGATCCTTTAGATATTCAGCTGTAATAGTGCTGGGACTAATTGTTGCTAACGGATATTTTGGTTTTGCTTCTGGAACTTCACCTGTAAAACGAATATTTTTAAATCTGGTTTGATCTCCGCCATTATTTGTTATTACAAAATCTGTTTTGGGAATTATTGTTTCTTTTGGAGTAAAAATAGTAAAGAGTGTTGTTAAAACTAAGCCAACAACACTAATTCCAATCAATATCACATACCATTTTTTTTCAGCTAAAAATGTTTTTTGAGTTTTATTCATAACATGTCCTAACTGGATCATTTACTTTAACACTTGCTCCGTCTGGCATTAAAGATGGTAAAGTTCCAGAATTTGGTGGACTACCAATTAAACCAAAATGTAGGTGAGGGCCAGAAGAATTACCAGTATTTCCCATGACTCCTAAAATTTCTCCAGCAGAAACACTTTTGCAAGAAAGAGTGTTTGAAGATCTCATGTGAGCTAATACAAAACTACCTTCAGCAGATTTTAAAACCACATGAATTCCATAGCCTGGATCCATATTTCCAGGACAGGCTTCTCCATCAAAAGGAGCAAAAATTGGTGTACCTTCGCTATTAGCAATGTCAAAAGCATCAACTCTCTGATGTGAATAACTACCACCTGGTAGCTGAGTAATAGTTCCACTGGCGGGCCAACAACCAGCACCTTGAGAATAATCACCGATATAAACTACTTCACCAGTAATAGCGTTATCAGTGCCTTCCACACCCGTTTCTGGATCCTTAGCGAAGATTTTTAAATCAAAAGTATTTAAAATTGAGGCATTATCATATTTTTCATCAAATGTTTCTGAATAAGAGAGAACAACCGACTCTCCTGGAGTAATAACCATTTCCTCATATAATTCTGGAAAGTCAGTTAAATTTTTTATTCTATCTGGAATTGTTGGGGGAGTTTTGCCCTCCTCTTCCCAAGCCTTTTTGCTGTGGTTAACTTTTAAGGTGTCTTTGGCATCTAAAACTTGTAAAGTAAAGTTTCCTTTTGGAGTAATAGTGATCGTGTATTCAACTTTTAAAGGAAAGGCTGGGTTTTCACATTTGTTTTCTGGACAACCAGCAATAAATGCTCTTTTTTCAATAGTGACATATTCTGACTCTTTGCCCGGAGTAGAACCAGAAACAGTACTTAGAGGATCAACAATGGGGAAGTTGGCTAATAGAGCACCAGATTGAACGGCGTGTAAAAGTAGATTTCCCCCAGTAATTAAACCAGCTGATGTTAATACTGCTTGGGTTGCGATGTGGGTTACTGATTTGGTTACAATTAAATTTGAATGGGGAATGGCATTGTTGATTGCTGCTTTTTTTGCCAAAGCGCTATTTGCAGCCGAGATCGATGAACTAGTGCTTGGAACATGAATGGCTGACGCACTTTTGGCACCACTAAATAAATCACCAAACCATTTTTCTGCACCATATCCAAGCCAACCTCCACCAATGGCTCCAGCCAAGGCTCCGCCTGGGCCTCCAAAAATACCTCCCAAAACTCCACCAAGGGTTGCACCAATACGACCACCCCATGTTAGTAGTGGAACAATCAAAGATCCAAGTCCTAAGCCACCACCAATTAATAAGGCCTGGCGACCCTTTTTTGTGGTAGCTATTTTTGCAAAGAAACCAAGAGCTGGGTGAATAGCTGTTCCAGCAGCAGCAGCTCCACTGCTCAAACCAGCTTCTGCAGCCTTTTCAGCCGCTTTAGCAGCTGCCTTTTTACTTAGTCTTGAGCTAACACCATTAATTCCTCTTTTGAGTTTGTTTCCCAATCCAGCCGTTTGTTTTCTAAAAGATTTAATACTAGATAGTGGAGACCTAATAACTCCAGCTTGGGGAATGTATTGAGATTCATAGCCGTTGGCTTGAGATTGATCGTAAGATGCTGCGGCTCCGCCAATTAGAGGAGCTAAATCATGAATTGCTAACTCTCGTGGAACAAAATTAACATCATTGGCAATGTTTTTAACTGCATTGCCACCGGCTTCTCCATACCCCAAAGCAACGAGAATTTGTTCTCTTTCTTCGTATTGTATGTTTTCCCAGACACTTTTTAAAAAAGCTTCTTTTTTCTTACTATCTATTAGTGGGCTTTTACCGTTGGTTAGTTCAACTATTTCTCCTGGGTTGGAAGAAATAGCTTTTGCTCCAACCATGGTTTTGTTAGTTGGAGCTGCTACTCCTCTAGCAAAAACCTGATTACTTTTACTAGCTGATATCTCGCCCTTGCTTTTATCTAGTAAATCTAGGGCTTCTCTAGTAGCAAATCTAGCTTCATTGTGTAATAAGATTTGTCCAGTTTTTCGGCCAAGAATTGATCTGCGAGCAATCCAAATTTCTTGTAATGATTCATAAATATCTGGTCTAAAAGGTATTTCATCACCAAAAATCAAGCGAAAGCGACCTTCATCAATGTATTTTAATAGTTCAATTGGGTAGGCCTGATCAATCCAGGAATCAATTACGTTAACAACGTTTGTTTTTGAAAGTGCCAAACGATCGTCTCTAACACCAATTCTTCGAAGCTCTGTTTCAAGTAGCTTGTCTGTTTCTTTGGTTAGATAGTCAACGTCTCCGCTAGCAAGTTTGTCTCCAGAGAGACTAGTTAAGATTTCTTGTTCTTTAGAATTTTCAAAAACCCCAGAAAAACTTTGAATAAGGGGGCTTATATCTTCTCCCTGAGAGGCTCTTTCAATTGCATTTTCTATTTGTTCTTTAATTTTGGGGTCGGTATTTCCTTTAACTATGTCTTCTAGTCTGTTTGAGATTAAAGAAGTGGTACGAAAATCGTTTTGTACCATCCAAATATATTCTCGAATGAGAGTTAGTCTAGTTTCTGGATCAAGTAGGTTTTTATGTTTTCCATCTCCAATTACGGTAAGGAAAAAACCAGTTGTTTTTTGTGAAAGTAACTCACGAAGTTCTCTAGAATTCTGTAGGGTTCCAGGCGGTAATTTATGAAAAATTTCTAATTGAACAAGGGCTATTTCAGTAAAATTAACAGACTGCTCTCTTAAAGCCGGACTAAATAGTTGGCTTTTAATATCAAGTAATTCTTCTGGTTTTGTTTCTTTTTTTTCTTCTAGTGGTCTATTTTCTTCGTCTTTACCTTCGTTTTCAGCGTTTTCTTCCTCGTTTTCTTGAGCCTGAGTAGTTCCGGTTGCAACCACTGCTGTATCCACCGATTGGGTTTCTTCTTCGTCCTCCTCTTTTTCTTCTTCTTCCTCTTTTTTTTCTGTTTTTTCTAAAGCGGCGATTAAAAATCTGGCTACTGGTTTAATATAGTCAGTTAATAATGAGTTGAGATAGCGATCATCGTCTTTTGAAATTTCTAGATCAAAATCATGTGATTTACAGTAATCAATAATGGCAGTGGCTTTTTTTAGAACATCCGTTGGGGCTTCTTTTGTATAAAAAGATAGGATTGTTTGTGGATCGCCGCCTATTAATTTGTAATAAATGTCAGCGAATAAAAAAGCTAAATCGCTTTTATATAAAAAGAAGCCGGGATCTTCTTTGTCTTTCTCATCAGTGTCTTTTCTGTTTTTAGTTGTGTAATAGAGAGTGTCTAGGGAATAACTTTTAAAGAGTTGTGCATACGAAAAATTGATTTGGGCTTCTTCTTTAATGTCTGTGTTGAGAATTAGTTTTAAAAAACCAATTGCTGATTCTTTGGTTAAACCATCAACAGCTCTTTTTAAAGCATAACGACCATTAGCTAGTGTGTATGAAGCATCATCAGCCATTGTTATTTATTATAGCTGTAATCTGGTTGAAACGCACGAGAAGTCATCTAGATTAGATTGGCTATAAAACCACCTAGTGTTTCTGCTGGTTTGTTAATTATTGGCATGGTTTTTTTGGGAAAACTAGGGTTTATAGGAGAGCTATTTTTAGTAGAACTAGCATAATTTGGTGGTGATTTGTAATTCATTTCGCAACTCAAGCACCAATCACATTCTCCAATCCAAGTATTTAATGATCCACATCTCACGCAACTTCCCATACTCCAATCTTTAGCTCTGTCTGATCCAATGTATTTAGCCAAATCTTTTCTAGATAAACTTGCAAAATCAAAACTTCCCCTTAATTTAATTAATTGCTGAACGCTTCCAATTGGACTTAGGGCAACACATTCAATTAGTGAAGTATTGAATGCTTTGGTGGCTGATGAAAAATTAAGATTTTTTGCAAGAGAAAGAGCAAAAGCTTCTTCACCTAAATTACCATATTTTTTGAAGTGTTCAAAAATTGAAACGCGTTTTTTACTTGATATTTTTTTGACATCCAGTATTCCAGCTAAAACAACTCTTTTAATAAATATTCCCAATTTGTTAACAGTATTAGTTTCCAGGTTTGGGTCGTTTTTTAATTCGTCTGAAAAAGTATCTAATACTAATTCAGCATATTCCTTGAGAGCTGGTTCCATTTTTTCTATTTTTTTACGAGTGATTTTTTGTCTTATTTTTTTAAAGAATTTATTTTCTGGGAAAATTTCCAAAAATGTGTCAGAGGCAGTTTTTTCTTGAAAATTATTTGGTAAAGTTATTAGCTGTTCCATTACAAATTTTTCTTTGGCTTTGAAATCTAAATCACTAAAGTTTTCAGGAACAGATATCCCTAATTTGGTAAATAGTTTTTTATGATCTGACCAATCTCTTGGCGCCATGTGTTGATCATGTAAAAGAATAAAGCGGTTTAGACTGGGAATAAATATTGGTTGAGCAATTACCATGACGCTTAGGTTGCCTTCATGTACTTCTGATTGTGGCATTAGATAGAGGTATTTTGGGCCAATAGTAATTGGTTCTATTTGTTCAGTTAAACCCATTTTTCTTCTAACTTCAGGGCGAATAAATTGAAAAGAATCGGTTGGTGATAAGGTTTTCCAGCCTTTATTTTCCAGGATTTTTTGAGTTTTATTTTCTGGATTTCTGTTTGTTTTGACTTCTTTTTTATCTTCACTTATTAAAGCTATCCAGGCGTGTGGGGATTGATTGAATAAGTCTCTGATGTTTAAAAGTAGCTGTTCTATTTGTTGTTTTTCCAATAAATAACGGTCTTTTTCTGCTTGATTGATGACTAAGGATTGAACAGCATCTTCACAGATTTGAAGTAAGTCTGGCCTGAGTTTGTATACATCGTCATAGAGAGCAATTTCCCCGGATTCTTTTTGAGCGATGTCATAGGCTAGGTGAGTAATTGGCAGTCTTTGGGTTTCAGATAATATGGAGCGAAAAAAATAGATTAGTAGATCGATTTGTTGTTGGCGATTTTTTATTGGTAGAACTTCTTTGATTAAAAAATTTAATATGACAATGATCTTGTCTTGTTCTGGGTTGGGGATTTCTTTGGTTGTTAAGTTTTCAGTTTCTGGTTTTTCCAACCTAGAAAGATCGCTTAATTCATTGACTAAAGAAGCCGAAAAAATACCTCCTGTGTCAATAGAGCTTAATTCTTTAAAGCCAAATGTTGGTAAAAGTTGGTCGGTTGTGGTTGGTGTAAATGTTTGTTCTGATAACACAAAAGCTCCTCGTTAGAGGAGCATCGGGTAAGACAATGAATATCCCGATGCTCGTCGGAAAAGTAATTTTATTTGTTACTTTTCTTCTAGTTTTCCAGAGGAAAACTAGGTTACTCTGACCGGACTTGTCTTTGAAAAAGCTTCACCGTTGCGGCACAGTCCTCGAATTAAACGAGACTTCCGAGTAATGGGGAAGTTATAGCATGCATGGGTGTTTATTGTCTACCAAACTAAAAATAGTTTTTTTTGAGATTTTTTTGAGTAAAAATGATAGAATATAGTCATGGTAGAAGCTGGAAAATTTGCTCCACTAAAAGAAGTTATTAAAAAAGTTGAAAAATACTTTTCGTTAAGTGAGCTTTTTATTTCTCTAGAAGGATTTCCCAAAGAACAAAACTTGGTCAAGATATTGACTAGTATTGAAGATCGTATCTTTGATGAAGATGGGGAATTAACTGATAGGGCTGATGACGAGACATATATATTATTGGTTTCAAAAATTTGCAAAGAAGCGCTGGCTGTTTTTACTCAGATAGAAGAAACAGCTAGAAGAAATGCTGAAAAAGAAGCAATGGCTGGTCTTACCGGAGCCAAATTTAAAATGGAAGCTATTGTTGGTATTAAGAAAACCACAAAAAATAAAGAGGTCATGGTTGTTGCAGATTTAATGAGAGGTGTAATTTATACATACCTAAATAAGTTGGCTGAAGAAGGATTGTTGACGACTGAAGATATGACTGAGCTAGGTTTTACAAAGAATGATGTTGATGTTATTTCCAAAAATTTAATAGAAAAATCAAAAGAAGAAATGGATGCTTGGAAAAATGGTGAAGCAGAAGTTCAATTTCCAATACTAACTGAATTAAGAGATATCATTCTAGAAACTCCAACAACAAAGGATGAAATATTGGATTTACAACAGAGGATAACTGATTTGAGTAGTGAAACAAAAAGCCAATTGGTGGCTGCAGGAGTTGTTGGTGATAAATATCAATTTATAGAAACTACATTTTTTGTTCCGGCTGAACAAAAAATGATGGAATTGACTAAAGAAAAGACAAGACTAGAAGAAGAAGAAGCATCTGAAGAAAAAAATAGAGAAACTCAAGAAGCTATTGCTGAGTTTCGATCAAAGACAGCTTTATTTGAAGCTGCAATTAAAAATATTCCCCTAGAGAGAAAAGATCTAACTACTATCTGGGAACCAAGATCACCAGGTAGTCCTGAATTAATTGAAAAACCATTTAATCCAATTGATCAAAAAGATAATAAGCGTTTTTCCAAACAATTAAAAGAATTGGAAAGAAGAAGAAATATTCTTTTGGAAGAAAAACAAAAATTAGAAAATGCTGATGCTTTTAAAAAAGCTGATGCAGACAAACTTGGTTCTACTGAAATAAACAAGGTTATTGATGAGATGCTTCGTAGGTTTGAAGAGGTTTCTAGAAGAGTTAATTCATTAATTGAAGAAGCAAAAAAACCTCCCATTGAAGAAATGACTATTACCGACTTGGCAGACGAGTTGATTAGGGAAAGAAGAGATCCCTTTTTCTGGAAAGAATTTAAATCATCTGCGGTTGGTTCAGATAGAATTAATCAGGTAATTAATGCTTTCATTGGTGAGATTGGTAAAAGAAAAGAAAATGATCCAGAAGCTGAAATAAACAGAATTGTTCAAAAAGTAAGAGTACAGTTATCTACTTTAAGTAACGAACTACAACATGAGGATGAAAAGGCTTCTCGTGATAGAAGTAGATTATGGACAGAGGCAGCAAAAAGAATTTTAACTCGTAGAGAGTTACTTATTGCCACAACATATAACCCAAAATGGGGCAATCAAATAAGAGAAATGTTGGAGTGGGCTACTAGAACTGCAGCATTAAATCCTGGGGAAGTTGTAGTGAAAAGGAATGGAAAATTAGTTGTTATTCCTACTGACGGGACAGTTGTAGTGGATGAGAATGGAGTGGTAAATAAGATTCCTAACCCTGTCAAAGATGGAAATGAGGGTTGGCCGGAATTAAAACCAGGTGAAAAAATATTATACTCATATGATCGATCAATGGACTACAACGAGTTGGCTGGTGAAAATGGTTCTACTAATTTAACAAAAAAACTTAAAGAGAAGTTTAAAGATTACGCAGAAGACCCAGAGATGGCCTATGCAATGCAGTTTGCTTTTGATTTATTTGTATCTTTTGATTTGTTAACTATTTCTCTCGGAGAACTGCAAAAAAGAACCAGAACAAGAGCTCACAATGGTGCTGTTAAAGATAAAGATCGCATCATGTTCCATGATCCTTTGGCATCAGCAATCCATAGAGCCTATAGATATGGTGGAAATAAATATGACTGGTCATTGAGAATTCTTGTATTTTTTGAAAAATTTGGAAAAAGTGGCCAATTCCAATATGGTAAAGACAAATCAAAGGTAAGTAAAAAAGTTAGAGAGAGCAAACATTATCAAAGTGATCATGAAAAAATCATTGAATTACAAGATATGTTGGTAGATCATCAAGATATTTTTTATGATGCAAGCGCTTTTGCTGGGAAAATTCCACTTCCCGGATTTTGTGAAACAGTTGGTATTAGTACCTATGACTTTTTAACCCTTCATGGACCAGAGGATACTCAAGGCACTGGTGGAAAGGGAGAAAAATTGTGGTTATTTGATCATTTAATTGATTATCAAAATAGAACCATTCCTGGTAGCGAAAAGGATGCAGAAGATCCAGATGCTGTCGATTTGGCTTCTGATTTGGATGAAATTGAAGATTTGACAGAAGAAACAAAGGAAATTCTCAGGTCAATAAACCTAACAAATATATTCTTGTTAAAAGCACGTCGAGCAGACTTAATTGAGGATGAAATTTTCAAAAATTTAAGTGAAGATCAACAGAAAATAATTCTTAAAGCAACTGAGGAAGCAGTAAAAATTCCAGATGGAGAGAAAGTTGACAAGGCAGCAAGTATAGAACTTTATGCATTGGCTGAGGAAAATGGCTTTGCTCAATTGCTTGAGTTAACTTTCAAAAAAATGGGGCCTGTAACTGAAGAGCACATTTTACGTAAAACAAAAGATGGCGGTAAAGGTGGATTGCTTGGAGAATGGTTGCAAACAGCTGGAAGAGCAAAGATGTTTCCATCAAGTCAACTTAGATTATTTTTAGCTCCCTTATTAACTAATTTTGTAATGAGACTTTTTCAAAATTTTGAAGGAAAAGGTAATGAGGCAGAAAGAGAAACTCTTTTCAAAGATGTTGTTGATGAACTAAGAGACTCAATGGAAGCTGGTGGACTTTCTTCATATAAAAGAGAAGTTACTAGCGTAATCAATGCAATTTGTGAACGTCCAATTTATGAGGCTGTACCAAGAGATAAATCAAATCCATATGGAAGTTATGACATAGTTGAGACTGGGAACAAACAAAAACAATCCAAATCAATCCAACCTTACGAAAATTGGAGGTTACATAAAAGAGATAATTATCTTAAAAAATGGTATCCACATGAGCATCATGGCGAGGCTCCTCCAGCCACAGTTCTCGGGTTGAGTGCAGAAGCAATAGTTCATCCACTAAAAACCTTAAAAAAGAGTTTGAGGGGTAAAAATCCAGCGGAAGCTGAATTTTTGAAAATGATGGCTGGTGAAGAAGAAATTCCTGATTTAGTTGAGAGATCTGGCAGTTTAATTCAAACAAGCAGTGAAGAATAAAAACAGTCAGCTTAATTAGTTTTTTTAGCGAAAAAAATCTTACTAGGCAATTAGAATATTTATATTAGTCAACTGCTTTATCAGTTGCTCTTGGATGTGGCTTAGTAGTTCCGCCCTCTTTTTTATTAAGAAGTTTATCAAGTATTTTGGTTGAATCTTGAGGGTCAAATAAATTTCCACTTCTTGCTTGATCAAAAAATACACGACCCTTTTTGCCTGTTTCAACATCGCCGCTCCATCCTTGTAGAACTCCACCGGCTCTAATGTCTCGGCCATTCTCATCTTTCTCTCCAGTCTTAGCTCCTCGCCATAAGCTATCTGTAAGAAATGCTCTTGGGTTTTGTCTACCATACGACATAATTCCAGCCTTTGCTGCACCTCCAACCGCACCAATTGCACCCGTTGCCAATGGCAAAGCAGGTTCTCCAGCTGCCATATTTTTAACAGCTTTAAAGGCCAAGGTTTCCCAAATACCACCATCAATTTTCATGGCTTTTTTCATTTCAACAATCAACTCTGGAATTACCAAAATAATACCTATGCCAACCAAAGTCATAATAACTCCTCCGGACCCGCGACCAATTAAATATGGAGGTAAGAATCCACCACTATTAATATCTCCCTTGGTAAACAATTCATAGAGAATTAGAGAAAATAAAACCATTGGAAAAGCCATTAGGTTGCCAAAAACAATCTTTATCCAATAACCAAAATTACTTTTTCCTGGTAAAGCTCCCATCATTAATAAAACTGGAGCAACAACTATAGCAATAATTATGGTGATATAAATTTTGAGAAGATCAAAGAATAATTTGAATACGCCAATTAAAATAGCAACGGAGACGATTAAACCCAATGTAAGACCCCCCAGCCATCCCAAAACATCTCCAACAGCGCCCGTATCAATGGCACCAGCAAAGCTCTTAACTGCTTCATTCATATTAGCAAAAGCACCACTGCCATTAACTCCAGTTACCAAATCCCAGCCAATTTGTAAGAAGTTTTTACTAAGCAAATCAACACCACTATCTGGTCTGAATAAACCAATCATTAAATACATAATTAAATACATCAAATCAATTAAAAATCCAGCGATGGCATAAGAAAAAGTGACGAAAATTAAAGAAACAATAATTCCAGGAATAGCTTGTTGAGCCGTAACCACGGTTTGTCCACCAAGATTTTGACGGAACATGATCATAAAACCAATAACCAGGAAAATTACTACAAAAAAGAAATAAGCAATGTTGCGGAACACTTTCCAAGCCTCAAGTACTGGATCAAGTGAAGAGAAGCCCAATCCCTGAGCATGTGCTTGAGGAATAATATGAGCATCTTCCAATAAAGTGGCCACATAGGTAACTCCAGAGGCTGGAGGATTATAAAGCATGGCCAAAGCTTGAGTTGTTTCACCAATCGCTCCGCGTCCATATTTAGCATAAACAATCTTTTTTTGTTCATCAGTCATTTTTTGCACAGTTGGAGAATTTTCTGGCACGCCATTTAATTTTAAATAAGCATCTGCCTCCCAAGCATTTGATGTTTCTGGAACAAAAGAATTGAGTGAGACAGCTCCTGTTTCATCGGCGGCAACCTGTGCCTCAAGAGTATTGCTGGTATTTTGTTCAATGCCAGTAACCTCCATAAACCACTGGACTAAGTCAAGGGCTTTAACAGGTTTAGCAGTCAAAAAAGATGCTGTAATAAAGAAGGCTATGAGAATAATTAACCGGGTGAGGCTTTTCATTGCTTTTATATTGTACGTCAAGAAAACAAAAAGCAAAACCATTAAAAGATTAATTAAATACTACAAAATAACTCATAAATGATCTATACTACTCATAATGATCGCGCTAGAGCAAATAAATTCTCTAAAAGAATATTTTCAATCCGCTGAAACCATTGCGGTAATATTGGGTGCCAAACCTTCGGTTGATCAAATTGCTTTAGCTAGTGCTTTATTTGAAGGTTGTAAAAACCTTAATAAAGAAGTTGGCTTCTACGCTCCAAGAAAAATTCAAGACGAATACTTTTCTTCTCTCAACGAATTACAAACAGAACTAGGAAAACAAAACCTAGTAGTTTCATTTGACTATGATGAAACAGCTGTCGATAAAGTTAGTTATCATATTGGCGAAGATACCAAGAAATTTTATTTAACAGTGAAACCAAAAAGAGGTCAGAAACCCCTTGATGCCAAATCAGTTGAATTTTCTTATGCAGGAGCCGAATTTGATTTAGTATTTCTAATTGGAGTTCATGATCTAGACTCATTAGAGCAACTATATTATGGCTATGAATCTTTTTATGATAATACCTATGTAGTTACCCTACACAACTTTAAAACCGAAATAGGCACAGCTCAACTGGACTTATCTGGGTTCAGTAGTCTTTGTGAAGGCTCAATGGCTTTACTTGAAAACATTGGCATTGAATTAACAGAATCAGTTGCGACCCCATTACTAATGGGATTAGATGCTGCTACTCAAAACCTTCAATCTTTTACTGCCACTGCCGATACATTTGATAATGTTGCCAAGCTTTTAAGAACCGGAGCAAGAAGAATTAAACGCAAAGAATCTCCATCTATTTCTATAAAAGAAGACAAAAAACTTGGTCGCCCAAGAAAAAAGAGAATTACTAAAATTGAAATTAGTAAATCTTAATTAATTTCCCAAAAAAATTAACGAATATTGCCACAATCTAACTTGAATGTGTCCATCGTACAAACACAGTAGTTTGCGCCGCCACAACCATCAACTTCCTCGTAACCAGCGCAAGCGTCAGTTGTAAGATATTCTGTTGGCACACCATAGTTCCTACCAGCCATCATATAATATAGTTGTTGGGTAGATGGGGTAGTGCCATGAACGGCTTTGTATTGTTCTACTAGCCAACCTCTTTCTGATTTTCTTTTACGAAGCACATATTCCATTGAAGTTTTAATGTCGCAACCAATGTCTGGATTATTTCTTGCCTCTTGAACCCATGGATCAGAAGTATCATCAGCAATGTATGCTGCTTGTGGACAGCCAGCTTTATCAATGCATTGGGGGATAAGGACACCAACAATTCCTGAAGCGCCACAGGCATTGGTAATTATTTCTCCACAACTCATTTCTTTTTCTCCAGCCAAAATCTTTCTTAACATAGGACTTCCCTCGATTTGTAAAAAGCCCCAAAGCATCTGCGCATCATTTGGATCATTGCCAGCTACACTACAAGTCATTTTCATTAATTCATTCATAGTTGGTAGCTTCGTTGTTCTTCCCTTAATCTCATCACAAGATTCTTCTTCTCCAGTACCAGGCTCCTCATTGTTTCGATCATATCCTTTGCAGCGACCTAAGAATAAGTCTTCAGTTCTTTCACAAGAAGTAACATATTCATAAGTTTTTGATCCCATCTCACGGAAATACTCTTGAATTTTTCTAATTGTCCAACCAAGTTCAGCCCCCAAAATTCTCATTGGCTCATCTGGATGCTCAACTGTTACACCAGTAAACTGTTTTCTTTCACAAGGAATACAGTCACCCTCATCTTCATCTTTTTTATTACAACTCTCAGAACAACCGGGTGGTTGGTGGTAAATAAAGCTAAAGGTATCTGTTTTACTTTTTAAATTAGCGCTAGTATTTATAAACGTTAGATATTCAGGAATAATTCCGCAGGCTCCATTAAAATCTGGTACACAGTTGTTTTCGACGATTGTTTTGAATTGTTCAGTAGTAAATAGTTGCTGTAAAGTTTTATTAATGTATTCCATATCAGCTCCATATGGAGTAATGAGATGGCCTCTAACAGCAATTGGATCAGCATCGAGATCACCGTTAACTACGGTGTCTTTAACAATAATATTCCAATCAAAGGTATATTTATTATCAGAGGGGAAAGTGAAAGAGAAGAAAGGATCTCTTAACTCTCTTTGTTCTGGGTCGACAATGGCCATAGAACCCAATTCACTAACAATTTCATAAGAACCATTGAAGCCAGCACAGTCTAAACCACTACCATTAACCTGATCTATTAAAGATCTCATGAGGATTTTGTCTGGAGCACCGCCAATACATTGAGGCAATCCGCCACAATTAATAATGGCATCTTTTTTTCCTTCTCGAACAGCCAAGATATCACCCAAAAATTCTTTACGATCTTTTTTCATTTCATCAATGTGAGCTTGGATTCTGTCTGGCTCACTATATAGATAGCTGGTTAGTCTTGCCGAATCCATAAGCCCAGGCATCGAAAAAATCATATTGGTTGCTGTCATTGGAACTTTGAAGCCAATAACAATTGGAGCATGTTTTTTAACTGGCATTCTTGGATGCTGAGCTGGGTTTGGCTCTGGTTTAATGATTTGTAAAAAGTCAAAAATATCAGCATTAGATTCAAATAGAGCAGGATTGACCAACTCATTCCCTTCCATAACATTTTGTTTGATAGAAACAATTAAGAAAGCCAGGCGATACATGCCATCTAGATTTAAAGGAGCAGCTGTAATAGCGCTTCTCACTGGAGACACATCTGTTTTGTAATCGTTTTCGCTAATCCCAAACTCTTCTTCCATTTCTGGATTCCAGACACCCATGATTTCTGTACAGCTAAAGTTTTTATCTGGATTGGTTTTGCTTTTAATGTTTAACAATCCATGCATTTCAGCAAAAAGCACTAATCCACCATAATCAGTTCCTGGAATTTCTACTTGATTAACATAACAAGGGGAGCCAGGATCTTTAAATTTGTCACAAAAATATCTGTTATAGATACTATATAAATTATTGTATTTCACTATACATTGCTGACTTGGAGACATAAGTGATGTAGCTGCTCCAGCAGAGTTTAGTTCGGCTGGCTGAGTTTGTTGGTTATTAGCTCCAAAAAAACCATCATATGAAGAAACCTTTGTTGTGTTAGGAAAATCTTCATCTCCTTGAAACAGAGGAATTTTGCCTTCTGCAAATCTTCCATCATAAACAGCTTCAGCAGTCAGTCGAACTGGTTTGTCATATTCTTCAAAATATTCTTCAATTGCTCCGTGAACTTGGCCATTAATCCACCATTTTGGTTTAACACACTGAACTTCATATCCTTGGTTGTAAGCCATTTGATAAGTAATAGTATCTTGAACAGTGCCAGTATCTCCAAGAGAATAGCCTTCTTCTAAAACGAGGGGTAAGTAGTTATATATTTCTGGATTTTTTCTAGCGTAATTAACAGCATCATCACTAGAAGCTGCTTGAATTTGTGAAACTCTACCAACGAGTAAATATCCTGTTAGGAAAAACAAAAACAATGGTCTTAACATTGAAGATTTTGATTTCACAATCATTATTATACCCTGAAAAACGACTGTTTTTTTTGAAAAATTATAGAATTTTTAATCCGAAGATAGCTTCGAGTATTTGAGCTATCCAATATGAGGCAAAAAGCAGGATAAATCCCAAAATTGCCATAGTAACTCTTTGTTTTCCAGCATCAAGGCTTTTGCCATTTGAGGCTCCGGCTAATATTTGCAATCCTCCTGCCACGATCATGACAAAAAGAGCTAGGCCAGCTATTGGAAATACAAAGCTTAAGGCTCTGGAAATAATGCCTCCTGGAGTAGAGAGTTCTGCTGCATGGGGAGAGTTTTCTGTTTGTAGAGGATCAAAAGTATTGAGTACATCAGAAGTAACTTCAAAAGTATCAGCGTCTGGCAAACCACCATTGCCTTGGGCATTAATTATGGTTGGAGTAATAAAAGAAAAAACACCAACTAAAAAAGCAGTGGAAAGAAATAGAAGAGATTTTTTCATAATTTAGGTTCCAAATCCTGGAATATGGAAGAAGTTAACTCCTATAAATCTTAATAGGGTAATAGACATAATGATAAAAATTAGACCAATGAGCGCCGCTGTAATTTGTTCCTTTGCATCTTTGGTGGCCTGAGGATCACCTTGAGATACGGACAATCTAAATGCTCCAGCTAGAATTAATAGAAAGGTAGCACCTCCACCAATACTAATACCTATAGTAATAAAGGTTTTAATAATATTTTCTGGTTTGGCTGGAATACAGCCAATAGCAGTCCAAACTCCAGGTGTTCCACTTGATGTTCCGCCAAAACAGGCTTCACATTTACCGCGTTCAGCACCATCATTTATTTGTTCACAAAGTTCAAAGTCTCTAATGGTGGCATTTTGAGAAATATCAGTTCGAACATCAACACACATGTTTGTATCGCAGTAAGCTTCTAGGTTAAAAATAGCTTCACAGCCAGGAAATTTGAAGTTTGAGCCAGCCCTAACTTCTTCAACAAAAACAGTGTGTTTTCCAGTGTCGTCAGAAGTAAATTCTACTGAAGCCTTGCCTCCACTAGCATTAGTTTTTTTGTCTTGAACAACTTTGAACCATCCATCTACACCAACAACAAATCTAACTTCTCCGTTAAATGGGGTGCCGTCTGCCGCTTCTAGTCCTTCAACTTCGACGGTGGCTGTGTTTGAAGTAACATCCATACATCCTGGGGCATAACATTTTTTGCTGTTTTTAGTTTGATAAACATAGAGACTGCATTGACCACCAGTGTTGTTTTTACTAGTTACATAAGTACCAACATCACAAAGTCTATTGCTTCCAGACAAGCCACTGTCATAGAGAAATACATAATGAATATCATCTTCACCAGCCATTGGAGCAGCAGTTAGAGCTTCATTATCAGTAACAGTCCAAGTAACTACCTTATTGCTTACGGATATTCCACCAGGATAAGTTTTATTTTGGTCAATTCTAAAGGAACTAGTTTGAGCCTCATCATCAGTGTTGGAAGTTGCTTTAATTTTTAGGTAGTATTCAGAATTTGGGTTGTAACCACTAGACATGTCGATTTTAATAACATGAGAGCTGGTTCCAATGGGAAGTTTTTCTCCACCAGCTCCGGAAATAACTCCTTGGCAGGAAGAAGCATAAACATTATTTGTTGTGTTCAGAAATAGAGCCATGACAAGAAGGATCACTGATGTTTTTCGGAAAGCTGAAACTAAAAACAATGCCCAAGTGTTTTTCATGGTTTGAATTTTGTCTTTTCAGACATGAGATATTCTATCACGATTTCTTGAGCTAAAACTAGTCTTATAGCAACTAATTTAGCTATTAATTAGTTAAAAACATGTTTTCATAAGTTTCCCTCGATTTCAGCAATGGTTTCTATATAATGAAGGAATGTTGTTTAAGCACAGCAAATTACTCGTGCTGTTTTTACTGTTCTCAGTATTTTTTTTAGTCGGCGGCTTTCCTGGCTTTTTGGCAATGGCAACTGATCCTGTGGCTGATTTACAACAGCAAATCGATGAGTTGGAGCGGATGAAGCAAATGTCAGAAAGCGCGACGAAACCACTTGAACAAGAACTCACTTCTTTACAGAAAAAGATTTCTAATGCTCAACAAGGGATTATTGCTGCTGAAAAACAAACTAAAGAATTGGAACAAAATATTATTAATAGGGAAGATGATTTAGCAGTGCAGTACATAATTTTTACTCATCGTATTGCTCAGCAGTACAAACGATCAAGAACTTTTTCTCCGTTGATGCTATTTTTCAATAGTACTGATGCCAGTAAATTAACTAAGAACCTCGCCTATAGCTCTTCGGTTCAAGCTCAAGATAATCATCTTATTCATTCTTTAACACAAGAGATTTCTTCTTTGGAAGTAGACAAAAAGAAGCTTGAAAAAGACCAAATTACTTTGGCTTCATTACAAAAGCAACTATCTAGTCAAGCTGTTTTTTTTCAAGTAGAGATTAATAAAGCAAAGGATTATCAACAAGATTTAGCTGGAAAGATTGCCAATCTTTCTGCTCAGCAACAAGCAATTATTAGTGCTCGTTCTGGCACATCCATTACTTCAGTAGGAGAGGTTCCATTGGCCGATGATTTTAATGCTTCTATCGCTTATAAGTCTCAAGCTCCTGGCAATTCATTTGCTGTTTTTAGTTTTGGAGCTTATACCCACCGCAATGGTATGAGCCAGTATGGCGCCAAGGCCAGAGCAGAGGCCAATCAATCAGTGGAAGAAATTTTGGCAGCATACTATCCAGGTACTTCAATTAAAAAAGATTATTCAGAAATGGGGGATATTTCTGTTCAAGGAGTTGGCTCTATTTCTTTTGAAGGACAATATTTACAAGGAATCTATGAAATGCCAGGTTCTTGGCATATTAACGCTCTTAAAGCTCAAGCCATTGCAGCTCGTACTTTTGCGATCAAATATACTGATAATGGTAGTAAATCAATTTGTACTACAGAGAGTTGTCAAGTTTTTAAAAATTCACCAAAGGGTGGGGATTGGGAAAAGGCTGTTAATGAAACAAAAAACTGGGTTTTGGTTGATGGCTCTGGTAATCCAGTTTCTACTCAATATGCTTCTACTCATGGTGGTTTTAGTAAGACTAGCGGTTGGGATACGACTGATAAATCAGGATCAAACGATTGGTCTACTAGAGCTTGGGAAAACAAAGCTGGTAGCCCATGGTTTTATAAAGCTTGGTATAGATCTGGATATTCAGCTAGCGGAGCTAGCTGTGGCAAATCACATCCGTGGCTATCGCAAGAAGAATTTACAGACATCATTAATGCTTGGATTGTACGTAAAAACCCCAATGGTGCAGACGTAAATAGAATTACTCCTACTACTATTAATGATTGTAATATTGGTGGCCAGGGAGGCAATCCATATTCAATTTCAGAACTAAGAGATAAGGCCAATGCATCTGGCGGAGCTGTAACAAATATTTCTGCTGTTTCTGTGAGTCATAGTGATAATGGTCAGACTTCAACAGTGAATTTTAGTACCAATAGGGGAGACATTTCTATTTCTGGCAGCGAATTTAAGGAAAGTTTTAACTTGAGAGCTCCTGGATATTTACGCATACCACAGAGTAGTTTTGCTTTCTTTAACATTGAACATAAAAACTAATTTTAAGAAAAGAATTTTTTAATTCCAAATTTATCTAGAGCTTTTTGTTTTGGTGGCAGTTGAGGGAGTGAAGGGGCTTCAATAGCGATTTTTTGTGGCTCAGGCAGGGTACGAAGAGGTTTTACCTCAGGAAGTAATGGCTTTGTTTGGCTTGGCATGAGCAAATTAGCATCTGTCTCTGCAGCATAGGGACGAATGATGCCTAGCGGTTTTGAACGATACATGAGCATGAAGCTTTCTCCTTTTTCAAGAGCTTTGCGAATCGGGTTGAATTTCTCCCGTAATTGCTTCATGGAAATAATTTTCACGATATATCCAGTGTACTTAAAAACAATAGAAGCAGTCAAACGAACTTACTGGTACAAACCATACTCAATAATGAGTTTTTAAACTCCTTGTAGATATTTTGCCGACCAGGGTTTGTAATTTGAGTAATAGGTTTTTTGTCTAATTGTTTCTCCATTTTTATCTTTTATTGTGTGAACAAACTGAGCTTTAATACCACTAGCTGACCAGTCTATTTGTTTTAGTTTTCCAGGTGGCAACGAAGGATCTGGAACATATTCTGTTGGCAGAGGATCTCGATAATCCCATGATTTATAATCAGAAATTTCCGTAGTACGACCATCACTAGTACCATAAAGTTCAACCTTCATATACAAATCATTGCTATTTGTTTCGGTATAAATTAACACATAGTTTTCAGTGTCATTAATAAAACGAAAATCAACATTACCAGCATAAACAGTGGCATCAAATCCAGGCTTATTATCTAATTCATAATAACTAACACGGTAACTATGAGGCAATCTTAGAGTAACTTCTAAGCCAGCATCCAAAATTGAGCGAAAAAGAGTTGTACTAACCTGGCAAACTCCACCACCATCACCCAAAACAGTCTGTCCATCTTTAATTACATAAGCCGGTTGATAACCAGTTTGAGCAGAGACATCACCGATAGTTTTGTTAAACGAAAACTCTTTTCCCGGACCCACCAAAGCCAAATTGACTTTTTTAGCAGTTAAAGCAACATTATGGATTCTACTTGGAATTGAATGGGCATAATAACTTTCACCAAAACCTATTCTTTCTTTAATCCCCAAATCATTGGTTTTTTCTAGAGTTTTCTCTGGTAGGGTGGTAATAAATTTAAGCTCATTATTTATTTCTTTTTTATCCTCATTAGTAGTCATCAACTCTTGAATACCATTTTTTATTAAAGAGCTTACATTATTTGTATCTAGCGCCAATCCTTCTCGATGCGGAGCAAAATTTGTTACAACAAAGTTTTGTTTATCAAAATCAAAAACTGCGTTTTGAGCTGGTCTATCTAATTTTGAACGCCACTCATTTATAGTTGTGGCTATTTTTTCTTCATAAAAACCATCAGGAAACCTTAGGAAAGAAATCATATCTTGATCATTAAGAGTTCTATTTAGCTCTTGATAGGTAAAAGTAATTTTTTTATCAACAAGCTTACTTGCTGCAGCTAGGGCTTGTTGTTTTTGTTCTGTGGTTAAAGCAGTACTTTCCAAATATGTTACTGGTGTAAAAACCAAACTCTCAGGCTTTTCTTTTATGGTTAAGTAAGTGCTTTCTACATTTAAACTCTCAACAATATTGTTTAGGGTTTTTTCTTGGTCAACATAATCTACATTTTCACCCAAAAAGACAGACAGAGTTTGTGGTTTACCAGTTTGACCCAGGGCAGCAGTGGGATATTTTGGCTCAACATCAAATTTCTCTGCAAACGCTGCTACAAAATTTTTGAGTTTTTCTTCTTCATAACTAATATGAAGTTCATATCTTGTTGGAGAGTTGGGTGAAAAAAATAGTTTTTTTAACCATTCTAGAGAGTTTTTTTGTTGTTGCTGAAAAACATCTTCAGCAATTTCCTGATATGAATAAAAAGCACCCAAATCAGCAGATGAGGAGCTTTCTTCTACTAATAGGGAATTATTTTCAATTTCACTAGTAATTTTTAATATATGATCTGGTGGAGTAGAGTGGTGTTGGCTAATTTTAGCAACTGCTTCTTCTGGGGTGAGCCCACCAATTCTCACTTCTTCAACATATGTTTCTGGTAAAAACTTAGAAGTAGAGTAAGCTATAAAGAGTATTAAAGTGCCAAAAGCCACTCCTAAAGAAATTAAGCTAATAAGCTGAGTGTTCGAAAGTCTTCTTTTTTCAAATGGATTTAGTTTTTCTTCAATAAAAACAGTTTTTTGACCAGTTTTATGAGGAAATGAAAAAAACGACTTGATAGGGTGAGTAAAAGGCTCCATAATAAGACAGCTTATTGTAGCTGATTTATGAATTCATCACTACCGAAACCAACCGATCCAAAACAAGATATGCCAACACCGGCCAAGATTGGTCGTTCCGTTGCCCCAACTGGAGTTCCTAAATTAGAAGGAATCAATCCAGCTTTGGCACCAAAAAACACAGTCCCACCAGCGGCTCCAGCTCCAGTTGAAGCAGCTAATCCTATCCCTGCTCCAAATATTGGTTTGCAAACTGCTCCGACCGCCCCAAAATTACAAACTCCACCACCTCCTTCTTTGGGAACTAATCCAGGAAAACCCAATATTCCTCCTTTGCCAGTCAAGCAACAAACAACTGCTGGCGGAGTAAAACCACAAGTAGTTCAAGCCAAAAAAGACCCAAAAAAACTCATTATGATTATTGCTGCAGTCTTAATTGGATTGGGAATAATAGGTAGTCTTTGGTCGACTTTTTTTGGTGGTGAAAAAACAACAACAGCTGGCACAACAAACACTACCAATACTACAAAAACCCCTCAGCAACCAGTAAAACAAACAGTTTTAACTTATTGGGGTCTATGGGAACCTTCAACAGTTTTGGAAGAGGTGATTAAGGATTATGAAGATAAAAACCCAGGAATAAAAATCGATTACAGAATTCAATCACACAAAGATTACCGAGAGCGCTTACAAACAGCTATCGCTTCTGGTAATGGACCAGATATTTTCCGTTATCACTCTGCTTGGGTACCAATGCTAAGTGGTGATTTGGCTGTTTTACCAGCAAGCGTAATGAGCGCTAATGATTTTAAAACCACTTTTTATCCATCGGCATCTCAGTTACTGCAAATAGATGGCAAAATTGTAGGCCTACCTCTAATGTATGAGGGATTAGGTCTTTATTACAATGAGGATATTTTGCAGACAGCTGGAGTTCAAGCTCCAACCACTTGGGCTGAGCTTAAAAAATTGGCCGGTGAATTAAGTGTCCCAGCGGATAAAAATGCTAGAAAAAATGGTACTATTACCAGAGGAGGATTGGCAATTGGTAATGCAACAAATGTTGATCATTTCTCTGATATTCTGGCTTTATTAATTTTACAAAATGGTGGTGATCCAGCAGAGCCAGCTTACACAGAAGTCAGAGATGCTCTTGTTTTCTATACCAACTTTATTGCTGAAGATGGAGTCTGGAGTAGCTCATTACCAAGTTCCACAGTGGCTTTTGCCAAAGGTGATGTAGCTATGATGTTTGCTCCAACTTGGAGAGCTCATGAAGTTAAAGAATTAAATCCCAAACTTAAATTTGGAATTGCTCCTGTTCCTCAACTTTCTGATGAGCATATTGCTTGGGCTAACTATTGGGCTGAGGGTGTCAATGAAAAAAGCGCTAATAAAGAAGCTTCTTGGGCATTCTTAAAATATATGACCAGTGCTGAAGTAATGAAAAAACTTTACTCTGCTGAGAGTAATGTCAGATCTTTTGGTGAGCCATACTCTAGAACGGATATTGCCTCTGAATTAGCTAAAGATCCTTATGTCGCTGGAGTTTTGCAAGACGCTCCAATTGCAACCGGTTGGCACATGAGCTCAGCAACTCATGATAATGGACTTAATGATCAAATTATCAACTATTACGCAGCAGCAATTAGCTCTACTTTAAATAGTGAAGATGAAGAAGATATTTTGAAAGCCTTAGAAGCTGGAGTAAAGCAAGTTCTTCGTCAGTATTCAGTCAAATAATACTGATTAATTACATTATTTTTTTTAATACTTTTGTTAGTTCTTGATAGTCATGTCTCAATAAACTTCTGGCAATTTTGTCATGTTCACTTTGCATAGCTATAACTTTGGAAACTAATTTGGCACGAATTATTTGTTTATTAATTGGCAAATCATCAACCACCGGATATTCTTTCTCGTTTTCGTATAAAGCAAGAATATTGTCTGGTATTTTTTCTGAATTAACTATTACATAATCTGGTTTTCGACCGAAGTACTCTTCTATGGTTGCTACGTGTTCTTGGGCAGATAACTCATGAGTTTGTGAATAATGTGTCATTAGGTTAACAATATAGATAAACTTGCCTTTTGCCTTTATTAAGCTATCTTTGACACCACTGACTAGAGAATGGGGCAATAGGCTACCATACAAGTCTCCAGGGCCAACAATTATTAAATCAGCTGTTTCTATTGCCTTTTTTGCTTGAGGATAAATTTTTGCTGGAGCAGTAAGTTCTAGAGAGGTAATTTTTTTACCACCCTTTGAATGATCATCCAAAAAATGCTCTCCAACAAGCTTTGTGCCGTCTTCATAGGTAATAACTAGATTGGTATCAACTTCAGTAATTGGAAAAACCTTGCCTTTAATACGAAATATTTTGCTTGCTAGCGAAATGGCTTCTCCTGGAGAACTTTTAATATCTTCAAGTGCAGTTAAAATTAAATTACCTAGGTTATGACCTTCTAAACCATTTCCTTTTTTAAATCTATATAACAACAAATTACGAATATCTTTTTGATTAGCATCATCAGCTAGGGCCACTAAACATTGACGCAAATCTCCAACTGGTAAAAACCCAAACTCATCTCGTAGACGACCAGTAGAACCCCCAGAGTCTGTGACAACAGAAAGAGCAGTGAGTTCTAATTGGGGCAAATTTTTTAAGGCAGTAATTACCACCGAAGATCCAGTTCCTCCACCAATGACAACGACTTTCTTCATGTTATTGAGCGTATATGCAAATGCTTTTCTTGGCAAGCTGTTTTTCTTTGATTGGGTATAATACCTCTTATGGCTTTATCTGATTCAGAAAAGATTGTTTTGGCAGCTGTTGCATATAGCGCTCAGTTTTCTCATCCTTTGACTCAAGAAGAAATCATTAAACGTTGTTATAAGCCAGGTAATATTTCTCAAAAAAAACTAGAATTAGCAATAGAAAAACTCCTCAAACTTAAAAAGCTTGTTAAGCAAAACAACTATTATACTTTGGCTATTACTCCCTGGGCTTTTAGAAATCGTGACCAAGTAAGCAAAAAGTATTTAGCAATTAAAAAATATAAAGAAGAAATTATTAGTGAACTAGTTTTATTGGCTAATAAAATTCCTTGGGTGTTGGGAGTGGTGATTACTGGTTCTTATGCTGCCGGAGTTGTTCAAGAAAAACATGATTTGGATTTTTTAATCATTACCAAAAAAAATAGACTCTGGCTTACTAGATTAATATTTTTATTTCTTTCTGCAATCAAAGGAAGAAGGCCGCATTTACCTGGTGGCGACATTAGTCATAGTTGGGATTTTAATTTTTGGTTGGATGAAACCAGATTAAAAATGACAAAAGATAGTAAAACCATGTACGAGGCTTATGAGGCATTGCAAACTCGTTGGGTTGTTAATAAAGAGAATATAAAAACAAGATTTTATCAAGAAAACGCTTGGATTAAAGAGTGCTTTCCTTTTGCAGATTTTTCTTTATCTAATAGTAATCAAGATTTAATTTATGACGAGCAAGTTAGTTCCGGTTTTGGAAATTATTGCGATTGGTTGTCGATGATGTTGCAACTCAAATATCGGGAGATACGCCATGGCAAGCAACGAGCTGATGTTCATAGCGCCTTTCTTCACTCCAATCATACAAGACAACAAATTTTAGCTACTTGGAAAGCTCTTTATCAATTGGTTTTAAATAAGCAAAAGATTGTTTTAGCGACTGGAGTATTCGATGTTCTTCATCAGGAACACATGGCTTTTTTAAAGGCTGCAAAAATAGAGGGAACAATGTTGGTTGTTGGATTAGAGTCAGATTTAAGAGTTAAGTCTATGAAAGGTAGTTCAAGACCAGTTTATTCTGAACAAGAAAGAAAAAGGAATCTTGAACAACTTAAAATAGCTGATTTGGTTTTTGTTTTACCAGAAGAGTTTAGTACTCCAACTGATCATTTGAATTTATTGAAACAAATAAAACCAGCAGTTTTGGCAGTTTCTTCTCATACAGCATATCTGGATACCAAAAAGAAATTAATGTCTAAGGTGGGTGGAGAAGTTAGGGTAGTTCGTGAATATAATCCTGATTTTTCTACCACCAAACTACTCCAACAATAGAGTTAAGTTCTGTATACTTAATACTAGAAAGGGTCTTATGAAGAAATTTATTTTGGTCTCTTTAGTTGGTGTTGCTGGTTTAATTTTTGCTGGTTGTATTCAGCAGACAGCTCCAGTTCAGCCCACTCAGCAAAAAGCAGTAGAAAAGGTTGGTGATACTACCAAAAAAGGCATAATTAGTGCTTCTGGAGGTAGATATTATTTAGCTGAATCAGGACAAACTCCTAAAGAAATAGATAGTTATGCAGTAGATCTTTCTGCCTATGTTGGCAAAACAGTAACGGTTACTGGCCAGTATAGTGGTGATACTTTGTTTGTTGGCAGCATAGAGTAAGATACAACTAGTGCCTAAAAAACATTCTCAATTTGTCTGCCAACAGTGTGAGGCGGCTTTTCCTAAATGGCAAGGTCAGTGTAGTGCTTGTGGGGCTTGGAATACTTTAGTTGAAGAAGCTATTGAAGTAACTGTGAATGCTAAGGGAAAAACTACAACCCTAAGAAATGAAACAGATTTTTTAATTAGTTATCCAGAAGTAGAGCTGTCAGAAACCGCCAAAAACCGTTTTTCTACAACTTTGTCTGAGTTGGATAGGGTGTTGGGTGGAGGATTGGTTCCAGGAATGGTTTCTTTGGTTGGCGGAGAACCAGGAATTGGTAAGTCCACATTGCTAACACAGGTGGTGGTTGGTTTATTAAACAAAGATATTGCTTTTGCAGAACAAAACTTAACCCAAAAATCTACTAAATCTTCTATGACTGGAAAACCGAAAACTTGGTTGAGTGAGGCGCCAATAGTGTATGTTGCTGGTGAAGAAAGTCCATCTCAAATATCACTTAGAATCAATCGATATTTACAAAAAGAACATAAAAATAGTTCAATAGATAAAGTCAAAATAGACCCGAAGAATATTTTAAATAAATTGTTGTTCGTAACATCCACTCAGGTAGAAGAGATTGTTCAGGTTATGGCAAAACATAAACCAAGATTGGTAATCATTGATAGTATCCAGACTATCACTACCAATGAGCTAACAGGAGCCAGTGGAAGTGTAGGTCAGATTAGAGAATCAGCAGAAAAAATAACTCAAATGGCTAAGGCTTTTCATATTCCAGTCTTTTTTATTGGTCATGTAACCAAGGATGGCATTATTGCTGGACCCAAGGTTCTTGAACATATTGTTGATGCAGTAGTTGAAATTAGTGGTGAAAGATCAGGACAATTAAGACTAGTTAGAGCTTTAAAAAATCGCTTTGGTGCCACTGACGAGGTTGGTGTTTTTCAACATGATGATTATGGTTTGGCTGAAGTAACTAATCCTAGCGAGCTATTTTTGGAACAAACTGAGCTTGGAGTTCCAGGTAGTGCAACTGTTGGAGTTATGGAAGGAACTAGGCCACTATTGGTTGAAGTTCAGGCTTTGGTTACATATTCTCAACTAGCAATGCCTCGTAGAGTGGGTAGAGGAATAGAATTATCTAGAATTCAAATTTTGGCTGCTATCTTACAAAAACATGCCAGGTTACCATTGGAATCAAATGATGTGTTTTTGAATGCTGCAGGTGGATTTACTATTAAAGAACCAGCGGTTGATCTTGGTTTGGCAGTGGCAATTGCTAGCTCATTAAAGAACAAGAAAATATCACAAAAAGCTATTTTTATCGGTGAAGTAGGGCTTTTAGGTGAGATAAGAAAAGTTAGTTTTTTGGAGAAAAGAATCAAAGAAGCCAAACGTTTAGGCTTTACAGAAATATATTCAAGAGAAACACACAAAACTGTTAGAGAAGTATTGAAAGATTTGGATTTACTTTAGTCTCGTTTTTTAGAATAGCGTTCGCGGCTTACTTTAATGACTTTGTCTTTATTCATATTACTACTCTTAGCTAAAGCTAAAGTATGGGCTGGAAATGGTTTTGAGATAACATTATCAATAGAGATTCTATTAATAATTTGATGTTTTTCAAGAGAAACCAATTCTTCTGGAGTGTAATGTTCACCAAACTCTCGACTAAATACTTGGGCATCTTCTGAACCCATGACAAAACTTGCAGTACTTCCACAGTTACCAAAAATAGCTTTTTGTACTTCTTCTGGAATCTGAGCAATATATTGATTTGCTAAGGTTAAGTTAAGACGATATTTACGAGCTTCGGAAAGAATTTTAATAAATGCTTCAGTAGCAAAGTTTTGGAATTCATCTACGTAAAGATAAAAATCTCGACGTTGTTCTTCTGGAATATTTACTCTGGCCATAGCAGCAAGTTGAATTTTAGTAATCATCATGGCGCCTAAAAGAGTAGCATTATCTTCACCCAATTTTCCTTGTGAAAGATTAACTAGGAGTATTTTTCCCTCATTCATAATGTCTTCAATATCAAAAGAACTTTTGTGAGCATTAACAACATTACGAATTAAAGGAGATGAGGTAAACTGTCCAACTTTATTTAAGATAGAAGCGATTGATTCTGTACGCAATCTATCTTGCATCTTGTTGTATTCATCAACCCAATAACTTTTAAGAATGGGATCTTGAAGATTTTCAACATATTTTTCACGAAACTTAGGATTGGTTAAAAGCTCTAGGATGTCAGAAAGCCTGGCATTATCACTGGTTAAAAGAGTTAAAAGGGCATTGCGTAGGATATATTCCAAACGAGGACCCCAAGAATATCCGTAGAGTTTTTGAAAAATAGAGATGATTCCAGAAGCAATTAGTTCTCGATGAACTACATTTTTACCTTCAAAAAGATTTATTTGAACTGTTCTCTCTGGATCACTAGGATCAAAATAAATAACGTCATTAATACGACGAGCTGGGATGTAGTTGAGAAGAGTTTCTACTAGATCTCCATGTGGATCAATAACACAAATACCAGCTCCATTTTTTAAGTCGTTGATAGCCATATTTGCTAGTAGGGTTGATTTACCAGTGCCTGTTTTGCCAATGACATACATATGGCGTCTACGGTCTACACTTCGTAGTCCATATTTAACACTACGATTTTTGAAAGTAGTTTCAGCAAAAACATTAGTGTTATTTTTTAATTCAGGATCGGTGTCTTTGGTAATAATGGGTAGGTTTTCTGGTGGTTCGCCCAAGAGATTTTTACCCCAAGCAATGTTTGGGATAACCTCTAGATCTTTGTTTGGTAAGTGATATAGAGTGGCTAATTCATCTAAGGCTAAGTGAAAGCGAGGGGAGCGCAAGAATGAGCGTTGTTGCATCATTTTTATAAAATGGGTTTTGAAGACATAGTTTCGGCGCAGTACCAAGAGATTTCCTTCGCTTTTAGAAATTGCGTTATAGGTAGCAGCTAAGGTTTCTAAGATTAATTCACTACGCTGGGTAGATTCAGTACGGATAGCAATTTTTATGCCAACTTTTAATGATTCTTTTTTGAGTTTTTCTTCAATAATAGATTTTTGGCGGTGATATCCAGATACGCTATCATCACTAGACTTATTCTCTATTTGTTGCCATCCTTTACGCTTCCATCCTTCTTTATCCTGAGAAGCTACATATTGAATGTGGATTACGTCATTTGGTTGGCTTTTGGAAAGAGAGGCTAATA
Organism: Candidatus Pacebacteria bacterium CG2_30_36_39; assembly: GCA_001873435.1. Taxonomy (GTDB): domain Bacteria; phylum Patescibacteriota; class Microgenomatia; order UBA1400; family PJMF01; genus CG2-30-36-39. The sequence continues at coordinate 356,838 of MNZB01000004.1, forward strand.
GAGAGGCCAAGGGATCAACTTCTTTGAAGTCGGTGTAGGTTTTTAAGGGTAAATATTCTGCATTAGCAAGTTTTAAGTTGCCGGTTTTAACAAATGAAGGGGTAATGAGTTTGCCGTTAACATCAAAGAAATCTAAGAGAGGATCTTCTAGTGGTTCTGTTATCAATGATTCTGGATAACTGGCAATTAAACTACCTCTGAGGTATTCAGCTAAACGTTCTGGAATATACATTAGAAATCTAATTACTTGATCACGAACTACAATTTCTAGGCTGAAATGTTCTTCTTTGCCAATGAGTTTATAAAAAATATTGTTATAAAGTTTTGGTAAAGTAGAATAAAGTTGAACAGCTGTTTCAGGAGTATGTTCAGCATCGCGACCAGTTCGAATTTCAATTAATGTATGTGGCGTCATAAAACTAGCCTTCATTATATACAAAGATCAGGTGCAAAGGGGAGAGCAGAGTCCAAAATTAATGAATTTCAGCTTTGGTTAGCGCGTTTAGAAAGTCAGGCATTTCAGTGGAGATTGTTGATTGGACGCCAAAGATATCTCTAAAGATAGCCATGCGCATAATTTCATAAAGATACATGGGATCCCAGTAAATATTTAAGTATTTCAAAGCTAAATCAATCATTGTTTCAGCTTGTTCCAGATTTTGACCCATTCCAAGTGGTTCCATGTTTGTGCCTGGTAGACCTTCTGTTTGGGGTAAGTGAAATAGATATTCTGCTTCTTGTCCATTTTCAGCCTCTCTTTCAATTAGCTGTACTTTGACGCCATTTTTTTCTATTTCTTTGATAATTTTTCCAAAAATTGGTTTTTCCATAAGCTTATTATACACGATTTGAGTTATTATCTAGTTTTCCTCATTATTTTTATGGTTGTTGAAAACTAATATATGTAGTCTGGTTATTCCTTAAATATATTGTTATGAGATATGAATAAATATGCATAAAAATAACTATAAGATAGCAAATGTTGACAAAAATAGCTTAAAAGAGTTATAGTGAATTACGTCAAAATAAATACCCGAAAGAGTTCAGATGGTTTTGGAAGAACATTTGGACATGGAAGATCGAGTAGGGGATTTAAAAGACCTTAAAATCGGAAGAAAAAAAATCCACCGATTTGTAGATTCCAGAACATGGCAGGCAGAACTACAAAACGGTGGATCACAGTGCAACATTACCGCTGGAAGACCACGAATAATATTGCTCAGGTATTTCTCACGTTACTCCTCAGAGTGTGTGAGAGATGATCTGAACATAGCATTTTCGTCGGGTACGGTAAACTAGATATTTATGATTATTACTATACTTTTCTATATAGTAATGATCGAGGTTGGTGTATAATACGGGTTATATTTGTGAAAAGCGTTGGGTTGAAGTTCGGTCGGTTGGGCAGGCTACCGAACTTCAGCTTAACGCTTTTTTTATTGACTAAATTTATTTTTTTTAAGCTCATAATTTTTTTTATTTGACACAAATTGATATAATAACAACCTGTCTAGAAATCTTTAGGCACATTTGCTGTGTAAAATAAGATTTTTAGACATTTTTTAAGCTCGTTAACATGAGAAATTGTTTACAAAAATTAAGGAAACTTTAATTGATGCCTGGTCTATCTTAGATAGTCTTAGTCTGGAGAAATATATTTTTAATTCTTTAGACTGAGGCTATCTATTTGCTCTCACGTGAGTGAGAGGTTATAGCTGGTCTACACCAATTCAAGGAGTTCAATGATGAAAATTGTTGACATGCAAGATTTCTTCACCAGGCTTGTAAAAGATGTGGAGACAGTCGAAGCGCTACGCGCTAAGATTCGTCCCATGCTTGAGGATGAAGGATCAACCGACTACGTTCAGCCAGACGTCGAAACCAATTGCACCTGCGAGCGCAATCTACGTGCTCACCTTCAGGACATTATGGACGACGACCAGATTGCCCGGCTTGCGCTGGGGCTGGAAGAAGAGAACGAAGAAGGTTGGTTGGAGGATTTGCAGGCTCAATTCCCCAACTTAAAGATCTTTGTCATCGGCCCATAGCCAAAAGAATCGCGCTCTAACACAATGGTGCACGGCTTGCCGTGCACCATTCCTTGATTGTTTAAACATTCTCATGTTAACGACTTCCGCTTTTAAAGTTTTAGAAATATATTTTACTCAAGTAATTTATCCTATAACATTGACTTTTAGCTAAATATAAGCTATAATACTTGATCTTATGTCAAAACACATTAGTGCTAGACCAGTTACCAGATCTTTAACCTTTGCCAAGGCTTTGTTTCTTGGCGAATTAACAGGTAAAGTAGATGGCAACTTGGCTAAAAACATGTTGACTAAAAAACAACAACGTCGTCAAAAACCAAATAAAAAACGATCTTTATTCAAAAACTTATTAAAAGGATTTTTGAATTTGATTATTGTTATTAGCTTTGGTGGATTATTGCTATGGCAAGGACCCAGCCTTCTTTATACTTTCTTTCCAAGAACTACTGAAAAACCAATAGCTCAAGCAACTGAGCTAAAAGGTGATTTTAATTTAAATTTTAACCTACTAGATGAAGCTGCTACTAAACGCAAACTTTTGCCTTCTAAGAGAAGTTATAAACCTCCATTTAATCCTAATTTACCCACAGGTAATTGGTTAATTATTCCTCGCATTGGAGTTCGTTCAGAATTACAGCAAACCGAAAACTATGAAGAAGCTCTCAATACTGGAATTTGGTGGGTACCTGAGTTTGGTGGTCCAGGTGATCGCTCAAAACCAATGATTGTCGCTGGACATCGCTATGGCTTTGATTGGTGGTGGAAAGATGACTATTGGAAATACCATTCTTTCTATAATTTACCTGACCTAGAGCCAGGTGATAGAATCGAAATTATTGCCGATCAACGCAAGTGGGTTTATGAAATCTACGCAGGCGAAGAAGGCGAGGAAATTTCAGATTACCAAGCAGATTTAATTCTTTATACCTGCAAACACCTGGATTCTCCTATTCGCATTTTCCGTTATGCTAAACTGGTAGAGATTGAAGGAGAAAGTGCTTTAGGTGTACTTTCTGAATAAACCTATTTTTTGAGCATTACCAATTGCTCTTATAAATGTAAATGAATTTGTAACATTCATCATCTTTTTTGTTTTTAGATCGATGTAAAATAACTAACTTTTATGCAACATAACAACTCAGCAAAACTAGCTGCATTTGATATTGATGGAACCCTAAGCACTGGAGTCCTATCATTGGCTTTGTTGGAAGAATTAGTTAAAAGAGGTTTATTTAGCGGTCAGGTTTTACGTTTTCTTCAGGGCATAGAAAATGATTATGCTCAAGGAAAATTGGGCCGTGAAGAAATGTCAGAGTTATGGCTACAGACTTATTTAAAAGAAATGACTGGCAAGGATTCTGAGCAATATGTTCTTGCTGCTCAAAAAGTTTGGGAAACAGCAAAAGCCAATACTTTTTCTTTTGTAAAACCATTGCTCAATGAATTAAATAATAGTGGTTTTACTACTCTTGTAATTAGCGCCAGCCCAAAAGAAATTGTGAGTTGTTTTTGTCAGGATAACTATTTTTCTGCTGAAAGATTTCGCGCTACTTCCGTGAAAGTAGACGAGCTGGGAAAGTATAGTGGAGAAGCAGAGATTGTTCTTTCATTAGCAAAACACAAACTAGAACAACTCAATGATTTGGTTGAAAAATTATATCCAGAAAAACAAATTGATTGGGAAAATTCTTTGGCAATGGGAGATTCCTTTTCTGATGTTGAGATGTTGAGGGCTATGGGTAAACCAATTGTTATGAAAGAAGCCAATCGTACAGAAAATGATTTAGTACGAATTGCTAAGGAAAAAGGTTGGACAGTTGTTGATGAGAATAATGCTTTGGAAAAGATAACTGCATTGATTGCTGAATAAAAATTTTGACAAATCTGCCTTTGTTTGGCATAATGTACGAATTCTCTTTGAGAATTATAGATATTCTCCAAAAGAAACTCTCCCAAAAACTATTTTATATGGACTGTTTATTAGATATTTTTTTGTCATAAGTAATTAAGAAAGGAAACAGAAGCTGTATGCCAGCCAAAACTGTTACTACTGCGGATAAAGCTGCAGAAGAATTAAAGGTAAAACCTAGCGAAGTTGCTAGTGAACCAACCATCACCGAAGAGGCTGATGTAGAAAAATCAGAAGCTCCAGAAGTTTCGAATAATAATTTCAGTAGAACTGAAGAAAACAGAAACCAATATTCTAGAGGTAGAATTTCTGTTTCTCCTCGTAGAACTGTGATTTCTCGTAAGCCAATCCACGAAAGAGAAGAAGACATCATAGAAACTATTACCGGTTCTTTGGATAACTCCAGAGAAGGTCATGGTATTTTGCGCGTATCTTTTTCTGAAGATGAGCGAGATACCTATATTTCCAATGCTCAAATTCGTAGATTAAAATTGAGACCTGGCGATGTAGTCACTGGTCCTGCTAGAAAACCTAAAGAAAACGAACGTTATTGGGGTCTATTACAGGTAGATGCGGTAAACGGCAAAACTGTTGAAGAATTTCTTAAAGAAAATCGTCCATTTTTCAAGAATTTGACTCCGGTTTATCCAGATGAACAAATTATTCTTGAAACTGGAACAGAACCTTTGTCTTTGCGTATGATCGATATGATCGCACCAATTGGTAAGGGTCAGAGAAGTTTAATTGTTTCTCCTCCAAAAGCTGGTAAAACCACTTTATTAAAAAACATTGCCACTGGTGTAGCTGCTAATAATCCAGAAATTCATCAAATTGCAGTTTTAGTAGGTGAGAGGCCTGAGGAAGTGACTGATATTCGTCGTCATATTGCTACCATTACTGATGGAAAAGGCGAAGTTGCTGCAAGTAACTTTGATGAGTCGGCTCAAGATCAAGTTAGAGTTGCTGAATTAGCATTGGAAAGAGCTAAACGCATGGTGGAAAGCGGTCGAGATGTAATTATCTTGCTTGATTCCATCACTCGTCTTGCTCGTGCCTATAACTTGGCAATGCCTACTTCTGGTAGAACCCTATCTGGTGGTTTTGATCCAGCAGCCTTGTTTCCACCAAAAAAATTCTTTGGTGCAGCTCGTAACTTTGAAATTCCTGGGTCATTAACTATTATTGGTACAGCCTTGGTTGATACTGGTTCTAGAATGGATGACTTGGTTTATGAAGAATTTAAGGGTACTGGTAATCAAGAGGTGCACTTGGATCGTACGATGGCTGAGCGTCGTATCCACCCAGCTATTGATGTACAAAAATCTGGTACACGTCGCGACGATTTAATGGTCGAGCCTATGACTTATCAATCAATTATTACTTTGCATCGTATGTTGGATATGCTCAATAAAGATGACCGTACTCAAACTTTGATCGATAAGCTTAAACGCTCTAAATCAAACAAAGAGTTTTTGGCTTCATTAAAAACAGGTTAATAAAAAGATAAAAAAAGAAAATCCTCATTCTCTTTAAGAGTGAGGATTTTTTTATGGACTTAAGCAAACTATTAGATCATTTTATTGTCTGGTAGAATGAATGGTAACTTAATCGAATTATGCAGGAAAAAAAGATCAGCTTTCGTGAACGATTAATAGTCAAGGATATCCAAGACTACTTTCTTTTTTTGCGTGCCTATGTCAAGTATCGAGGTTATGGTTGGTTTTCTCGTTTTGAAGGAGGAAAAGACTTCTTAGTTGACTTGCTTTATAAAAAACGCGGTCGTTACGCTCGACCATTTTTGCATTTTGGCACTATTGGCCTGGTATTTTTATTGATTACTGTAGGTCCAGTTATTCTTAATGACGCAGAAAAACAGCAAGCAGGAAATATTGGTCCTATTCTAAGCACTGCTACTGCTTATGCTCCTGATTTTTATACCCTTCAAGCAGAAGAAGTTCGTCAATATCGTGGTGGTGAAATCATTGACCACATAGTTTCTGATGGAGAAACTCTTTCTAGCATTGCTCAGCGCTACGGCTTACAAGTTAGTACTATTCTTTGGGAAAATAATTTAACTGAAAAATCTAAAATTAAAGCTGGTGATGAGCTAAGAATCTTACCAGTTGATGGAATAAGGCATAAAGTTGCTAGAGGTGAAACAATTTATTCCATAGGTAGAAAATATGGTTTAGAAGACTCTCAATTGCAGGTAATCGTTGACTATCCTTTTAATGAATTTCTTAATGATGAAGATTTTGATGTAGTAGCCGGTCAGTATCTTATGGTTCCAAATGGAGTTATGCCAAGAGCAATTGCCTCAGGAACTACCAATGCTACTCGCTATGGTGTTTTAACACCTGACGCTGGTAGTGTTTCTGCATCTGGATCATTTATTTGGCCAGCATCTGGTAGAATCACCCAGGGTTATAGTTTTTACCATAAAGCATTTGATATCGCAAATAAAGCAGGAGGACAAATTTTGGCTACTGATGCTGGAGTTGTCACTGTGGCAGGTTGGCTTGATAACACTGGATATGGCAATCGTGTCATGATAGATCATGGCAATGGCTTTGTTACCCTCTATGCCCACATGAGCGTTATTCAAGTTAAGGCCGGCCAAAGAGTAAAGCGCGGAGATGTTTTGGGTCAAATGGGAAATACTGGTAGATCAACTGGTACTCATTTACATTTTGAAATTCGTCAGGGTGGAGCTTTATTGAACCCAAGTAATTATCTTAGATAAAATACATAAATTAATTACGAAAATAATTTTGTAAGACAGGAAAAATGATAGATTTAGTCAAATTAACTTTAATAGCAGGAGATGGTGGACACGGACGCATCTCTTTTCGTCATGAGAAATATGCTCCAAAAGGTGGTCCGGATGGAGGTCATGGTGGTGATGGTGGCAATATTGTTTTGCGTGCATCTGGGCATTTTAATACTCTAAAACATTACATGGGCAAAAAGGAGATTACTGCGGGTGTTGGTGAAACTGGTGGTCGTCGTCAAAAAACAGGTGAAAGAGGTGAGGACATAATTTTGGAAGTACCGCTAGGCACTGTTGTTTTTTTGGAAAATGAAAATCACCAGGGTCTTATTCGCAGAAAAAAATATGGCGTTAGTCATTTGCTCAATAGAAATGAAATTGAATTTGATAAATATTTTACTGAAAAAGAAGGACAAGGAATTCCTTTTAGAGATGCAGACAGTCTACTGGGTCTAGATGAGGGAAAATTAGAGTTAGTTACTTTTACCGAAGCTGGTCAAGAAGTTGTAATTTGCCAAGGAGGTTTTGGTGGCAGAGGAAATACTTCTTTCAAAGGTTCTACTAATACCACTCCATTAGAGGCAGAATATGGAACTTTTGGTGAAAAGAAGGTAATTACCCTAGAGTTGAAGTTATTGGCTGATATTGGCCTGGTAGGTTACCCCAACGCAGGTAAAAGTACTTTGCTTTCGAAAATTACTAAGGCAAATCCTAAAACAGCCAATTATCCCTTTACAACAATTGAACCAAATCTAGGTGTTTTGAGCTTAGCTGATGGTAGAGATGTTGTGGTTGCTGATATTCCAGGTTTAATAGAAGGGGCTAGCGAAGGCAAGGGTCTGGGTTTGGATTTTTTACGTCATATTGAAAATAGTAAAATGTTGCTTTTTATTTTGTTCTTACCAGAAGAAGTGGTTTCAGATACCAATTTGAGTGATGAAGAAAAAGCGGATCAAGTTTGGAATCAATATCAAGCTTTGCGTCAGGAGCTAAAACAGTATCACCCAGCTTTACTTGAAAAACCATTTTTGGTTAGTTTAAATAAGATTGATATTTATAGCGATGAGCTTCGTCAGGCTATTGTTAATAAATTTGTCAAAGAAAAACAAACCTTACAGATTTTCAGTGGTTTTACTGGTGATGGATTAAGTGAAATTAAACAACAGATTGCTGATTTGGTTTTTGTTAAATAATTAGTAATTAAAACTGTGTAAATAAAAACCCCACCATATGGTGGGGTTTTTAGGTTCTTTGTAATTTTTAATTACTGCACAATGGCTGGATCTAACGGAGCATCTAATCCTGGATTTAAGATATCAGCTTCTTGCTGTTGTACGTTCTGCTGAGTAATTCCTGGTTGTTGAGTGCCAGTTGGAGCAGGTGGTACTTCAGGAGCTGTGGTTGTCTCTTGAGTGCCAGTTGGGTTAGATTTAATGACCTCTTCCAATTGAGCGAGTTGTTGGCTCAAAGTAATGTAATCACTTGAGTCATTCTCTAGCAATAGTAATGCTCTTTGCCATGCCTTTTTAGTATCTTCTGGCTGGTTCATCTGTTGGAAAGCCAAGCCTAGGTGATAATAAGCGGCAGCCATGTCAGGTTTCAATTCAGCTGCTTGAGCAAAGAAAGTTAGAGCATCTTGTGACTTTTTGTCGGCCAAAGCAAGTCTTCCAATCTCTAAACGTAAGTTAGGGTTAATTGGATTGACTTGCACTGCGCTTACCAAGCTACTGACTGCCCAGTTACTAGCTTCAGCTGAAGTACCAATTAAGTTGCGGTAGATTTCAGCTAGAGTGGTCCAGTTGTCTACATCAGCTGGATCAAGTAAGGTAGCAGCCTTGCCGTCTCTAATTGCTTGGCTGACTAATTGAATAGCTTGTTGCTTTTCTTCTTCAGTGATATCTGCATTATTTGAAAGTGCGATGGCAATTTGAAGATTGGTTAAAGCATATTCTCTACGGAAAGTATCGAGATAGCGGTTGGTAGCAACTGCTTTTCTTTGATTCTCATAGAGCTGAACAATATCTTTTTTAGCTAGAGCGTTATTAGCTCGGTACATATAGTGTTGAGCAATGTATGACATTCCCACTAAGTATGTTGTTCCCAAAGAAGCAACAGCTAATAATATGGCAGTAAGGTTCAAGAACCAATTCTTTTTGCCAAAGATACGTTGAATGAATTCAAGTTTCTTTGGGAAAGATCTAACTTTCCAGGTTCTAAATTGAAGCAAGGAGAAGTGGTTTTGATTGGCAGCAACCCAGAAGACAAATAGGGCTGCTTGAATTGAGACCATAACTACGTTGGCTGGAACAGCTAGTTGAATAATATAAGTAGCCAAAAGCATCATTAGTAATGGCTTACTTTCTTTACTTGAAAGTTTGGTTTGTAAGAAAACTTTACCAACTAAGAATAACCAACTAATTAAGCCCAAAAGTCCAACTGTGACAACTAAAGTAAGTGGTACGTCACTAGCTGAACCAAAATTAAACTGCCAGTAGGATTGGCCATTGGTCCATAGAGGTTTGAAGCGAGTGTACATGTTTACATATGAAGCAGGTCCGTGGCCAATGATGGCGCTTTGTAATGATTCCAAGCTACGGAGCACTACTGTCCAACTTGCTTGGAATGGAGTGAGGGTGACTGCAGCAATTTTTCCTGGCAACATTGACCAGCCAGCTAGAAGTAGGCCGAGCAAGTTAACAATGCCCAACCCAAGATCTGTCGTGGTTAGGTTTTTCTTATTAAGTACACCAGCAACTATGCCAACTAGGGCAATTAGCATTACCTGAGCAGCTACAAAAGAGGAGCCGCTGAGGTTGAACAGCAAGCTGTGAGGCAGGTCGAATGCGGAGATGGAGTTAATTAATCTAGAAGGTCCATAGCCGAATTGTTCCAGCACCATACTGATGGCAAGTAATCCTCCAGAAATTCCCAGGAGTTTGGTAACTTTTTCAGTGTAGTTACCTTTGACCATGGAGCTACCAAAGATGCCGATTAAAGCTAGAGAGATATAGACTCCACCCATGCCCAATAGTGATTCGACTGGATATTTCTGTGAAAGAAAGCTAGAAATTAAAACTGAGCCACCAAATAAGGCCAACGGAAGAGTTAAAGGGGAGACAGCCAATTCCCATTTTTTCTTACTGAATGTTTTAATAGCAAATCCTAGGGTAACTAAAAGAGCAATTAGAAAAAGGAAAAGTGATTTGGTATCAACAATTAAGTTTCTGGTGTAAGGCACGACTAATAGAGGGGCAATGACTAGTAAAGCTTGAAGCAGGATTGCGGTGCTACTTTGAACAAAAGAGAGGGCAGAATTGTTTTTCATATGTACTTCCAGTATAGTTACTTCTTGGTACTAAGAGTAGTAGAAAAATGCTTTTGAAGAAAGGGGAACTTTTCCCGAAATAAATGTCATTTTCCTGGCTAAAAAAATCAAAAAATATCAGTCGGCATCGCTTTGATACAAAGGGTGTTAGTGGTATGTCGATGATTGAGATTTTAATCGTAGTTACGATCATTGGAATTTTATCTATTGCTCTATTTGTTGGTTACAATCGTCAGATTAGTAGAGCAAGAGATGCCCAACGCAAAGATGATTTAGAAGATTTAAGAATAGCTTTTGAAGACTACTATAATGATAACGAGTGTTATCCAGATTTAACGATGTTGAATAATTGTGGTGGCGCTGATTTACAGCCATATCTTAAAGAGATTCCCTGTGATCCTCAAGATGAATTGCCGTATTTAGGCTTTTCATTTGAAGGTGATTGGTGCGCTGGATATCGAGTTTTAGCTCAACTAGAAAATCTTAATGACCCAAGTATTGAGGATGTGGGTTGCGACCAAGTAAATGGTTGCTACTATCAAGACACTAGTTACAACTATGCCATTGCCATGGGTGCACCGATGACTGCTGGTTGGAATCAGGTTGCTGGTCCAACACCTTTGCCAACAGCAACTTCTGCACCAACTCCGACTTTAGAACCAGGGTCATGGGTAATTGCTCCCGATGGTACTTGTGATCATTATACTTTTGCTTATTTACCAACAGCTGGGTGTCCTGATACTTATAATTCTTATGATGAGTGTTTTGTGATCAGCGGTTGTACTGGCAGCTGTACAGAAGATGATGTTCCATTAGCTATACGTTGTGCTCGTTAGGATAAAATATGAATATGTTTAAGAAAAAATTAACTGGTTTCACCATGATTGAACTATTAATTGTTATGGTGATTTTGGCTTTGCTATTAGTAATTGGTTTGGGTTCTTTTACTAGTTCTCAAAGAAAATCTAGAGATTCTGCCCGCAAAACTGACTTACAAAATATTGCTAGAGCACTTGAGCTTTATTACAACGATAAGGGTTCTTATCCTATTTATACTGGTAAGAATGGTATTGGTACACAGGATTGGGGAGAGCCTTTTGTGGATCCAGCTAATCCATCGACTCTTTATATGAATTTACTACCAGAAGATCCTGGTGGCGGAACCTACTACTACACTTCTCAGGATGGTACCAATTTTGAATTATATGCTAATCTCGAAAATGAAAATGATGGTGACCTGAATAAGTCAGGTAGCGACATTATGGTTTATACGGGCACAGACTGTGCTATTAATACAATTTCTACTTGTAATTATGGTATTGCTAGTACAAATATTGATCCATCTTTTGGACATGCATTGACAGTAGAATAATTAGTTAAAGGTTCAAATGAAAAATTACTATAAAGCAGGTTTTACTTTGGTTGAGTTATTAGTAGTAATTGCCATTATTGGTGTTTTAGCAGCTATTGCCTTACCAAACTTATTAGGTGCTCGTGAGAGAGCTCGAGATTCAAGAGCAAAAAATTCTTTAATTAATTTACGTAATGCGCTGCGTTTGTATTACAACGATTATCAGGTTTATCCAACAGCATCTGGCGGAGCAATTTTGGGTTGCGGCGATGCTTCTGCTCCTGGAACAGCAGCGTGTTCTAATGACTTTGAAACTTCTGGAGCCAATGGAACTCTTTATATGAAGGATTTACCTGAGAGTTTTGTTTATGCTCAAACACAAAGTGGAGATGCATATGAGCTTTATGTGGTGTTAGAAAATGGTTCAGACGCCGAGATTGCAGCGAGCGCTACTCGTTGTGGAATTGCTAGTCCAGTAGCTAGTGCATATTACACTTGTGAATAAACTTTAGTCTATTCTTACGCCTTGAATTTTTAGACCCTCTATCTGGGCATTGCCAGTTCTCATATCTATGACTTGAGTGCCACACCAATCTCCGGTAGCACCATCATCTCCGCGTTTTCTTACTCTATACCTATAAATGTTGCCGGCAGCAACATCCGTGTCACTATATGATTGGGCATTTGGTGTAGTGATATCAACAAATTGCCATTCTTCTGCATTGTTAATTTGTTTTTCAATTTCATAACCGATTTCATCGGTAGCACCATCAGTCCAATGTAATGTTACAGAGTTATCAAGGCGAGATTCTTCCAAATAACAGCTAGAAGCTCCCTGTACTCCTCCAGTATCTCCATCGTAGGCTGGCATTGGAGTTGGGGTTAGATATGGAGTTGGTCCTGTTGTAGCCGCAAAGGAAACCATCGATAGGCTTGGGGAAACGAATGGGTCAAAACTACTAAAGATAGCTCGATATTGTAGATATTGTCTGCCCAATGATGAGGTTAAAGTTGATCCTGCTGGGTTGGTTAAATAGTTTCCTGAACGGAAGCTATCCAACCAAATAGTTCTACCTTCTTGGCCATCAGTTTGTTTAAGAGTAAGAGTATTGATGCCATCCATGTGAGATGAAATTGTGTTGTTGGTGAGAGGCCAGTATTCTTGTTGCCATTTGAAGAAGTCAGCGTTTTCTGTAAAGCCTCCGGCTGGGAAAGTGCTGGCAGCGTCCCAACTAGAGACGGTGATTGCGCCGATTGATGGGGTAACGCTCCTAACTGTTCCTTGAGCTATGTATTCAGTGCCGTTGTAGTTTTCACGGACAATTATTTTATCTCCCTTATATATTCCTGAGCCTTTTGAGCTTAATCCATATGCAGTGGCGTCAATGTTGAAGCTAGTATCAGTGCTACTGGAAATTACATTACTAACTGCTCCAATAGCAGCAAAATCAATAGTGATTGGGTGAGATCTCAGTCCTACTTCATAGGCTTGACGTATTTCAGATGCAGAGCGAGCGATATTGCTGATGCGAACTTCATCAAGACTTCCATTGAAATAGGCAGATCCACAAACAGATACTCCAGAATAGCAGCCCATGTTCATGATATTTGCAGTAGATGTTAGTGCTCCACCAAATGATTTTGAAGCTTTTTCTACGCCATTTAGGTATATTTTTACAGTGCCACCAGTCTTTGTGAAAGCAAGATGTTGCCAATTTCCAGTTGTTAATCCAATGTTAGTTGCGCCAAAGGCAGCATAATTCCAGTTTGAGCTGTCAGCCCACGAGACTTGTCCTGAAGTATTGATTTGAAATGAATACTGAGAATCTTTGTGGATTGGAGTGGCTGCGGCTGCAAAAGAGTTTGGTTTAATCCACATGTCCAAAGTAATATCTCCAGTCACATTGGCATTTGAGCCGCTGCTCAGTGCGATAGAACTATTGCTAAATAATCTTCCTTTACCAATTTTTCCCTCCACATGTGTTGTTGAAGTAGTTGAGCCATTGTTTGCATTATCACTGCTATCTTTGATATATGCCCCAGAACCTGATCTTTCATCTAAATGCCACAGAGCTACCGTGTTTGCATCTGGTTGATAATTAGCAAAATTTGATTCACCAATAGTTGCAGTTAAATATGTTCCTGGCCTATCAGCAGCGATATAGAAGGGGAGTGAGGCTTTGCTGGAAAGGTCGGTTGCTGAAAAATTATTTAAACTAATATATTTATCTCGACCAGCCCTGTAGCTTTCCGCAATTTCTTCTGCTGACCTACCTACGTTGGAAATTTTTACCTCATCAATTTTGCCATTAAAGAAATAACTAGTGCCACTACCATAGGCACCAATAATGGCTGTGCCAGCAGGGTTAGTTTGCAGGGTTTGGGTATAGGCTTTAGTGGCTGCTTCAGCTCCATTTACATATACCTTTTTATTTACGCCATCATAAGTACAAGCTACATGGTTCCAGCTGCCATTTACAAAATATGAGTTAGTGGTAAGGGTAAGATCGTCTTGGGTAGGAGTTGTATTGTGGGTTCTAAAATAAAAGGTGTTAGTGTTATTAAAGAAGCAAGAATATTGGGTGTTTACCAAGCCGTTAGTAGTTTTTTCAAAGATAAAACCGCTTTGATTGAAGTTGTCAGAATAAACCCACGCTTCAATGGTTAGATTTTGGACATCTAAATTTGAGGAAGCGGGGATTAAGACAAAGTCACTACTGCCATTAAAACTTCTTGCTTTGCCAGAAATTCCATTGGTAACTGTTGTTCCAGTTGGAGTTGCATGGTTTCTATCAGTGGTTGTGTAAGAAACAATGACCTTACCATTGGTACCGTTGGTAGAGGCTGCTCCTCCAAGTCCAATTCCCTGTGTAGCTCCACCGGCTGCGGTGGTTGTGCCATTAGTAACTGTTATGCCTCCAGCGCCACCAATATATCCAGATCCACCTCCACCGCCACCCATGTCA